>JAXJMV010000063.1:0-78169 GCA_036312985.1 Collinsella sp.
CCCGACAAGCGCCTCGCGAACTCGAGCCTGCTCAAGGCCTGCGCGGCGAGGCCGGCGGGCGCGCGCACGACGATCCACTCGGACCGGGGCGGCCACTACCGCTGGCCGGAGTGGATCGGGATCTGCGAGGAGAACGGCCTGATCAGGAGCATGTCCGCGAAGGGCTGCAGCCCGGACAACTCGGCCTGCGAGGGCTTCTTCGGGCGCCTCAAGAACGAGTTCTTCCACTACAGGGACTGGGAGGGCGTGACGGCCGAGGAGTTCATGGGAAGGCTCGAGGCCTACCTCGTGTACTATCGTGAGGAGCGGATCAAGAAGTCCCTCGGGTGGCTGAGCCCGATGGAGTACCGCAGGAAGCTTGGATACGCCTAGGCGCGGTCCAAGAAATCGTCCGCACCCCCATTTGGGGTTATTAGGCTTATTCGGGCTTTTCAGAAACTATTTCACCGCAGCTTAGATGGGACGTGGGGCGACATCGATTCCGTCACCCCGTACACTTACGAAAATGGCTCTGGTCCCAAAAGGAACCAGAGCCGTTAAAACTATCCTATGGAGCGGGCGACGGGAATCGAACCCGCGTCATCAGCTTGGAAGGCTGGGGTTCTACCATTGAACTACGCCCGCAAGATATGGTCGGGACGACAGGATTTGAACCTGCGACATCCTGCTCCCAAAGCAGGCGCGCTACCAAACTGCGCCACGTCCCGAAGGTGTTGAGCAGCTAAGGTCTAAACCTTGCGTGTCCCAAAGCGAAGGAAATTATAGGGTAGACTCCCCGCCTGTGCAAGCATTGATACCTTAGCTCCTCGAATGTGCGACAAAACGACTATGGAGCAGACCGATCACAAACGCCACCACGGCAACCGGTGCCCACGCGGCACCGATATCCGCCAACGGCAGCGAATCGAACGGTAGCCACGCGCCCGCAAAGAACGCATCGCGGACCGAGGTGATCACACTCTGCACCGCGACGACGCCGCCGACCCAGATCCACACCTGCGGATGAGCGTCGCAAAAGCCGTGCACCAGGCCCATCAGTACCAGCACGATGGCAACGGGATACAAGGCGTTGAGCATAGGCACCGAGAACATAAGAATCACGTCGAGGCCCACGTTGGAAAGCACGCACGAAAACGCCGCGAACACAAAGGCGAGAACCGCAAAGGGGCGGCGCATGGCCTCCTCGGAGGCCTCCGCTCCCCCTTCGACCACATACGTCTCGCAGAAGTAACGCGAGCAGCAGCTGATAAGGCCAATGCACACGTTCATGCAGGCGAGGAAAAAGATCGCAAAGACGACAACCGTGCCAGCAAGACCAAAGTGCATGGAGGCCGAACGCGCAAGGATGGCGGCGCCGTTGGTAGCGTCGGGCATCACGGTGCCGAGCTGCATACCGGCAAGGCCCAAGCCGCAGTAGATGATGGCCATGAGCACGCCGGCGATCACACCGGAACGCGAAATCTCGAAGGCCACGCGCTTGTCATCGGTAACACCCAACTCGTGGATGGTCTCGGCGATGATGATGCCGAAGGCGAGCGACGCGAGCAGGTCCATGGTTTGATAGCCAGTCAGAAAGCCCTGCACGGCGGCGCCCGCATCGTAGGGAGCCTGCGGCGCGGCAGCCGGTCCCAGCGGCGAGATCACGGCAGCACCCACAACCAGCACGATGAGCGCAATGAGCGCGGGACCCGTAATGCGGCCGAGCACGCGTGTGATGACGCCCGGGCGCAGCGTGAGCACAAACGCGACGACGAAGAACCCAATGGCAAACACCAAACGTGCCGTGCCGAGTGAAACACCCTCGGGTAGCAGCGGCACCAGCATTTCGAACGCCGTAGAGCTTGTGCGCGGAATGGCCAGGCACGGGCCGATGGCCAGATACACCGCCGCGACAAAAAATTCACCAAACTTGGGGTGCACGCGGCCGGCAAGCTCGCGCGCCGTTCCGGCGAGCGCGACGGCGATAAAGCCCATGACGGGCAGACCGATAGCGGCAATCAAAAAGCCGATCATGGCAAGCGGCGTGGCCGTGCCGGCCTGAAGTGCCAACAACGGCGGAATGATGAGATTACCGGCGCCAAAGAGCATCGAGAACAGCGCAATGCCGACGGTAACGACATGGTCGGAGCGCAAACCGCGCGGAGCGGATGAGGCCATAGACACACCTTTCGGGTCGAAACAAAAAAATGGGACGGGCAAAAACACCCGTCCCGCAAGTATAAACGGTCTAGCAGCTTTAGCAGGCTAAATCGCGCAAAGCGTCAATCGCGGTGTCGACTTCCCCGACCGTGTTGAAATAGCCAAACGAGAAGCGAACGACACCTTGGCGCTCGGTCCCCAGCGCACGGTGCATGAGCGGAGCGCAATGGGCGCCGGGGCGCGTCGCAATCCCCCACCCTTGCATGAGCGCGTCCGAGATCTCGGCCGAATCGATATCACCCACGTTGAGTGAGACGATCGCCGAGCGCGTGGGTTGGTCAAACGCACCGTAGAGCGCAATGCCGGGGATTTCGCGAACGCCGTCGAGGAAGCGCTCTGCAAGCGAGCGCTCATGCGCCGCAATCGCCTCGACCCCGCCTTGTGCCTCGATAAAGTCGAGACCGGCGGAAAGGCCTGCGATACCGTGACCGTCGAGCGTGCCCGCCTCAAGGCGCGTGGGCCACTCAAGCGGCTGCAGCTCATCGAAGCTGTGAACACCGGTGCCACCCATGGCCCACGGAGCCACGTCAATGCCTTCCGCCACGGCCAGGCCGCCGGTGCCTTGAGGTCCCATGAGCCCCTTGTGGCCGGTAAAGCACACCACGTCAAGCCCCATGGCATCCATGTCAATCTTCGCCGTACCGGCAGACTGCGAGGCGTCGACGATCACGAGCGCGCCGGCCGCATGGGCCATGGCGGCAACGCGTGCGATGTCGACCGCGTTGCCGGTCACATTGGAGGCATGCGTCACCACCACGGCACGCGTGCCCTGCGTGACCAGCTGCTCGAGCTCGTCGTAGTCGAGCGCGCCATTCGCGTCGCAGCCCGCATGCTCAACGGTCACGCCCTGCTCTGCCGCCAAGCGGTTGAGCGGACGTAGCACGGAGTTGTGCTCGAGCACCGTCGTGACCACGCGGTCGCCGGGGCACACCACGCCATTGATGACGGTGTTGAGCGCCGCGGTGGAGTTGGGCGTAAAACAAACATGATCGGCCCGCGGGCAGCCCAGCAAGCGCGCAAGCTTGGCGCGGCAGCCGTGGATGGTACGCGCCGCATCGAGCGCACCCGACGTGGCACCGCGCCCAGCATTGCCGAGCGAGCACATCGCCTGCGTCACGGCATCGATGACCGTCTGCGGCTTGTGCATGGTCGTCGCCGCGTTATCCAGGTAGATCATCGCACGACCTCCCACATATCAATCACGGTATAGCCCTCGGTGGGAACGCCCGCCGCGGCGAGTTCGCCGCGCAGCAGCTCCTCATCGGCAGGCAACGCCTTCCACGCCAGACCGCAGCCGGCAGCGACCTCCCCGGGCACGGGAATCGTTCGCCCGGGAAGGCCGCGCTCGATGCAAAGGGACTCGCAGCCCATGGCGGCCGCCGTGGTGGGAAACGTGATGACAAGCGCCGGGCGCTTCTCCCTCATAGCAACTCCAACCAATACGCTACGGGCGCACGACGCGCACGGCCTGCTCCATCTTCTCCACGATCACGTACATATTGGTGACCTCGCCTACTGCAAGCTGGTCCTTAATGCCATAGTGGTCGAGGCAGGTGCCACAGGTAAGGATCTCGACGCCCTGCTCGGCCAGACCCTTCAGGTCGTCGAGTACCGGAGAGCCCTCTACGGTGAGCTTGGCGCCGCCGTTGTAGAACAGCATGGTCGCGGGCAGCTCCTCCTGCTGCGTCACGGCAAAGATGAAGGCCTTCATGAGCTTGTGGCCCAGCTCGTCGTCGCCACGGCCCATGCAGTCGGTGTAGACGGAAATGACGAGCTTGCCCTTGCCGGCGCTGGCATCACAGAAGGCAGCGCCATCTTGCTCGGGATCGGCCACGGCAACGGTGCCAGAGGCCGCCACGGTCACGTGCCACTCGGCGTCAGAAACCTTCTCGACCGAGGCCGTGCAGCCCTTCTCCTGTGCCATCTTGGAAATGTTCTTGACGGCGGTCTCGTTGTCGACCGAGGTCACCACGGCGCCCTCGCCATCAAGCTGTTTGAGTGCCTTAAGCGTCTTGACGACGGGCAGCGGGCAGGCATCGCCCATGGCATTGACTTCAATCTTGGTAGACATAGCAAATTCCTTTCGAAAGGGGCCGCCCAGAACAGTAGGCGGTCGCATAAACAGTTTTCCTTAATGCACAACGCGGACGGCAGGGCCGCCCGGCTCTGCCTCGCACACGCGCCCAACAACGGCAGCGATGCGCCCCTCGGCATGTAAACGACGCGCAAGCTCATCCACATCGGCAGCAGGCGCCGCAATAAGCAAACCACCCGAGGTCTGCGGATCGTACAGCGCATCCAACATACCCGGTTCCAGGTCATCGTCGGCCGCCACGCGCGGGCCAAAGAAGTCCTGGTTGCGGTAGGAGCCCGCGGGGATAATGCCCAGACGCGCCATGTCGAGCACCTGATCAAAAAGCGGCACCGCCCCCGACGCAAGCTCAATCTGCACGCCCGAGCCCTCGGCCATCTCGCACGCATGCCCGATCAGGCCAAAGCCCGTAATGTCGGTGCAGCCGTGAAGCCCGAGTCCCTCAGCCAAACGGATCGGGGCTTCGTTGAGGGCGCGCATCGAGTCAAACATGGCTGCGGCCTCGTCCTGCTCGATAAGCTCGCCCTTAATGGCCGTGGTGATGATGCCCGAGCCGATCGCCTTGGTCAGCAGCAGAACATCGCCCACGTGCGCGCCGCTGTTGGCGAGCATACGGTCGAGTGGCACAAAACCGCTCACGGACAGGCCGTACTTGGGCTCGTCATCGTTGATGGTGTGGCCGCCCGCGATGGAGCAACCCGCCTCGACGCACTTGTCGGCGCCGCCCGCCAGAATCTGACCGGCAACCTCAACGCCCAGACAGCTCGGGATGCACAGCAAGTTCATGGCATGGCTCGGCCGCCCGCCCATGGCGTAGATGTCCGACAGCGAGTTGGTCGCGGCGATCTGGCCAAACAGAAACGGGTCGTCGACCATCGGCGGGAAGAAGTCGATGGACTGCACGAGGCCCAGGTTCTCCCCTACGCGGAAGACGCTCGCATCGTCGGAGGTATCGAACCCCACGAGCAAGTTGTCGTTATGCACATTAGGTAAGTCGCCCAGGACCTGGGCGAGGGCTCCAGGAGCCAACTTAGCGGCTCAACCACTCGCAGCCGTCATAGACGTAAGCCTCATCTGATCGCCTGTCATCGATACCTCCCCTCAAACACAAACAATGCTTCCCAGTATACGCATGAACGCGCTTCCACGGCCGATACATCACCCTAGTGCCTGTGCGCGAATCGCTGCGCCGATCGCTCCGGCAAAGCGAGCCTGGGGCGAGGTGGTCACCGGCGACCCCAGCAGCTCGCCCAACCGCTCCACCACGAAGGCGTTCTCGCACAGGCCACCGGTCAGGTAGTACGGGGCGCCCACGGCCTGCCCGGCCATGGTCGCCACGCGCGAGACCACGCTGTCGATCACGCCACGCGCAATGTTCTCGCGCGGCTCGCCACGACCGATCAGGCTGATGACCTCGCTCTCGGCAAACACCGTGCACATGCTACTGATCTTTGTGGGCTCGCCGGAACGCGCCAGGTCGGCCATCTGCTGCTGGGAAATGCCCAGGCGGTCGGCCATGATCTCCAAAAAGCGCCCCGTGCCGGCAGCGCACTTGTCGTTCATGGCAAACTTGGCCACGCGGCCACTTTTAAGCTGAATGACCTTGGTGTCCTGACCACCAACATCGATTACGGTGCCGTGGTCGCCAAAAAGGCGCACGGCACCGGTACCGTGGCAGGTGATCTCGGTCACGACCTTGTGCGCATAGGGCACGGCAACACGGCCGTAGCCAGTCGCGACCACGCGAGCATCTTCGGCCGTCACGTCATAGACGGCCGCTGCCAGTGCCTCGCGCAGCCGCTCGGAAGCATCGACCGAGGAGAACCCGGTTGGCTGCACGCACGTCCACGCCACCGAACCCTCCCCGTCGACCACAGCAGCCTTAGCCGCCGTAGACCCGATATCGATCCCGATCCCTATCATGGCTCTCTTCCAATCTAAACATCAAAGGTAGCGGCGCGTTCAGGCGCCTTAGCTCTAGGTTTCTCAGGTGCCGGAGATTGCCCCGAAAGAGGAGCGCAGCGTACTTTGGGTACGCAAGCGACGGTTTGAGGAGCAAGATCCGGCGCCTGAGGAAGCTAGAGGATTTCGATGAAGGCGGCGATGCGGGTCTCGATCTGGCCCATGTCGCCGTTGCTGTAATCGGTCTCGATCTTCATGTACGGAATACCCGCACCCTCGACAGCCTCCTGCATGCGCGCACTCTCCACGTTAAAGGTGTGGCACGCCTGGAGCACATTCTCCACCACACCGTCGACGTGGTATTTCTCGCACATGGCCAGGGTGTTGTCCATACGACCGTCGTTGGGCGTCATGACCGAGCAGTTGATATCCAGGTAGCGGTCGGCGATGGCGCGCAGGATGTCGGGAGCCTCCGGGTCGATCATCATGGCCGCCGTACGCTCGCCCGAGCAGTCGTCCATGCAAACGACCACGCCGCCGTTGGACTCGATGGTGCGACCGATCTTGTTGATCACACCGCCCACCGGGCAACCGGTGATCAGAATGCGCTTGGCATCCGCCGCAACCGGGCGCTCGCCCGCGTCGTAGGCCTCGCGCAGCTTGACGACCTTTTGCTCCAGCTGCTGCGTATAAGCCTCGATATCAAAGCTGAACGTACCGGCAAACATGGTGCTCATCAGATCGACGCCGCTCATGGCCGCCGGCTGGTTGGCCTGCAGCGCAAACATCTCGAGCTGGGCCGCACGCAAACGGTTGCGACGGCGTACGGCGGCGCGCAGATCGTCATCGGTAATCGTGATGCCGTAGAAGCCCTCGAGCTCCTCCTTGAGCAGACGGCACTCCTCGTACCAGCCCTCGCGCTCGTAGGCGCGATCGCGACCCTGCGGAAGATGCAGAATATACGTGCGCTTGAGCTCGTTGAGCAGTTCGTACATCTTCTTCTTGCCGTCGCAGGTGGTCTCACCGATGATCATGTCGCTAAAGTACGTAAACGGGCACTTTTGCGAGTAGGCAAAACCGTAGGTCGACTTGATGAGCGGGCAGAGGTTTGCCGGCAGCACCTTCTCGGCCTCGGGAATCACCTCGTCGGATGTGCCGCACAAGGCCACACTTGCAGCGCCCGCGGCATCGATAATCTCGAGCGGCGTATAGCTGCACAAAAAGCCGACCAGGCGATTACCCGCCTGCTTGTAATCCTTGACGCGAATAAACGCCGCCTTGCGTTGCTCGTTGAACTCCTCAAACGTGGACGGCAACGGCTGCTCCATATTTTCCGACATATAACTCCTTAACAAACCTTTTAACCAACCAAGGAAACGGCTTTCCCAGGTGCCCGAGGTTGCCGTGAAAGAGACGCGCCGCGTACTTTGGCACGCAAGCGACGGTTTGAACGGCAAGATCGGGTGCCTGGAGAAGCCGCCGGGACGGATAGTCCTAAATGGTTTCCAAGAAAGCCTCAATCCTGGTTTGCAGTTGACCGGCGTCCTCGCCGGCGTAGTCGGTCGTGATGTGCATAAACGGAATGCCTGCCTCCTCGGCGGCCTTCTCCACGGCAAACGACTCCATCTCGTAGAGCGTGCAGAACTGCAGAGCCACGTCGACGATGCCGTCGGCATGAAGGTCCTTGACCATCTGGACAATGTCCTTCATACGCTGATCGTTGGGCGTAAAGACGGCGCAGTTGATCTTGAAGTAGCGCTCGGCGATGGCGTCGAGCATCTCGTCGACCGTCTCGCCGGACTCGTCGACCAGGTCCTTGTAGTAGCGCGAGCCCGTGCAGGACTCCTCGCCGACCACAACGCCGCCGGCCTTCTCGATGAGGTTGAACAGCTTCCAGTTGGGCACGGCCATGGGCGTGCCGGTGTACAGGATGCGCTTGGTCCCCTTGGGCGCCACGCCCTCGCCGGCCTCGACACGCTGCTCGCACTCAGCCGCCATATCGTTGATGGCGCCGGTCAGACGCGGCGTGTCGTCCATAAAGGCGGCCTGAACGGTCAGCAGGCTGTCGAGACCGCTGATGGGTGCCGGGTCGGCAGCGCGCGTGGCAGCGAGGCGCTGCAGGGCGCGACGCTTCTCATTGACGGCGTGGATGGCGGCCTTCAGACGCTCGGGCGTAATCTTGACGCCACACTCTTCCTCGATCTTGGCGGCGAGCTTCTTGACCTCGGCCTTCCAGGTCACGAGCGTCGACTCGTCGTGTACGTTGGGAATATCCATGACGTACATGTTCTTTTGCGTGGCAAAGAACTCGTAGGCCTTCTTCTTGCCATCGCAGGTGTTCTCGCCCACCACCAGGTCGCTCGACTCAATGTAGGGGCAGACCTCGCCCAGCTTAAAGCCGGCAAAGCTCTTGATAAGCGGACAGATGTTGCGCGGCAGGTGCTCCTCGACCTTATCGGTTGCCCAATCGGCACCCGAGCACAGGCCCACGGGAATGCCGTCACAGGCAAGCACGATCTCCTCGGGCACGTACACGCAGAATGAGCCGACGATCTTGGTGGCCTCGCCGGCCTCCTTCTTGTCGAGCATCTCCTTAATACGGCCGCTGTGGATGTTGGTGGCCACAAAGTCCAGGTAGGACGTGGACTTGGGGCGATTGTTCTGCGTCAGGAACATGTCGCCGTACATCTGGCCCACGGCGCCCAGCAGCATGTCGTGATCGGCAAGATTCATGCCGAGGCTCTCCCACATCGGATGGAAATCAAATTCTTCAGCCATAACGGTTCCCCTCTCGAACCAAAAATGAATAGCTACGGTATTGCTGCACGGTGGGTGGCGAAAACCCAGCCGCGCCTAAACCCGGAATTTTAGGGAACCTGCTTTGCGGTCGATTATTTAATTGTTCGTCGTCTCTCCCGGAGCCGTGAACATACCTGCTCATATGCGACTCCGAGCTATATATAGGGCACGCGCGGCAACGCGGCGAATGTATGTCGTCTGCGGCATGTGCGCACCCTCCTTTACAAGTTAAGGTCAACTATATCAACGGTCATCGTCCAGACGAACACCGTTGACATTCGTACGACAGCGTCGTGCGTCGTCGTTTAATAAAAAATTATCTTGATTGGTAAGAGTTTGTCGTCCCTCATTCGGCGAGCGGCAAGACAAAGCCGCCGAGGCTTATATCCCCGACGGCATTACCCGGCGCTATCGACAAACCAAATGGATCCTGCTGGCATCAAAATGCATGCGCAGCGTCTCGCCTGCTTGCGGCAGCGCGTCGACAGGCATGCCCACCTTGTTGACCTTCCACTGCAGACGCGTGGGCGCATCGACGCGCGGCACGTCCAGCAACACCAGCCGCTCAAAGCGCGAATCACTCACGCGGGCCACGTGCAAGTCATAGCTGTTGCGGCCCCGCTCAGCGCGATTGTCAACATGGAAGTAGCTTGCGCGAATGCCCAGGTATGCCACGTCATCGGGAACCTCGCGGCCCACGTTGAAGGTCATGCCCCAGTCGAGGGCCTCAACTTCTTCGTCGCCGATCTTGCGCGCCCGGCTTGTGTTCTTGCAGCCCGTCAGGCGCAGCGCCGCCAGCGTCTGCGGGCGGCGAACCACGTCCTCGACGGAGCCGATCTCCTCCACATGCCCGTCGTGCATCACGCAGATTCGCTGGCACAGGCGGCACGCTTCGTCGATGTCGTGGCTCACGTAGAGTACGGTGCGGTTGCACACATCGAACAGGTCGAGCATGTTCTGCTCGAGGGCGCTCTTAAGATAGGAATCGAGTGCGCTCATGGGCTCGTCGAACATAAAAATGCCCGGATGCGCCGCCACCATGCGGGCAAGCGCCACGCGCTGCTGCTGCCCGCCCGAGAGTCGTGCGGGATAGCGGTCGGCAAAATCGGCCAGACCGAAAATGCTCAGATAGCGCTCGGCGAGCTTTTTGCGCGCGGCGGCGTCACCCGCGTCCTTTACACCGGCGCATACGTTATCGGCCACTGTCATGTTAGGAAACAGCTGATAGTTTTGGAACAGCAGAGCGCATTTGCGCGCCTGGGGCGACAGGTTGATGCCCGCCGCCGAGTCAAAAAAGGTCACGCCGTTGACGACAATCTTGCCCTCGTCGGGCGTCTCCACACCGGCGATGCAGCGCAGCGTACAGCTCTTGCCGCAACCCGAGGCGCCCAGCAGGGCCACGCGCTCCTCGCCGGCCTCAAGCTGCATGTCGAGCACAAACCCGGGATAACGTTTCTTAATATCCAAAACGAGCGACATAGCTTATCGACCTCCCCGCGGCGCCGCATCATCACGCATGAGCTCGGCCAGCGCCTCGCGATCGATACGCAGCGCATCGCCGCCGACTGGGTCGAGCGAATCGCCCTGTCCGGCGAGACCTTTGGCCTGTTTGCGCTCCGCACGGGAAAGGCCACGTTCGCGATACTTTTGCGAATGCGCCGTGTACATATTGATGAACAGAATGACCAGGAAGCTGAACGCGATTACGACCACGACCCAAAAGAGGGCCACCGACGTATTGCCGCCCATCCACTCAAAGTAAATCGCAATGGGAATGGTCTGCGTAATACCGGCGTAGTTGCCCGCAAAGAACAGGGTGCAGCCAAACTCGCCCATCGCGCGGGCAAAGGCGAGCACCGTGCCGGCGGCAATCGAGGGCCAGCCAAGCGGCATCATGAGCTTGGCAAAGATGCGACGCTCGGACCATCCCAGGGTTCGCGCGGCGTCGAGCATCTGCGCGTCAAGACTCTCGAAGGCTCCGAGCGCCGTGCGGTAAACCAGCGGAAACGACACGACGACGGCCGAAATGACCGCCGCGGGCCACGTAAAGACGATCGAGATGCCGTGCGCGATAAGCCACTGGCCCACCCCGGTCGATCGACCAAATAGCATAAGCAGCAAAAAGCCGCAGACCGTGGGTGGCAGCACCATAGGAATCGTAAAGACCGAATCGAGCAGGCCCTTGATGCGACTCGAGGTACCCATAGTCTTCCACGCGGCGAACAGGCCCAGCGCAAAGGAGATCAGCAGGGCAAGGCCGCTCGTTTTGATAGAAACCCAAAACGGACGGTAGTCGATGCCGCCAAAAAACGTCTGGGCGCACTCCGCCAGCGAAGGTGGCTCCGTCGTCGAGACGCTCGCATACGGCACTAAGGCGGCGTTGTCGCTCCACAGGGCTCCGCCACCCAGATCAAGCTCGGCGTTCGCGGCCTCGGCGGCATTCACCACCGTGTAGCAATCGGCGTCTTCGCCCTTCACCTTAAACTGATAGCGATAATCGCCCTGCACAAGTTCGTTGTCCGAGGTAAACACCCACTCAAGCCTGGAGTCCTCCAGCAGCGCTCCGCCCATGGAGTGAGACTTATCGAGCCCCGTGAGCATCTTCTTAAGCGCCTTTTGGTCAGAGGCGTTTGTAATGTCGAGCCCCGCGTCCTTAGCGGCGTGTGCATCAACCCACACCACGATGTTCGAAGGCGTCGTCACCGTCACAAGCGTCGTCTTTTTGTAGATGGGAAATCGATAGCCCTCGGGCTGACCTGCAAACGAGCGTGCCGTGCCCTTGGCATTGCGCTCAAACGCGTTGAGGCCAAACTCGACGCCATCGATAAGCGCGGAGTCCTCGGTCGCCTGGCACCCATCGGCGGTGGTAAAGAGAGCCTCGGCACAGGCAGCCCCAGGCAGCGAGGTAAACGCAAAGAGAACCGCTGCCAGCGCGGCGAGCAGGCGAATCGTTTTCCTTGACACGGGCGACTCCTCAAACACAGGGCAACGGCGCGCAGGCACGCCGGTTCAATCAAAAAGGACAGGCGATCGCAAGAACGCCCGCCCTCAAGAATATCGTTATACAGTGCCCTTTCGCACTACTCGGAAAGCTCAAAGCCGTACTTGGCCCAAATCTTCTGGGCTTTCTTGTTGGTCAGGCAGAAGTCGATGAACGCCTTGGCCTCGTCGGCATGCTCGGAGCTATCGGCGACAGCGCCGGGATACACGATGGGCTTGTGCGAGTCCTCGGGGCACACGAAGGCCTCCTCGATGCCGTCGTAGCGGAAGATATCGGAGCTGTAGACAAAACCCGCCACGCAGTCGCCTGTAGAGACGTAAGACGCAGCGGTGCCGACCTTGTCGGCCAGGGCTACCTTGTCGGCGAGCTCGGGCGCGTACTCGCCGTCGTCGCCCTCGGTACCGGTATAGAGGCCCACGGAAGCCAGCGCCTGGTTGGCGTACTTGCCGGCGGGGACGGTCTTGGCGTCGCCGATGGCAATCTTACCGTCCAGATTCGCGACGTCGGCGATGGCCTCGACCTTAGTATCGGAGCCCTCGGCGCGAATGATCACGAGATCGTTGACGAACATGTCCTCGCGGGTGTCGGTGTCGACGAGCTCGGCGGTCTCAGCGTCATCCATGGTGCCCTTGGAAGCGGTGATGAGCACGTCGACCGTGGCGCCGGCCTTCATCTGCTCGACGAGGTCGCCGGAGGCCTTAAACTGCGTGTCGGCAAAGGTGGTGCCGGTTTGGTCGGTGTAGAGCTCCTGAACCTCGGGCAGAGCTTTCTCGAGCGAGTTAGCGGCAAAGACCTGCAGCTCGACAGCCTTCTTCTTAGAGGAAGACTTGACGGAGCCGGCATCGGAACCAGCGGGCTCGGACGTCTTGTTGCCCGAGCAGCCGGCAAGGCCAAGGCCGGCGGCAGTGGCAGCAGAAAGCGAGACAAAACCGCGGCGTGAAACCATATCGAACATATTCAACCCTTTCGGACCTTGTGCCCGGGTACCGCACCGCGGGCTTTAATCTGCAATCAGATTATACTTCTGCGAGAATAATGATAGTGAGAAATTATTCTCGTCAGAGAATATAGTTTCAAGTTACCGTGCACCTCGGCGTCGCTTCGGCGGAAAACAAAAGCGGAGCAGCCGTTCAGGTCGCCCCGCCGCAGGTAAACCACCTAGTTGGCATGTCCGCCGCCCGCTGTCATCTGAGCCGCATGCTCCAGCTGGTCCGCTATGGCCTCCCAGCTTTCGCGGGCGGCCTTCGTAGAACCGGGAAAGTTTACGACAAGTGTATGACCTCGTTGCATGCACACGGCGCGCGAGAGCATGGCGCGGCGCGTCATGGTCATCGAATACGCACGAATTGCCTCGGCAATACCCGGCACATCGCGGTCGCAGACGGAACGCGTCGCCTCGGGCGTTACATCGCGCATCGAAAGACCCGTGCCGCCGCAGGTGAGCACGACATTGGCGTGACACTCATCGGCGGCTTCCACAATGGCATCACCGATCTCGCTGACGTCGTCGCGCACGACCACATGCGAGGCGACCGTCCAGCCCTGCGCCACGATGAGCTCCTCGAGGGCAGCGCCCGCCTCGTCCTGGACAAGGTCGCGCGTATCCGAGCACGTCACGATCGATATCTTCAGCTCCATAGCATTCCTCCTACAACACGGCGCCCTCGGGCAGGTCGACGCGAACAACGTCCACGACATCGCCCGCCGCAAGGTCGCACGGACCCTCGTCAATACGCAACAGGCAGTTCGCACGCTGCATAGTTCCAAGCAGCGCCGAATTCTGCGTCTTGGCCTCGGTCACCAACAGCTCACCGGTCTCGGGGTCGCGCAAAACCGAGGCGCGATCGAAGAAGCGGCGATGCTGTCGCTTTTTCACGTCGTGTGTGAGCGTCGCCTGCTGCACGGGACGTACACCCTCGGCAAAGCCGCGCATCTTGCGAATCGCCGGGCGGGCGAGCATCTCAAAGCCCACATACGCCGCGGCCGGATTGCCTGAAAGCCCCAGGTAGGGCTTACCCCCGAGCAAGCCAAACGTGATGGCCTTACCCGGACGCATCGAGATGCGGTCAAACAGCACCTCGCCCTCGCGCCGGACGAGCGCCGTCACGAAATCGTAATCGCCCGCCGAGGCGCCACCGCTCGTAATGACAAAGTCGCACTCCTGCACGGCACGATGTACCAGCTCGGCAATCGCCTGCTCATCATCGGGCGCGATGCCGTAGAACACGGGCTCGGCGCCGGCATCGAGTGCCTCGGCCATCAGCGCCGAGGAGTTGGAATCGCGAATCTGACCGCGCGCCGGCACCTTACTCGGTGCGACCAGTTCCGTGCCCAGCGAGATGATGCCCACACGCGGGGCAGCGTGCACCTTCACGCTCGCGTATCCGGCGCTCGCCAGCAGACCCGCACCCGCCGGAGCCACGACCTTGCCGGCGTGCATCACAATATCGCCGGCATGGGCCTCCTCGGCAGCAGAGCGAACGTTCTCCCCTACCTTGGCTGGCGCCGAAAAGCGAACGTGCGAGCCCTCGTTGCCGTCACCGTCGAGCACATCGACGATCTCGTACTTCACCACGGCATCGGCACCCTCGGGCACCGGCGCGCCTGTCATGATGCGGACCGCCTCGCCCGCACCGATTGCGCCCTCAAACACATGGCCCGCGGCCTCGTGTCCGATAACGTCGAGCGTCACCGGCGCCTCGCCAGATGCCTGCACCAAGTCCGCCGAGCGCACGGCATATCCGTCCATAGCGCTGTTGGCAAACGGCGAGATATCGATATCGGCCACCGCGTCCTCGGCCAAGGGAAAACCAGCCGCCTGCCACACGGGAATCTCGACGAGATCGGTCGGAGCAACGTGCGACAGGACAATCGACTGAGCGTCCTCCAGTGGAATGAGTTTCTCTGCCATATGCACCTCTTAATGCCACGGCGCACAACAGGGGCGCCAATTCTTTATGCTTGTCTCAGTATAATCCCCCAACGCACGACCGCGACTCGGCCTGTACCCGCAAATACACCTGTCGGTTGCAGGCCGCGAAACAGAATGGAAACCAACCCACCGGCTCGTCGCGTTTACCGCGTTTTATAATGCTTGCGTTGCAACCTAAAAGAGGAACGTATGGCTCATAACGACAAACCCGAAAGCGCAAACAAAGCGCAGGATCATTCCCAGCCGCTCGACGACGGCGGCTTTTTCTCCCTTAATGACGTCATCACGGCAGGCAGGCATCAACTTACCCGCTCCGAGCATCTCTTGGCTGCCGACACGCGCCGCAACGCCCGCAACCTACTTGCGAGCGCTAAGTTGCTCGTACTCGTCGTCATCGTCTCGCTCGCCATGGGCGTTGCCGCTTGGGCGTTTTTGGCCTCGTTGAATATCGCGACCGACTATCGCGAGCACCATGTGTGGGTCTACGCCTTGCTTCCCGTTGTGGGCGTTGCCACCGCATGGGTGTACAAAAACCACGGTCTTGCCGCCAAGCGTGGCAACAACCTGGTCATCGACTCCGCTCTGGGCACACGCCTCATCCATATGCGCATGGCCGTCCTCACCTTCGTCTGCTCCACGCTCACGCACCTAACGGGCGGATCGGCCGGTCGCGAGGGAGCCGCGGTGCAGATTGGCGGCACCATCGCCAGCAACATCTCGAGCCTCGCCCACCTCAAAAAGCATGACCACCACGACCTCATGCTCGCCGGCATCTCGTCGGCCTTTGGCGCCGTATTCGGCTCGCCCCTTGCCGGAGCTTTCTTTGGCATGGAGATGTGCTTTATCGGCAAGATCGACTACACGGCGGGCATCTACTGCCTGGTCGCCTCATTTGCCGGCTACTTTACATCACTCGCCCTAGGTACCGAGTACGAGGCGAATGTTATCGCCAGCGTTCCCAACATGACACCACGGACGGTTGCCATCGTTGTTATCAGCGCCATTATCTTCGGTCTGACGGCACGCCTCTTTGCCTGGTCGGTTCGAACCGTCAAGAGCCTCTACTGTCGTTTTATCACCAATTACCTCGTTCGCGCACTCATAGGCGCACTCGTGGTTTTGGCCGCCTATGTCCTCCTCGACGCCTGGGACTACGCCGGCCTTTCCACGTGGCTTTCCGGCGCCGGATTTGCCGGCAACACCACCCTGGCGGACGCAGCCATCAAGCTGGTCGTCACGGCGCTCACCCTGGGCGCCGGCTTCCAAGGCGGCGAGGTCACGCCCCTGTTTGGCATCGGTGCGGCACTCGGTGGCTGGATCGGTTGCCTTACCGGGCTCGATCCCAGTTTTCTGGCGGCTCTCGGCATGCTCGGCGTGTTCTGCGCCGGCCTCAACGTGCCCATCACCACCTGTATGATGGCCATCGACCTGTTCCACGGCACGGCCGCCGGATTCTTTGTCATCGTGGCCTTCATCAGCTACCTAACCGGCGGACACCGCGGCGTGTACCCCGCCCAGCGCATCATCTCACCCAAGCGCCGTTCGCTTATTGTGGATGAGGGCGGTACGGTAGCGGATGCTATCGAGCGCCACAACGACCTGATAGAGTAAACGTAAGTATTCGCCGTGCAGCCACAATCGGGGGCAATTCGACCTGAGCGCGACCGCACCGTCACGTCACACGCCGGGAGTCGCCCCATGCACGCAACTGATTTTGGTCGCACGCTCATCATCGCCAATCCTGCCGCCCAGTCGGACGCCGCGCATGAGGTTGCCGAGCGCCTGCAGCGCTTTTTGGATATGACCGCGCGCGCATCCCAGTTTGACTTGGTGCTGACCGAGCGCATGGGGCATGCCAAGGAGCTTGCCGCACAGGCTCAGGGCTATCGCACCGTTATCGCTCTAGGCGGCGATGGCGTGATCCACGAGGTCGTCAACGGGCTTATGACTCAGGATGAGGCGGTCCGGCCCGCCCTTGCCGTCCTGCCCGTAGGCTCCGGCAACGATTTTGCCCAGACGCTCGGCATCGACGATTTCTCCGGTAAGGATTTTGGCGCGCTGCTCACCTGCGAGCTGCAGCGTCAGGACATCGGGCGCATTCGCTCTTGGAGCCCTGCGAGCGGCAGCGGCGAGGCTACCGTTGAGTATTACGACCAGACGCTTTCGGTCGGCATCGATGCCGCCATCGGCCTTGGCACCACCGAACTGCGCAAAAAGACCGGCTTGACGGGCGCGCCGCTCTACACCCTCTCGGGACTTGAGCAGTTTGGCCTACGCTATCGCAACTACCCCATGACAGTCAGCTTTGACGGGGCGCCCGCCGAGCGCGTGAGGGCAATCATCATGGCGATTCAGCTGGGTCCTACCTATGGCTCGGGCTATCGCATCTGTCCCGACGCTGACCCCTGTGACGGTATATTCGACGTCTGCTACGCCTGCGGCCCCGTTCCGCGCGCGGTCGCGCTTCCCATGTTCCTTTCGGCCAAAGACGGCCACCACACCAAGCTGCCACCGGTTCGCATGCGCCGCTGTCGCCATGCCGAGCTTACCTTTGAGGAGCCCGACCACCCCATCCAGGCCGACGGCGAGCCCGTTGTCGCCTCGCGCATCGAGGTGGACATCCTTCCCGCCGTTCTCGAGGTCTGGCACCCAACCCGCTAACTCCACCTAAGTTGCGGTGAAATAGGGACTGTTTATGCAGCTAAAAACGCAAAACAGTTCCTATTTCACCGCAACTTATGAGGAGGCTATTCGTCGCTGCCCGGCTTGCGTCGGTTGGCTTTTTTAATCGCATTGAAGTGCTTGTCGTTGAGCCTGCGCTGGCGAGAGCGCTGAGGCACCTTGGTCTTTACGCGTCGGCGCGGTGGACGCCCGCGACGCTCAAGCTCAGCGCGCAGCTTGCGCAGGCAGCTCACGCGATTCTGAAACTGGCTGCGGCTCTCACGCGCCGTCACGACAATCCCCGAAGGGATATGTTTCATGCGTACCGCCGAGTCCGTCGTGTTCACGCCCTGTCCGCCCGGACCCGTCGCGCGAAACACCTGCACCTCGCAATCGCGCGCCAACTCCTCGACCGACATCTCGGCGTAGCGCGCATACTCGCGCCATCCCATCTTGTTCTCATCCATATCAACACCTCCCCTCATACAAAAAATGTGACAAAGGGAAAGCCCCTTTGTCACATCGCATACCAATCGCTTGTGTTGCGCGCCTAGGCGAACGTGATCTCGCCGTTCTCGCAGTCCATTTCAGCGATACGGGCCAGGCTCTCAACGCGGAAGCCGCGTTTACGGAGCTTATCGCCGCCGCCCTGGAAGCCCTTCTCAACGGCGATGCCAATGCCGGCAACTTCGGCACCCGCAGCCTCGCAGATCTTGATAAGGCCCTCGAGCGCGCAGCCGTTGGCCAGGAAGTCGTCGATAATCAGGACCTTATCGCCCTCGGACAGGAAGCGCTTACCCACGATAACCGGGTACTCCTTCTGCTTGGTAAAGGAATAGATGGTCGTGGCATACTGCTCGCCGTCGAGGTTGATGGACTGCGCCTTCTTAGCAAAGACCACTGGCACGCCGCCAAAATGCTGGGCTGCAATGCAAGCCATGCCAATGCCCGAAGCTTCGATCGTCAGGATCTTGTTGATCTCGACACCCTCGAACAGACGGGCCCACTCGGCGCCCATGTGGTCGAACAGCTCAACGTCGCATTGGTGGTTGAGGAAGGCATCAACCTTAAGGACGTTACCGGCCTTTACGATGCCGTCATGGCGAATACGATCCTCAAGCTCCTGCATGGCGCAACCCCTTCTCGCGGCAACGATACCGCGCGATTAATAAACGTTGTTCGATAGTCTACCACGGACCGACCCCCGCCCGTCCCACAAGCCGCATCGCACCACAAACCAGTCTTTTTGGGACGGCGCGAATCGTGGCAGACAGCCTCCCAACACGCTAATGGCGGGCGCGCATCTTCACCAAACGCACCATGGCAAGTGCAAAGCCCACAGCGGCAACAGCCATGAGCACGTAGAACACCGAGCGAAAGCCGAATAGGAATACATCCGGACGGCCTGCAACAAAACTGGTCACGGCCTCGCCCATCACCACGCTCATCTGCCCATACAGGATATTCGACGCCACCGTAATGCCGAGTGCCATACCCGCATAGCGCGCCAGGCTACCCAGGCTGCCCGCAAAGCCGAGTGCTTCGCGCGGAGCCGAGCCCATATACAACGAATTGTTAGGGCTCTGGAAAATCGACGTACCGCACGACATAAATGCGACGCAGCACACGATCACAGGGATAGAAGAGTGTTCGTTGAGCGTGCTTACCGCAAAGAGACCGCACACATACACGCCCAGGCCGACCGCCGTGGGGCCCTCACAGCCAACACGGTCCGAAACCGTTCCCGAAAGCGGGCCGATAAAGGCATTCACCATCGGCAGCGCCAAAAAGAGTAGTCCAGAGATATCAGAACCGAAGCCGTGGGCGTCCTGAAAATAGAACGGCAGGATAAACTCGGATGCGCCAATGCCAATGAACACGATGAGCATACAGGCAAGGTTGATGGTGAAGGCCGAATTTGCAAAGCAGCGACGAGCGGCCTCGGCAAGGGACATGGGGCGCTCGCCGGCCTCCGGCTTAACATGCGGCAGCGTGTAGAGCCCCACGATAAACGAGATGACGCCAATGGGCAGGTTGATGAGGAAGATGCTCTCCCAAGGAAAGCTTGCCACCAGCATGCCGCCGAGCACGGGGCCACACATCATGCCGAGGGCCACGAAGGTCGCGAGAATACCCATGGCACGGCCTCGTTCGCGCGCCGGAAACGACTCGGTGATGATACCCATGTTGTTGGCCATGGCCGCCGCGCAACCGACACCCTGAACAATGCGTGCCAGGATAAGAACCTCGAGCGAGGACGAAAGGCCGCACAGCAGCGAACCGACCGAAAAGACGATGACGCCCAGCTGGAACACATTCACCTTGCCGCGCACGTCGCCCAGACGGCCAAACGGCAACATAGCCACGCATGTCGCAAGCAGATACACCGAGCTTACCAGCTGAATGCGATCGAGGCCCACGCCCAGCTCCTTTTGCATCACGGGCAGCGCCACGGTCACGACGGTCGAATCCAGACACACCATAAACGTCATGATGAGCACGGCAAACAGAATCGCCCACTTGTTCTTGCCATGGGTGTCGCCCTCTAGGGCAATGTGCTCGCGGCGCAGCTGCTCTGCAGTTTTCTCCATATCCATCCTTTCGAGTGGCCCAACGCAAAAAAAACGGGGCCCCAATCGCATGCAAACAGCCGCAATTGGGGTCCCGCCTACGGAATCGGAACGAAAGGTCGCCGAAGCTTTCTGCCAGCATCGGCGCCTTATGCGAACGCTAGCCTAGCACTGCTCGAGCGCCTGCTCAAGGTCGGCAATCAGATCGGCCGTGTCCTCGAGGCCGCACGACAGGCGCACCATGTCGGCGGAGATACCGCAGGCGATGAGTTCCTCGTCGTTCATCTGGCGATGCGTAGCGTTAGCAGGATGCAGGCAGCAAGTGCGGGCGTCGGCAACGTGCGTGGCGATCTGGGCGAGCTTGAGGCTCTTCATAAAGGTCTCGGCCGCCGCGCGACCACCGTTAAAGCCAAAGCTCACAACGCCGCAGGTACCGTTGGGCATGTACTTCTGAGCCAGGTCATAGTACTTATCGCCCTCCAGGCCCGGATAGCTCACGAAGCGCACCTTGGGATGGCTCTGCAGGAACTTGGCAACGGCCAGGCCGTTCTCGCAATGACGCGGCATGCGCACATGCAGGCTCTCGAGCGAGCTGTTCAGGAAGAAGGCCGCCTGCGGATTCTGCATAGGACCAAGATCGCGCATGAGCTGAGCGGTTGCCTTGGTAATGAAGGCACCCTCGCGACCAAACTTCTCGACATAGGTCACGCCGTGGTAGCTCTCGTCGGGCGTGGTGAGACCCGGGAACTTGTCCGCATGAGCCATCCAGTCAAACTGACCGTGGTCGACGATCACGCCGCCCAGGTAGGCAGCATGTCCATCCATGTACTTGGTGGTGGAGTGCGTAACGATATCGGCGCCCCACTCAAAGGGACGGCACATCACGGGCGTCGGGAAGGTGTTGTCGACCATCAGCGGCACGCCGTGGTCATGTGCGGCCTTGGCAAAGCGCTCAATATCGAGCACGGCAAGGGCGGGGTTGGCGATCGTCTCGCCAAAGACGAGCTTGGTATTGGGCTCAAAGGCTGCCTCGAGCTCCTCATCGGTGCAGTCGGGGGCGACGAACGTGCAGGTCACGCCCATGCGGCCCATGGTATGGGCGAGCAGGTTATACGTACCGCCGTAAATGGCAGAGCTAGCGACCACATGATCGCCGGCACCGGCCACGTTAAAGATCGCGAGGAAGTTCGCAGCCATGCCCGAGCTCGTGAGCATCGCGGCGGTGCCCCCCTCCATCTCGCAGATCTTGGCGGCAACCAGATCGCACGTGGGGTTCTGCAGGCGGCTGTAGAAGTAGCCCGACTCCTCCAGGTCAAACAGCTTACCCATATGCTCCGACGTGTCGTACTTCCACGTGGTGGACTGGTAGATGGGCACCTGGCGCGGCTCGGCATCTCCCGGGTGATAGCCGCCCTGAACACATGTGGTACCGATGGTCTGCTCGCTCATATCTAGCTCCCTTGCCTGGGTTACGTTTTATTCGGTTCACGATACCGCTACCCCGCACCCCTCTCAACCCATCCCCAAGGTAGGTTATGTGACAAATTGATCAGGGGTATTTATCTCAAGCCTTGGGCATTTGCTCGATAGACAAAAACGAGGCATACATGAAGCTCTCGATGATTACATGCCCCGTCACGGGTACCATAGGCGGGTACACCGTGACCAAGGAGACAACGATGAAGCAAATCGATACGGCCCAGCTCGACATCACCGCCTGTCAGGCTCAAGCTGCCGAATACCACGCCCGTGGCTTTAACTGCGCCCAGGCCGTCGCCTGCACGCTCGCGCCCGCCGTCGGGCTCGACCCCCAGGTCGCCTTTACCCTCACCGAGGGCTTTGGCGCCGGCATGGGCGGCATGACCGAAACTTGCGGCGCCATCTCGGGCGCCGTGGCCATCATGGGCTTTGCAATGAGCGACGGCATGGAAAACCCAAAGACCAAGGGCCAGACCTACAAGCTGTCGCGCGAAATCGCCAAGCGTTTTGGCGAGAAGAACACGACAACCGTCTGCGGCACGCTCAAGGGCATCGGATCGGATAAGGGTCCGCTCCGCAGCTGCCCCGGCTGCATCGACGATGCCGTCGAGATTGCCTGTGATGTGCTAAAGCAGCTCGCCGAGTAAACGGCAGCAACATAAAACGACGGCCGGCGCGCTTGGAATCCATCCAAAAGCACGCCGGCCGTCGCCGTTAGAACTCGGCAAATTCGGGAGCTCCGACCTCAATCTCCTCACGCCCCGCCATAAGCTCGCGCATCTTAGCGCAAAACGGCTCCTGCTCCCCCGCTTTGAACACCAAGTGAATCGTCACGGCATCCGCGTAATCGGTATCCGAAACCTTGGCACCCGAATCCTGCGCCAAACGAAGCACCTGCTCGTACTGCGGATAGGCCACATGCACGTCAACCGGCACGACGCTCGTCATCTCAACGATCTGCCCGGCCTCCTGAGCCGCGGCCACCGCCGCCTGCGTCGCCGCGGTATAGGCGCGTACCAAGCCACCAGGCCCCAACAGCGTGCCACCAAAATAGCGCGTCACCACGCAGCAAACATTTTTGAGCCCCGCGCCGCGCAGCACCTCGAGCGTCGGCATACCGCTCGTGCGGCTCGGCTCACCGTCATCGCTCTGGCGTTCGCGTCCATCGACCAAAATCCACGCGGGAACATTGTGTCGAGCGTCGTAATGACGCTTGCGAACCATCTCGATAAAGGCATTCGCCTCATCCTCGGACTCAATATGGACCAGCTGGGCAATAAACCGGCTCTTGCGGTCCACAAACTCGCCCGAAGCCTCAATATTCGATTGCAGAGTAAAATAGCTGTCCAACAAAGCCCCTCAACAACAAGCAAAGCAACAAACAGCCTCAATAATACGGCAAAGACAGCACCGTTGACCTCGCCAACAAGAACGGAAACGCCAATGATACCGTCACCAACAGCGAGAACCCGTCAGCGCGAGCAAGGTGCCTTGAAAGACGAGATTGCAACAGAAATGAGACGGCCGATGACCAGATAAAAACAGCGAGACGGCGTCAGCTGAGTCGATTTGGCCCGAAAGAGGAGGGAGCACGCCTTATGGCGGCGACCGACGAATGAGCGCCAAATCGGCCAGCTGACGCCGTCGCAGCGTCAACATAGTTGCTGAGTGGGCCTATAAGCCGGGTTCTGTCGTGAACGGTCATTTATCTTGTCTGCACGTTACCGTGCAGCTCCACGCACGCTACCCGAACGCGGACCGGGCCGGCCCATAGCGTTCCTATTCGCGTTTGCTCCGGATGGGGCTTGCCAAGCCGCCGTGTTGCCACGACGCTGGTGGTCTCTTACACCACCGTTTCAGCTTTTCCCTTTACGCCTTGCGGCGCAGGTGGGAGTCTTCTTTTCTGCGGCGCTTTCCGTCGGATCACTCCGCCCGGCCGTTAGCCGGCATCCCGCCCTCTGGAGCCCGGACTTTCCTCACGCGTACTGCAAGCAGCACATCGCGCGACCGTCTGGCCCACTCAGCAGTGCAAGAGTGTAACACACCGTTGCCGCAGGCAATGGCACAACGCAAACGCTCGACACGATAAACCAAGAACCGCCATGCGTTACAATGGTCCTGTCGATGGGCAACGTCGTCAGTCGAGACGCGACCGCGCTCCGCACCCCTCCGTCTACTCGGTGTGTTCCCGCCTCCTCCCCGAGGCGGGATGTCGGCATTTTTCATGCACCGACAACCAAATAGCCTGCAGACAGCATGGGCAGCATCGCGCGCCTCAGCAGCAAATGCAAAAAGGGACCCGTCCATTGCGGACGGATCCCTTAAAACAAGTGATCGTCAAACCGATTTACTCGGCGTCGGTCTCCTCGTCCTTCTTCTCGGAAGGCAGCGGGGTAACCTCGATCTCGACGCCCAGAGTCTCAGCAGCAGACTTCATGGACAGGGAGATGCGACGACGGTCGAGGTCAATCTCCATGACCTTGACCTGAACCTTGTCGCCCACGTGGGTGACCTGAGAAGGCTGGTCGACGTGCTTGTTGGCCATCTCGGAGATGTGAACCAGGCCCTCGATGCCCTCGCCCAGGTCGACGAAAGCGCCGAACGGGACAAGCTTGGTCACAGTGCCCTCGACGATAGCGCCGACGGGGTACTTCTTGACCAGTGCGCGCCACGGATCCTCGGTGGTCTGCTTGAGACCCAGGGAGATGCGCTCGCGGTTGAGGTCGACGTCGAGAACCTCGACTTCGACCTCCTGGCCGACCTTGACAACCTCGGAAGGATGGTTGACGTGGTTCCAGGAGAGCTCGGAGATGTGGATGAGGCCGTCGATACCGCCGAGGTCGACGAAGGCGCCGAAGTCGACGATGGAGGAAACGGTGCCCTGGAGACGCATGCCAGACTTGAGCTTGGACAGGATCTCGGAGCGCTCGGCCTTACGGGACTCCTCGAGCACGACGCGACGGGAGAGGACGACGTTGTTGCGGTTGCGGTCCATCTCGATGACGCGAGCCTCGATGCGGGTGCCCATGTAGGAGGTGAGGTCCTTGACACGACGGAGGTCGACGAGGGAAGCAGGCAGGAAGCCACGCAGGCCGATGTCGAGGATCAGGCCGCCCTTGACAACCTCGATAACCTCGCCTTCGACGTTCTCGCCAGAGTTGAACTTCTCCTCGATGCGGTTCCAAGCACGCTCGTACTCGGCACGCTTCTTGGACAGAACCAGACGACCGTCCTTGTCCTCCTTCTGGAGAACCAGAGCCTCGATGGGATCACCGAGTGCAACGATGTCTGCAGGGTTAGCGTCCTTGCGGATGGACAGCTCGCGGACCGGGATAACGCCCTCGGACTTGAATCCGATGTCAACGAGCACCTCGTCATGCTCGATCTTAACGACAGTGCCGTTAACGAGATCGCCCTCATCAAAGTCGGTAATCGTACCGTCGATGAGGTTGTTCATCTCCTCCTCATTGACATCGTCAAGAGAGAAAATGGACGAGTTCTGAATCTCACTCAAAGGTGGACCCCTTTCGAACTACGGGGCCCCGATTGCTAGGACCTACAGAAGGGTGCGACAAGCACACAACGTTTAGGAACACTCGGGAGCCGACAGATACTAATGTGACGCTTATGCAATCACGTTCGTATAGGTTACGGGGAAATGAGTTCGATTTCAAGCGTGAACTGCGATTTTTTACTCGTGTGGAGACTTTTTCGTAATCTTATGAACACACGTCTCCGCAACTTGACGATAACCAGCCAGGCAATTGGCTTTGGGGTAAAGTATCCGGAGCCAACGACTCTAGATCAAATTTACGAGAAAGGTGCCCGCGTGCTCAAAGCAGTCGTTTTCGATATGGACGAAACGCTTCTTAGCATCAACCTCAACGCGTTCATCCTTCGCTATTTTAAGGATGTCTCTTCGATGCTCGCGGATATCGGGCGCCGCAGCCGCGGTGGCACGATGGCACGCCTCGGCACCATCCTGGTCGACCTCAACGCCAATCGCCGCAGCGGCACGGACAACCGCACCAATCTTGAGTTTTACCAAGAAGAGGTCGAGCGCCGATGCGGGATCCGCCTCTCCGATCCCCTCATCTACGAGGCGTTTACCTACTATGACCGCGAAGTTCTTCCGTACAAGAACGACGATGTCATTAACGCCCACGCCATGCCGGGCGCACACGCCGCGCTCCAGGCCGTACAGGACGCAGGGCTGCGTTGTGCGCTCTTTACCAACCCCAGCTTTCCCCAGGGGGCCATCGAGTGCCGCATGGGTTGGGGCGACCTGGCCGACGCTCCCTTTGAGCTCGTCACGCACATGGGAAACACCACCCGCTGCAAGCCCGATGCCGCCTACTATCTAGAGCAGCTTCAGGTGATGGGGCTCGAGCCGCACGAGGTCCTTATGGTGGGCAACGATCCCAAGCGCGACTTCCCGTCCCCCGATTGCGGCATCCAAACCGCCTTTGTGGGCCAAGGCAAGCCCAGCCGAGCCACCTGGCGCGGAACCATGGAAGACTTCGCCCGCGACTTTGACGCCGTAATCGAGGCCTTCTACGAGCACCAAGTAGCCCACGAACTGTCGTAGGACCCCTCGCTCCAAACCAAATATCGCCGCAGGTTGAGCACAAGTCAGCGAAAACGCCCCTAAGCGAGCAATGTGCCTTGAAAGAGGAGGGCATAGGCCTTCTGGCCATGCCCGACGATTGAAAGACAGATTGCCGCTTAGGGGCGTTTGCAGCGTCGACTGGTTACGCGGTTTGGTAAAACCGCGTAACTAGCAAACTCGAGTTTTGCCGATCATGATGTTGAGGATCTCGACGTCGGTATCTTTCATGCCCACACGTCCCACGTAGCCCATGCTGGCGATCGTCTGCTCGACGGTATCTTGGATCAGGCCCTCACCGGCGCGGAAGCCGCGACCCTGCATAGCCATATCGTGGCCCAGAATCGCCGCATCAACGGCAGCCGAGATCTTGGCGGCACAGCTCGCCTTGGCGCCGTCGCACACGATGCCGCCCACGTTGCCAAGCGTATTCGAGACCGTCGCGCCAATCTGTTCGCGCGTGCCACCGCACAGCCAGGTAATCGCAGCGCCGGCGCCGCACGCAGCGCAAATAGCACCGCAAAACGCCGAGAGAGCACCAATATAGCTCTTGATATGCACGGCGATAAGATCGGACAGCATCACGGCGCGCACCAGGCGCTCGTGGTCGCAACGCAGGTACTCGGCATACTCCATGACGGGCAACGCGCAGGTAATACCTTGATTGCCCGAGCCGCACACAATGGCGACCGGCAGCGCGCAACCGTTCATGCGGGCGTCGGACCCGGCGGCTGCACGGGCACGGGCACGGCAGGCGACGTCATCGGCACGAGCACCCAGCAGCGTACGACCCACCTCGGCGCCCCAAGCGTGCGCAAGGCCCTCGGCACTGATTGCGCCATTCAGCTCAATCTGACGCTCAACGGCAGCGCGGGCGTCCTCAATGTCACCGTCCTCGATAAAGTCGATGATGGTCTCAATCGACATGGGCGTATCGGCGTTATCTGCCGCCCGCTCGGCCACGACGCGCTCGGCGCAGGCGGCACACTCCCCCGCCGACTTGCCGCACACCGGAATACCGTCGAGGGTATGGCACGTGACATTGGTGTGGTGGTCGGTAATCTCGACGACCGCGGTATGGCCCCCGGCCGTCGCAGTCACCTTGATGTAGAGGTTGGGCACACCTTCGACAAGCGACACATCGCAGTAGCCGGCGTCGGCGAGGAGCTCGGTCACGCGAGCACGATCTTCGTCGTCAACGCTCTCGAGCACCTCGAGAGCGCTCTTAGCGTCGCCGCCCACGGCACCCAGCACGGCCGCGGCTTCAATACCGTGCATACCGCCCGAGTTGGGCACGGTCACGCTCTTAACGTTCTTGATGATGTTGCCCGAGCATGCAACATCCATATGATCGGGTTCGCAACCGAGCGTCTGACTCGCCAGCGCCGCTGCATAGGCAACGGCAATGGGCTCGGTGCAGCCGAGTGCACAGACAAGCTCGCGGTTCAAAACATCGCAAAACGCGGCATCACGGATGGAATCGGTAGGCATAGGTATCTCCTGCTTGCATAACGGGCTAGGCTCTCAAAAAATGTTAGCTCCTTTATTTGATAACAATGCATCAAAAACCGCAACCATGGTTCCGGCGGACGGCATTCAAGCACAAACTGACAGCATTCATTCATGAGAAGCCGGTCTTGTAGCCTGCTAAAGCGTTTGACCAAAAAACGCCCGAGCGTTTACGCAAAAGTCGCGCTATCATGCAGTCGAACGCGGTAAACACCTTTAGCACTTGCGCCGCACTGACCAGAGAGGAACCATCCATGAAGATCGGTATCGGTAACGACCACGCCGCCGTCGAGCTCAAGAACATCATCTCCGAGCACCTGAAGGAGCGCGGCTGCGAGATCGTGAACTTTGGCACCGACACCTCTGAGAGCTTTGACTACCCCATCGCCGGCTACAAGGTGGGTAAGGCCGTTGCCAACGGCGACGTCGACCTGGGCATCCTGATCTGCGGCACCGGCGTCGGTATCAGCCTGGCTGCCAACAAGGTAGAGGGCGTGCGCGCCGTCGTGTGCTCCGAGCCCTTCAGCGCCAAGCTCTCCCGCATGCACAACAACACCAACGTGCTCGCCTTTGGCGCCCGCGTCGTGGGCTCCGAGCTCGCCAAGATGATTGTCGACGAGTGGCTCGACGCCGAGTTTGAGGGCGGTCGTCACGAGCGTCGCGTTAACCTCCTCAACGAGATCGATCACACGCGCGCCCTTAAGATCGTCGACGAAGCCTAAACTATTCAGTGCCACAAGCTAACAGCAGGGGCCCGCTCGGAACACATGTCCGAGCGGGCCCCTGCATAGATTTTGGAATAAAAGGGCGCCGCGGATGGAGTTCCGCGGCGCCCAAGCCACACGCTAACAGCTTTAAGGAGTCAAAGCTGGTTTAGCCAAAGAAGCGCTTGATCTCAATCTCGGCGTTCTCCAGGCAGTCGGAGCCGTGGATCACGTTGGCGTTGACATCGACGGCAAAGTCGCCGCGGATGGTACCAGGAGCAGCCTCAAGCGGGTTGGTAGCGCCCATGAGGGTGCGCATCTTAGCAACAGCGGAGAGACCGGAAACGACCATCTTGACGACCGGACCGCTCGTCATAAAGTCGCAGAGACCGCCAAAGAAGGGCTTGTCGGCCAGATGGGCGTAGTGCTCCTCGACGGTAGCGCGCTCGAGCGTGGTCATCTCCATGCGCTCGATGACAAGGCCGCTGCGCTCAATGCGAGCAACAATCTCGCCGATCTTGCGGTCGCGCACAGCGTCGGGCTTAATCATGATGAAGGTCTTCTCGATAGCCATAAAAGTAGCCTTTCAAGTAGGTTCGCGCGTGCCCAAGTCCCATTCCGGCACCCGCCTGGACTGCATCGTAACAGAGTTTTAGCTGCAGTTAAACAAAAAGCTGTTTATTGAAACGCTGCAATTTATTAAAACGCTCCATATGTGTCACTTCTGTTTCGAAGCCCGATTAGAGTACCATCCGACCGCCCATCAACCGCGCCGAACAGAGCAGGCGGTCGGTTGCCGCCCGCGAACGTATCCCCTTCACAACCTGCCCAAAGGTCCTACAGAAGTTCTCGACAAGCCCCTCCCCCATAGCAACAAAATACGGACACCCACATCAGCAGGCGCCCGTAAAAGCAAAACGATTTATCAATAAATGGACAATGCGGCTTCAGCCAAACCTCTACTTTGCCCCGTGACCCATCTCGACGACCTTAGTCAGTGACCCAAATACACCCTCGTCAGCCACGAGCTGTGCCTCGGCGCGATCAAGCTGCACGGCAACGGCGGCAGGGGCGGTGCCGCCCTCGGTCGTGCGCGCGGCGACAATCGACGGGATGTCGAGCGCCTCGGTAATATCGCGCTCAAAGAGCGGGCTTGCCTCCTGGAACACCTCAAACGGCAGGTCCTCAAGATTGCAGCCGCGCTTCTCGCACATCAGGACCAGATGGCCCACCACGGCATGTGCCTCGCGGAACGGCAGGCCACGCTTGGCCAGGTAATCGGCAACATCGGTGGCGGCAAGGTGCCCCACGCCGCACTCGCGCGCCATGGCATCCTCGTTAACGGTCCAAGTCGAAATCATTCCGGCCATAACGGACAGGCACTGCATGAGCGTATGGGCGGTATCGAGCGCGCCCTCCTTGTCCTCCTGCAAGTCCTTGTTATAAGCAAGCGGCAAGCCCTTCATGGTTACCAGCAGCTGCACCAGGTTGCCGTACACGCGACCGCTCTTGCCGCGGATAAGCTCGGCAAAGTCGGGGTTCTTCTTCTGCGGCATGATAGACGAGCCGGTGGAGTAGGAGTCTGAAAGCGTGATAAAGCCAAATTCGGAGCTCGACCACAGCACGATCTCCTCGGAAAGACGCGACAGGTGCATCGCCATGACGGATCCGGCGTAATGCAGATCGAGCAGGAAATCACGGTCGGAAACCGCATCGAGCGAGTTGGGAATCACGCCCGCAAAACCAAGTTCGGCAGCCGTCATCTGGCGATCGAGCGGATAGCTCGTACCGGCAAGCGCGGCAGTACCCAGCGGGCAGTTGTCGGCGGCATCAAAGGCGGCCTTCAGGCGCGTAAAGTCGCGCGCGAACATCCAGGAATACGCCAGCAGATGATGCGACAGCAGCACGGGCTGAGCGTGCTGCATGTGCGTGTAGCCCGGCAAAATCACCTTGTCGTACTTCTTAGCCGCATCCACCAGCACATGGCGCAGCTCTAGATTGGCCTCCATGAGCTCCTTGGCCAGCGCCTTGACGCCCAGTCGCGTATCGGTCGCCACCTGGTCGTTGCGCGAACGCCCAGTATGCAAGCGCTTGCCAGCCTCGCCGATGCGACGCGTCAGCTCGCTCTCGATGGACATATGAATGTCTTCGTCGTTGATGTCGAAGGTAAAGTTGCCGGCATCGATATCCTGTTCGATTCCGGTCAGGCCCTTGGCAATCGCCTGCTCGTCCTCGGCACTGATGATGCCCTGGGCCGCCAGCATTTTGGCATGCGCCTTAGAGCCGGCGATATCCTGCTTATAGAGATGTTTGTCGACCGGTAGCGACGCGCCAAACTCCTGCGTGACCTCGGCCACACCTGCCTCAAAACGACCGCCCCAAAGAGCCATGGAACCGTCCCCTTTCTCCAAATACCAAAACAAGCGCCCAAAGCAATGCGCCATATCGCTAAAGCGATTTTTCAACCGCTAGTTTTGCACATTCCCCACCGTGTGCGGAGCCATGTAGCTAATTTGCAAAGAAGTGACGCGCCATACACTTGGCGCCCAACGTCTCCCTCCGGATGTTGCCCTGCGAACCATCGATCCAGGCCTTCAGGCTCATAGGAACGTCCTCGACCCTTACAGCATCGAACTCGGGCGCGAGGGCAAGCAAAGCATGCGCGATAGCATTGAACATAATGGATACTCCTCATATATATAGGCACAGAGCCGCCAAATTGATAGAAGGAGCCCCGCCGGACAACCCCGGCGGGGCTCGGACTCAGCCGCAGACGCGGCATCATATATGCGGGCGGAACGTAGGGGCCACCGATGTTAAGAAGTGTCAGCAAGCATAACGAAAGGTAGGGACCTCGTGCGCCCGTTATGTATCACGCGGATGGGCCGCGCGGATACCAAGGGAAGGAGGCGCTAGGCCTGAGCGGCAGCAGAGCTGGGGCCCTGGACCTTTGCCCACGTCTTGAGCGACAGCGTATCGATCTCGATAAAGCCGGCGCTGGCCTTCTCGTCAAACGTGGTGTCGCGGTCGTAGGTAGCCAGGCCGTAGTCGTAGAGGCTGAAGGGACTCTTGCGGCCGACGACATGGCAGTTGCCCTTAAAGAACTTCAGACGGACAGTGCCGGTCACGAACTTCTGGGTATCGGCCATAAAGGCGTCGAGCGCGTTCTTGAGCGGGCTGTACCACTGGCCGTTGTACACGGCGGTGGCCCAATCCTGCTCGAGCTTGATCTTGGTCTTGAGCAGGTCGCCCTCGACGCAGATGTCCTCGAGCGCCTTGTGGGCGGTGATGAGCGTCAGGGCGCCGGGAACCTCATAGCACTCGCGGCTCTTGAGGCCCACCAGACGATCCTCGACCAGGTCAAGACGGCCAAAGCCGTTGTCGCCCGAAATCTTGTTGAGGGCGATGACGATCTCGGAGAGCTTCATCTTCTTGCCGTCGACGGCGACAGGCTTGCCGGCCTCAAACTCGATCTCGGTATAGGTCGGGGTGTCAGGCGTGTCCTCGGGGTTCTTGGTCATAACCCAAGCGTCATCGAGCGGCTCATTCCAAGGGTCCTCCAGGTGACCGCACTCGATGGCGCGACCCCACAGGTTGTCGTCGATGGAGTAGGGGTTGTCGTTGGCACCCTCGGGAACCGGCACGTTGTGGGCGTGGGCATAGGCGACCTCGTCGGGACGGCACTTCAGGTCCCACTCGCGAACCGGGGCGATAACCTTGAGCTCGGGGTCGAGGGCCTTGACGGCGGCCTCAAAACGGACCTGATCGTTACCTTTGCCAGTGCAGCCGTGGGCGACGTAGGTCGCGCCAAACTCGTGGGCGACCTCAACAAGCTTCTTGGCGAGCAGCGGGCGGGAAAGAGCGGAGAGCAGCGGGTACTTGTTCTCGTACATGGAGTTTGCAGCGATGGCCTTAGTCAGGAACTCATCGGAGAACTCGTCGCGCAGGTCGAGCACCTGGCAATCGAGAACGCCCAGGTCGAGCGCCTTCTGCTTCTTGGCATCCAGTCCGGTCTCTTCCTGGCCCACATTGCCGCAGACGCAAACGACATCGAGATTCTTCTCGTCCTGGAGCCACTTGACACATACGGATGTATCAAGACCACCGGAATATGCGAGAACGACTTTTTCCTTGCTCATGGCTGTTTCCTTTCGCCCTTGGTAGCTAGTTAGAACATCGGTCAGTTGCAAGTCATTTCAAGGTCATATACCGTGCAATATCAGGTTAAATAGCAAAAATCAGCACATACATGCCCTAGAAACATGCAGCAATGTCGTGCTAAAACCCAACGACCTCAAAATGACTCTGTTGAGGCAATTCGCCCCATGCGGACAGAGACGATTGTTATCGTCGTCGGGAAATTGCGCGCTGGCGTCGGATGGCATTGTCTGCAGTGGTGATGATCTTTACGAACTGCATCTGCCTCTCCTTTCACCTATCGCCGGGCGCAATTCAAATATCGCAAACGGTACCTTTTACTCGGTAAGCGGTTGTTTTTCCGTCTCCGTTTTCGATGCTCGCTATATTACGCTAAAGTGCCCGCAGCACAAGCGACAAATTCAAATTTCTGAAAAGTTTTTTCATTACTTTGTGAAGCGTGGTGCAAATACGCATCATTCCTGCGAAAATACGCTCGACTACTAGTTGATGGTTATAACGTCTGAAACAATCTCGAAACGAAAGGCGCATTTTTATGCAAACTTACGAATCGGACGCCAACATCGGCAACATTAAGATTCTCGCCGTCGATATGGACAAGACGCTGCTGACCGACGAGCGTGTGCTGCCCCAGGGTCTTGATGAGCGCCTGGACAAGCTCGCCGACGCCGGCATCGTATTCTGCCCCGCCAGCGGACGTCCCGCCCCCAAGCTCGAGGAGATGTTCGAGGGCATCAAAAACCGCCTTGCTTTTTGTCCCGACAACGGAGCGTGCGTGATCTATCGCGGCAGCTATATCTATAAGAGCAATATTGACGTGGAGCTGTATCAGCAGGTCTTGAGCCGTGCCTCGGAGGATCCTCGCGCTGTCCCCGTCCTGTGCTGCTTCGACGAGTTCTACGTGCTTGCCCGCGACCATCAATACCACGACGAGATCAGCGTCTACTACAACACAATCAACTACGTCGACAGCTTTGAGGGCATTGATTTCGAGTCCAACAAGATTTCGGTCTTCTTCCCCGGCTACGACGCCGAGCCCGCTTTCCGCGAGACCTATAGCCCCGAGTTCTCGGACAAACTCTACGTCACCAACGCCGGGCGCGAGTGGATCGACTTTATGAACCTGGGCGTCGACAAGGGCGCCGGCGTCGCGCACCTGTGCGAGCACCTGGGCATCGATATTGCCGATGCTGCCGCCGTGGGCGACACCTACAACGACATCCCCATGCTCGAGCGCGTCGGGCACAGCTTTATCGTGGACAATGCCGAGGAGCACATGAACGCGCACGCCAAGTGGCGCATTCCGAGCAACAACGACGGGGGCGTACTGACGCTCATCGACGCCATCTTGGCGGCTCGTTAACGTAGCTCATCGGACCTGGCCGGGCGCGGCGGGTAAGTTTTTCGCTCGGTCAGGTCCTGGGCTCGCTCGGAAAGCACATTAAGTGCTTTCCGGCTCGTGCGGAATCTACGAAAAACTTACCCGCCTCGCCCGGCCAGGTCCTGCGGTGACTTGCTTGCCGCCTGGATGGCGTCTTGGCGTCTAGATACTTGGCTGATTTTTTTGGAATGAAGGGGGCTCCTTGTTGGCAAGGAGCCCCCTTCTGGTTTTGGTTACTTTGGAATTGTGGATGCTTCCCTATTTAGCGTCGGCCCAGGTTATGCCGGTGCTGGCTTCGGCAATTAGGGGGACGCGGAGGTCTACTACGTGTTCCATGACGTCGCGGACCATGGTGGTTAGGCGCTCGACTTCGTCGATGGGGCACTCAAAGTCCAGTTCGTCGTGTACCTGCAGGATCATGTGGGCGGCAAAGCCTTCCTCTTCCAGGCGGCGGCTTACGCGGGCCATGGCGATCTTGATGATGTCGGCGGCGGTTCCCTGCATGGGGTGGTTCATGGCCGTGCGCTCGCCAAAGCCGCGGAGTTGCGGATTTTTGGCCTTGAGCTCCGGAATATGACGACGGCGGCCGTACATGGTCTCGGCGTAGCCCGTCTGCTTGGCGCGCGCCACCACGTTGTCGAGGAACGTGCGCACGCCCGGGTAGGCCTCGTAGTAGCGATCGATCATATCGCGCGCCTCGGCCATCGAGATATGCAGCGACTGCGACAGACCGTAGGCCTGCTGGCCGTACACGATGCCAAAGTTCACGGCCTTGGCACGACTGCGCAGGTCGGGTGTCACCTCGGACACTGGCACGCCAAATACGCGCGCGGCCGTCTCGGCATGGAAGTCCTCGCCTTCGTTGAAGGCGCGCACCAGATGCTCGTCACCCGAGAGATGCGCCAGCAGACGCAGCTCGATCTGCGAGTAGTCCACCGCCAAAAAGACGCTTCCCTCGCCTGTCGAAAACGCCGTCTTGACGGTACGACCCAGCTCCGAGCGCGTCGGGATGTTCTGCAGGTTCGGGTCGCTCGAGGACAGACGCCCCGTTGCCGTGATGGTCTGGTTGTACGTAGTGTGCACACGACCGTCACCACGGCGTAGCGGGCCCAGCGTGTCCAGATAGGTTGACTTGATCTTGGACTTCTCGCGCCAGTCCAAGATCAGGCGCACGATCTCGTGGTCGCGGGCAAGGTCGCTCAACACCTTGGCGTTGGTCGAATAATAGCCGCGCTTAGTCTTCTTGAGGCCCTTGGTCGGAAGCCCCATCACATCAAAGAGCACATGCGACAGCTGCATGGGACTGCCAATATTAAAGGTCTCGTCACCCGCCAGGTCGCGAATGCTTCGCTCGACCTCGGTAATCTGGGTCGCCAGACCCTCGGACAGACTGTGCAGGCGGTCGGGGTCCACGAGCATGCCCGCACGTTCCATCTTGGCAAGCACCGGCACGAGCGGCATCTCGATGCCGTCGAACACGTTGGCGGCGTTCTCGCGGGCCATGTGGTCGCGCAGCGGTGCGACCAGCTCCAGCGTCAAGGCCGCCGTGCGGGCGGCAGGCGCCGGAGCGTCCTCGCCGGCACCCTCTGCACCGCGCGCCGCAGGCAGCGCCATCTGCAGATAGGTATCGGCCAGATACGCCTCATCGAACTCGGAGCGGTCGGAATCCAGCAGGTAGGCGGCAACCACGGTATCGAAGATGCGCGTGGAATCGGCAGACAGCGGGTCCATGAGCTCGGGCTCAGAGGAATCGATAGGCGAAAGCTCGTGCAGCAGCGCCTTCATGTCCGGGCTCGCCACACGGCCCTCCATAAACAGGCGCGCGAGCACGCCAACGATCACGCCGTGGACGAAGTTGAAGCCCTCAACCTCAGCCGCCGCACCGCTGTCGCCCTCCTCGAGCGCGAACAGGCCCTTGGACGTCGCCAACCACAGCGTGCGCGTCAGTCCAAAGAGCGCGCCGTCTTCCTTATCGTCGTCCACCACGGCGGCGACCCACTCGCCGGCATCAATCGCGCGGGAGACCTCAGCCGCAACGGCACCAAGCGCGTCAGCATCGCCGGCGGCTGCGCGAACCATCGCAGGTATCTCAAACACACTGGAGGCAGCAGCAGCCCCGCCCTCGCCGCCGATCAGCGCCAAGAAACGGTTCTGCATGGCGGTGATACCAAGCGTGCCCAACGCCGCGGACACTTCGTCGGCAGAAAACGCCGGGAAGGACGTTTCGTCAAAGTCGAGCTCGACGGGCGCATCGGTGCGAATGGTTGCGACCTTGCGGCTCAGCAGCGCATCGTCGATGTGTGCACGCAGGTTCTCGCCCATCTTGCCCTTGACCTCATCGGCATGCGCGATGACTTCGTCCAGGCTACCGTACTTCGCAATGAGCGCACTCGCCTTTTTGGGACCGATGCCCGGTACACCGGGGATGTTGTCGGACGTATCGCCCTTTAGACCGTAAAAATCGGGCACGAGCGCCGGCGTAATGCCGTGATACAGGTCGTCCACGCTCTCGGGCGTCATAATCGCCACGTCGGACAGGCCCTTGCGGGTCGAGACCACGTTGACGTGCTCGGTCACGAGTTGATACATGTCGCGGTCGCCGGTCACCAGTAGCATGTCGCAGCCGGCCTCTTCACCCAGGCGCGCCATGGTTCCCAGGATGTCATCGCCTTCCCAGCCCTCGGACTGCAGAATCGGCACGTTGAGCGCGGCGAGCAGCTCCTTAATCATAGGGAACTGCGCATGCAGATCGGGGTCCATGGGCGGGCGTTGCGCCTTATACTGCGGCAGCATCTCCATGCGCACGCGCGGTTTACCCTTGTCAAACGCCACGACGACGCCGTCGGGGTTAAAGGCATCGATCATCTTGAGAAACATGTTCAGAAAGCCAAAGATCGCGTTGGTGGGGCGACCGTCCGGCGCGTTCATGGTCGGCGGCACGGCGTGGAAGGCGCGATGCATGAGCGAGTTGCCGTCGATAACGGCAAAGGTGCGGCGCTTGTCAGACATATTGAATACCTCGCTTTGGGCTGGGCACGGTTTGCTCACTCCAGTTTACACGCTCCCCGCCCCGCGGCCACCTCACATCAAGCTCCCCCGCCACCGTGAGCCCGCGCGTGATACGATGGCTCACGGTACATCAACCAGCACGATCGATCCGAAAGGAGCCTGCGTCATGGAGCGTCCCTGCGCATGGAAAAAGTACACGCCACAGCAAATCGAGGAGCTCGAGGAGCTTTGCCGCGGCTATAAGCAGTTTTTGAGCGAGAATAAGACCGAGCGCCTGTGCGTCAAGGCCGGCATCAAGATGGCCGAGGAGGCGGGATACGTCGACCTGGAGACCGTAATCGCCGCAGGCCGCGAGCTTAAGGCAGGCGACAAGGTGTATGCCGCTAACCACGGCAAGGACCTTATGCTCGTCAATCTGGGCACCGCCCCGCTCGAGCAGGGCTTTAACATCCTGGGCGCGCACGTGGACTCGCCGCGCCTGGACCTTAAGCAGAACCCCGCCTTCGAGGCCGGCGACATGGCTTATCTCGACACGCACTACTACGGCGGCGTCAAGAGCTACCACTGGGTAGCCTCCCCGCTCGCACTCGTGGGCGTCATCTGCAAAAAGGACGGTACCACCGTCGACATCAATATCGGCGACAAGGCGGACGATCCGGTCTTTACCATCTCCGACCTGCTGATCCATCTCTCGAGCGAGCAGATGTCTAAGCCTGCCAAAGACGCCGTCGACGCCGAGATCCTCGACGTGATCGTGGGCGGCCGTCCCGTCAAGTTCGATGAGGACGACAAGGACGCCCCCAAGGAGCCCGTCAAGCAGATGTTCCTGGATATCCTCAAGGAGCAGTACGACGTCGAGGAGGAGGACTTCCTCTCCGCCGAAATCGAGGTCGTGCCCGCCGGCCCCGCCCGCGACATGGGCCTCGACCGCTCCATGATTCTGGGCTATGGCCATGACGACCGCGTCTGTGCCTACCCCTCCATGCTCGCCCAGATCAACGTCACCAACGTGGAGCGCACGAGCATCACGCTCATCGTCGACAAGGAGGAGATCGGTTCCGTGGGTGCCACCGGCATGACGAGTCGCTTCTTCGAGAACACCGTCGCCGAGATCATGGCACTCGCCGGCGAGGAAAGCCCACTGGCCCTGCGCCGCGCGCTCGCCCGCAGCCGCATGCTCTCCTCTGACGTGTCCGCCGGCTTCGACCCGGGCTATGCCGCCAAGTTCGAGACCAAGAACGCCGCCTTTATGGGTCGCGGCCTGTGCTTTAACAAGTACACGGGCAGCCGCGGCAAGGGCGGCTCCAACGACGCCGATGCCGAGTATGTGGCCCTCATCCGCGACATCATGGACGAGGCGGGCGTGGACTTCCAGACCTGCGAGCTCGGCCGCGTCAACGCGGGCGGCGGCGGCACCATCGCCTACATCATGGCCAAGTACGGCATGAACGTCATCGACTCCGGCGTTGCCGTCCTGTCCATGCACGCCCTGTGGGAAGTCGCCAACAAGGCCGATATCTACGAGGCCTACCGCGGCTACAAGGCCTTCCTCGAGCGCGCCTAACCAGCCCCTCATCAGTTGCGGTGAAATAGTTCCTAAATAGCCCTTTAGACAGGTCGAACAAGAACTATTCCACCGCAACTTCTTTTTTGGCAGAGGAGAGTCCATGCTGCAGGTCATCATTTCGCCCGCCAAGCAAATGCGCGCGGTCCAAGATGCTTTTGAAGTCCTGGGCATTCCACCCTTTGTGCGCGAGACGGCTCGCCTCCACCGCGCACTGCTAGATATCGAGCGGAATGAAGGCAGAGCCGGCCTGCAGGCGCTTTGGAACGTGAGCGACAGGCTGCTTACAACGTGCCTGGATACGCTTCACGAATTTATGCCCGTCCTGAGCGATACCGACCTCGCAGATCCCGATATCGCGCGTCGAATCTCCCCTGCCATCATGTCCTATCACGGCATTCAATACCAGAGCATGGCACCCGAGGTGATGGATGCCGCGCAGCTCGCATGGCTGCAAGACCATCTGTGGATCCTCTCGGGCCTTTACGGATGCATACGCCCCTTTCATGCCGTCGAACCGTATCGGCTGGAGATGGGCGCGAAGCTCGCCGTCGACGATGCCCGAGACCTCTACGCGTTTTGGAGCGACAAGCTCGCGCGGGCTATCGCCCCGGCAGGCTCAAACACCACGATCGTCAACCTCGCCAGCGTAGAGTATGCCAAAGCCGTTCTGCCCCACCTCGCGGGCGACGCCACAGCCGTCACGTGCCTCTTTGGCGAGGGTATCCGCAACGGGAAGCCCATCCAACGGTCGACCGCCAGCAAAAAGGCGCGCGGCTCCATGGTGCGGTGGATGGCGGAAAACAAGGTCGAGGACGCCGGCCGTCTCACCGAGTTCAACATCGGCTATCGCCACGCCCCCGAGCTCTCATGCCCAGGCACCCTCGTGTTCATCAACGAACAGATGCTCTAGAGCCGGCACCCAACACTGACCCGCTCAGCCTTCTCTATATAACTTGCGGTGGAATAGTTCCTATTTGAGCCTTTTATCGCACAATCAGGAACTATTCCACCGCAACTTTTATGAATTGGCTGGCTAGGCTCGACACCTATTCTGCTAGACCGTCGGCCTTTGCAATCCCGTTTGTCGAACCGTCCTGATAGACAATCTTGACGTGCTCAACCTCGGACACCGCAACACCCGTCGGAGGCTCCAGACGCCATTCCGTCAGGGCGATATCCATGGTCGTGGGCACATCTCCTTGATCTTTGAGCTTCACCGTCAGCGTTTTGAGCGCCGCGTCAAACGTCACGCGTTCGATTTCTTCGCCTGGAATGGACCCACCACTCAGCTGCAACTGCACAAACTCATCGCGCGGGTACCAATAATCGCCCGGAATGGCGAGCGTATTGGCATTACCGCCAGTACTCCTCACCGTCATAATCGGTAGGCTATCATCGGCCTCAAACTCCCAGGCAGTGCCGCCGCGACCACCAAACGTCCAGATACAAACGGCAATCACAAGCACGGCAAGCACCGCAAAACCAATCGCGACAAGGCCATGGTGCGCACGGCTTTCCTCGGCCGATACATCCAATTGCGTCTCTCGATATAGATGCTTGTCTTCCATGTTCGCCTCCTCACAGGCACGCTCGTTAGGCCAATCGTACCCATTCAGGCTATACTTGAGCCCACCACATAAACGGGGAGCTTGCAGGACAAGACGGCAGGCTGAGACTGGGCGCGCCCGCCCTGACCCGCAAACCTGATATGGGTAATGCCAACGAAGGGAGCCGTGCCAATGAGCACACAGACCGAGCGCGAGCTCGTCACGCAAATCGACTTCGCCCGCGCCGGGCAGATCACACCGCAGATGAAGGAAGTCGCCGAGCGCGAGCATCGCGACCCCGAATACATCCGCGAGCGCGTGGCCGACGGCCGCATCGCCATTCCCGCCAATATTGTGCACATCAAAAAGGGCATGCGCGCCTTTGGTGTCGGTGAGGGCCTGTCCACCAAGGTCAACGTGAACTTGGGCATCTCGGGCGACAAGGCCGATGCCGCCGAGGAATGGAAGAAGGTCAAGATCGCCGAGGACTTTGGCGCCGACGCCATCATGGACCTCTCCAACTCGGGCAAGACGCGCCAGTTCCGCCAGCAGCTCATCGACGAGACGCCGCTCATGGTAGGTACCGTCCCCATGTACGACGCCATCGGCTACATGGAAAAGCCGCTGGTCAAGCTCACCAAGGACGACCTGTTCGAGGTCGTGCGCGCGCATGCCGAGGACGGCGTGGACTTTATGACCATCCACTGCGGCATAAACAAGTCGGTCACCAAGACCTTTAAGGAGACCGGCCGTCTGATGAACATCGTGAGCCGCGGCGGCTCACTGCTGTTTGGCTGGATGGAGGTCACCGGTAACGAGAACCCGTTCTATGAGTTCTACGACGAGTTGCTCGAGATTTGCCACGAGTACGACGTGACGATTTCACTCGGCGACTCCTGCCGCCCGGGCTGCCTCTACGACTCCAACGACGCCACCGAGACCGCTGAGATGATCGAGCTGGGCAAGCTGTGCAAGCGCGCTTGGGCCGCCGGCGTCCAGGTCATGGTCGAGGGCCCGGGTCACATGGCGCTCGACGAGATCGCCGCCAACATGAAACTGCAGAAGCGCCTGTGCCACAATGCTCCGTTCTATGTGCTCGGGCCGCTGGTGACCGATATCGGCGTTGGTTACGACCACATCACCGCTGCCATCGGCGGCGCCATCTCCGCAAGCTCCGGTGCCGACTTCCTGTGCTACGTGACACCGGCAGAGCACCTATGCCTGCCCAACGCCCAGGATGTGCTCGACGGCCTCATGGCCACCAAGATCGCCGCACACGCCGCCGACATCGCCAAAAAGGTGCCCCACGCCCGCGACATGGACGACAAGATGGGCCAGGCACGCCGCAAGCTCGACTGGGACGCTATGTGGAAGTGCGCGCTCGACCCGGTTACGGGCAAGAAGCGCTACGAGGAGTCCCCCGCCGCCACCGAGGGCACTTGCACCATGTGTGGCAAGATGTGTGCCGTCCGCACCGTCAACAAGATCTTCGAGGGCACCACGATCGACCTCGGCATGGAGGACTAGCCTGTCGCCGCGGCCGCTTCTGACGACGAGCTGGTGCCTGTCAATTGTTGACGTGTGAACATTTGCTTGCATTTGCGTAAAGATTGCATCGCCCGCCCGGGTTCGACATAGAGTCGGCCCGGGCATCTTTATAATGCTGGCTTATAGACCCATTTGATTCCGACCGAACAAGGGAGCGAACATGGATCGCAGTAAGGTACCTGCCGTTCTATCCATCGCAGGATCCGATTCCAGCGGTGGCGCCGGCATTCAGGCCGACATCAAGACCATCACGGCACACCGCCTGTATGCCGAGACGGCCATCACCGCCATCACCGCACAGAACACCCTGGGCGTCACCGCCGTGCAGAACATCTCCCCGGATATTGTCGCGGCGCAGATCGATGCCGTTTTTGACGATATCCGCCCCAACGCCGTTAAGATTGGCATGGTTTCCTCTGCCGAGATTATCGATGTTATCGCCGACCGCCTGAGCGCTTGGAACGCGACAAACGTGGTAGTCGACCCCGTCATGGTAGCCACCTCGGGCGCACGGCTGATTGCCGAAGATGCCGCCGAGGCGCTCACCCGCCGCCTGTTCCCGCTAGCGACGGTTATCACGCCCAATATTCCCGAGGCCATGGCCCTGCTCGACTACGAGGTCGACTCCGAGCGCACGCAGCAAAATGCTGCCATGCTCCTCACCCGCCGCTTTGGTTGCGCATCCCTCGTTAAGGGCGGGCATCTTGTCAACGAGGCCAACGATGTACTGGCCGAACCCGCGCCACTCGATGACGAGGGCAACCATCTTGGAGATCCACTCACCACGTGGTTCCGCCACAAGCGCATCGAGACCGACAACACGCACGGCACCGGATGCACGCTCTCGTCCGCCATCGCCTGCGCGCTGGCCCAGGGCATGGATCTTGCCGATGCCGTCAACGCCGGCAAGGCCTACCTGACAGGCGCTCTGGCCGCCGGCCTGAACATGGGCAAAGGCTCCGGCCCCGTCAATCACATGTGGCAGTATTAAGATTTGCAGCCCAAAACCACCGCAAAGGCGCCCGTCCCCTTTGCGGTGGCTTGGGGTCGCGCTACTCTCCGAGCATCTCTTGGAGCTTGGCTGCCACGGCGTGACCCAGGCTCTCATGGCTTTCGGGCATCATATGCAGATAGTCGATATCGCCCGGCTCGGCAAAGTCGGCGGCATTCAAAAAGTCGCAGCCAAACTGCTCAGCCACATGCGCGTAGTACTCACCAAAATGTTCCGAGGCTTCTACGGAATGCTCGTCAAAATCGGTCATATATACGTCGGCGATCTGCGGCTTAATCTTGATAGGCGCCATCAGCAGAATGCGCGGACAAGGCGCAGCGTCGGTCCACGGAAACGCGCGGACGGCGCGAATCAGCGCCATGGCGCCACGAGCGATATCGGCAGCCGTCACGTTAAAGACCGTCTTGCAGTCGTTGGTGCCCAGCATGATCACAATGGCGTCCAGCGGCTTATGGGCCTCGAGCATCATCGGAAGCGCGCGAATGCCGTTAAGATTGGTGTCCAGATGGCACATGTCGTCGCGTACCGTCGTGCGGCCGTTGAGGCCTTCTTCAATTACATGCCAGCCCTCGCCTAAGTCACGTTGGGCCACGCCACACCAGCGCACATCCCGCGCATAGCGCACCGCGGTGCCGTCGCGCATGCCCGCCGGATCGTAACCATAGGTGTTGCTGTCGCCAAAGCATAGAACGTTTTTCATCGTAAGCCCTTCCTTTTAGTAAAAAGCCGGCGGGAGCAGCCTCTCCCGCCGGCTCGACCTATCTGTCAACACGTACCGGTTACAGGTACTTGCGCCAATCGTCCTCGTCCTCATCATCCTCGGTAGCAGCCTGGGCCTGCTCGGCGGCGCGAGCTGCCGCAGCGCGAGCGGCAACCTGAGCATAGGACTCCTCGTTGCGCTCGGGGAAGTTTGCCAGCACGTGCTCGAACTTGGCAAAATCCTCATCCCAGCGCGTAGAAGGCACGGCAAAGAAGACTTGCTTGACCTTAAAGTCGCCCGACGCGAGCTCCTTGCGGAAGAGCTCGGCCACGGCCTCTGCGTCAAAGCCGTTGTTGTCGCAGCCCCAAGCGCCCAGCACGAGCTTCTCGCGACCCAGCTCGTCGCAGATGGCAAGCACAAAGCGAATGCGGTCGCGCAGGGCATCCAGCAGAGCATCGTCGCTCACGCGATACTCCTGGCGGGCGCGCTTAACGTTGGGCGCGGCGGCCACGATCACGTCGGCGTATGCATGCACGTGGTTGCGGCCGAAGCGCACCGCAGGCACCACTAGGGCGCGGTTACGATAGAGCTCGCAGTTGATGTTGCGGCGACGGTTCTCGCCGTACCATTTGCGCTGCTTATCGAGAACGTTGTACAGATACGAATCGGCGCACAGTGTGGCCTCCTGGCCCAGATAACCCTGAATATAGCCACCGCCCGGGTTGGTGAACGAGGCAAAGGCGAGCACGGCCATGTCGCAGAACTGCGCATAGCCACGACCGTTGTCCAAGATGGCCTGCGTGGCGGAGGCATCGAGCACGGTGACCTCAGGCAGGGACGCAGCAGGCTCCTCAGCAGGCGCGGACTCAGCTTCGGCGATTTCCTCGGCAGGCTCCTCGACGGGCTCAGGAGCTGCCTCGACCTCGGCAGCCTCCGCGCCCTCGACGTCCTCGGCAACCTGTTCTTCGGTGGCCACAGCACTCTGAACCTTGGCCTTCATCGCCGCGACAAAGCCGGCAGGCATACCGTCAAACTCGCGAACACCGGCAAGCGAACGCTCGATATCCTTGGCGCACGCTTCGGACACAGTTGCCACGTGACGCTCGGCGGCCTTGGCACGGGCCTCGCGCTTGGGATTGGGCTGACCCGCTCGGTTGGACCTGCGGTTACGGTTCCTGTTGTCGACGTCTGCCATACGTGGCCACCTTTCCTGTCGCTGCCGCTATCGGCTTTTTCCCATCCATGATACCCCGCCGCGCACAAAAAAGACGGCCCCGAAGGACCGCCTTTCGCATCGTTTTACCGTGTCCGGCAGGAAGCGTCGCAATGCCGCGCTTTAATCGCGACGGCCGAGGATGTTCAAAATGCGCAAAAACACGTTGATAATATCCACGAACAGGTTAGAGGCCATAAGCACGGCATTGGGCAGTGTGGGCGGCACCGTCGTGGCAACATAGGTGTCATAGCCAATAAACCCGGCGAACACCACGATCACGATCAGGTCGGTGATGGTCTGCGAGACGCCCATGAACATCAGCACGATCTCAACCAGAATAGTTGCGAGCAGAATGCCAAAACCGATGCCATATACGCGCTGGAAAAACTTGGGGAACGTCACGCCCAAGGCGCCAAAGACAAAGGTGATGGCGGCCGTGGCGATAAAGGCAGTGTTGATGGTGGGCAGGTCGTAGTTGGCAAGGCCAAACGACGCGGTCAGGCCAAAGGTACTCGCAAAGATTACGTAGCCCACAAGGGACAGGCCCACGGACTGCTTGCTGGCGGCGGCCGACATCATGACCATGCCGACGATGGTCAAAATAAACGAGCCAAAGACCAGCGGCAAGGCGGCGCCGCTCATCATCATGCGCGCAAACGACATGGTGCTCGTAAAGTAGGCGCCGGCGCCCATGGCGCAAAAGCCCAAGAAGATCAGGGCAGACATGGTGAGATTGTACGCGCGCGGCGACATCTCCTTGGCGCGGCTTGCGCCGCTCTCGACGGGGCCGTTCTGATAGCCCTGGATATCGTTCATAGGTTCGTCCTTTCAAAAAGCGCCACAAATAACGGCGCAGTAGCTGACAAGATTCCTGTCATTGCACCCGAACGCCGTGCGTCCTTACCTACGGCGCTCGCCCTCAAGCGTACGGTCGAATGCCCACACCCACCAACGCATCAGGTGGGCCTGCGAGCCATCTGGTCGTTCGCGCGTCTGGTCCTCCAGATACAACTCGGTCGCGTGCCCGCCAAAACGCACCTTATAGGTTGCCGTACGGATGCCGTGAACCGTCAGGCCAAACCCAGCGGTCGAGACAATCTCGTCAATCGTAAAGCAACGACCGTCGACCCAGCAGACGGTGACCGGCACGACCTGTCCGCCCGCGAGGATGCGAGCCACGACGTCCACATACTGCTTGTGCACGCGCCGAGTTTTGCCATCTGTCTGTCGATATTCCATGTCTCCTATTATCGAACGCATGTTTGCATGTTGTAAAGCGAACAGACTGTGGTTTTGGAGTGTCGGAGCGAACGCGCGTGTCCGCATGGCGTGATAGCAAAAAGAACACCCACGGTCAACAGGGCTAATATTCAATTTTAGTGCCAAAAAATTACTTCTCCCATCAGAACTCGGCAAAGAAACCCGTAGGAGGTGATACGATTTATCATGTTTTTGTAACGTGTCTGCAAACTTCGAGAAAGCCCATATATGGACGTAACGTTCTCAACCTTCCTCGGCCAAATTGTGTCGAACCCAGTCCTTGCCGTCACCGTGATCCTCGCGTTGGGCGCCATCTTCGTCAATGGATGGACCGACGCGCCCAACGCCATCGCGACCTGCGTCACTACGCGTTGCATGCCCGCCCGCGCCGCCATTCTCATGAGCGCCGCATTCAACTTCCTCGGCGTGCTCATCATGACGCACTTTAATGCGAGCGTCGCCAACACCATCTCACATATCGTCGATTTTGGCGGAAACAGCACCATGGCGCTCGCCTGCCTGTGCGCGGCGTTGTTCTCCATCGTCGTCTACGGCGCCACAGCGTCGCGTTTTGGCATCCCCACCTCGCAAAGCCACAGCCTTATCGCCGGCCTGACCGGTGCCGCTATCGCCCTCGGCGGCGCGAGCAGCGTCAACGTCCACGAGTGGATGAAGGTCATCTACGGCCTGGCGCTCTCCATCGGCCTGGGCTTTGTCATGGGCTGGGTCCTGTGCAAACTCGTCTCGATTCTTTTCGCCGCCGCCAACAGGCGACGTGCCAATGTCTTCTTTAAATACGCTCAGATTGCGAGCGCTGCGGCCATGAGCTTTATGCACGGCGCGCAGGATGGACAGAAGTTCATCGGCGTGCTCTTTTTAGGCGTGGCCTTCGCAAACGGCCAGACCAGCGTCGGCGATGCCGGCATCCCCATCTGGATTATGCTGCTGTGCTCGGCCACCATGGGTATCGGCACCAGCGTGGGCGGTGAGCGCATCATCAAGTCCGTCGGCCAGAGCATGGTTAAGCTCGAGAAGTATCAGGGCTTCTCCGCCGACCTCGCGGGCGCCGCGAACCTGCTGCTTGCCACCCTTACCGGCATCCCCGTGTCCTCCACACACATCAAGACCTGCGCCATCATGGGCGTCGGTGCCGTCAAGCGCCTCTCGGCCATCAACTTCGGCGTCGTCAAGGACATGATGTTCACCTGGTTCTTCACCTTCCCCGCCTGCGGACTCATCAGCTTTGTCATGGCCAAGCTGTTCATGATGTTCCTCTAGTCAAACCGAACGTCCATCTGGACCGCAACACTTCGCCCACCCGTCTTCGCCTCGAAAGGACCCACCCATGGCAAAGAAACCCGATTCGTTCTACTTTGACAACTACGTCGCCTGCGCCGACCTTGCTGTCCAGGCCGCAGAGTTGCTCATCAAGATTTTTGAGAACTTTGATCCCGCGCAGATCCACGACATGCTCGAGGAGATGCATGCGATTGAGCATGCGGCAGACAAGAAGCACCACGAGCTCGAAGACGCCCTGCTCACCGCCTTTATCACCCCGCTCGAGCGCGAGGATCTGGATCTGATGAGCTGCGCGCTCGACACCGTGCTCGACCGTATTGAGGGCGTCGTGCAGCGCGTCTACTTCACCAACATCCAGAGCATCCATCCCGACGCCATCGTCATCGCCCACAAGGTGACTGACGCCTGCCGCGCCATGAAAGACCTGATGGTCGAGCTTCCCAACTACCGCAAGTCCAAAACGCTGCGCGAGCTGGTCATCCAGATCAACACCATCGAGTCCGAGGCCGACGAGCTCTACATCAACGCCATGCGCAACCTGCACGTTAACGGCAAGGATCCGCTCGAGGTCATCGCTTGGCGTGACGTCTACGCCTTCCTGGAGTACTGCGCCGACTGCTGCGAGAATGTGGCCGATGTTGTGGATTCGATTGTCATGAAGAACAGTTAATTGGGGGTACGTGTCCCGGCGGTCGCGGGCCCGGCCACTAATAACCTTTTTCACTCCGGCTGCAAGCAGAGTCGTTCAAAAGGTTATTAGTGGCCGGGCCCGCTCCCTTACGTACCACCATTGGGAACTTTGGCTGATAGTTATAGCGCAATGGGGGTTTGGCTGAAGGGACCTTTGGTATCCGTTCGGACACTTTGGCCCTCGATGAGCGTTTGGCTGATTGCTGCTTTGGGTACTGTTTGGGTTACTTTGGGTTTGTTTGATTTTTAATTGTTGGAGGGCTTGTATGTCTTATTTGGATCTGGCTCGGGGTCGGTATTCTTGTCGTGAGTTTGAAGATCGGGCTGTGGAGCAGGCTGTGGTGGATGCCATTGTTGAGGCTGGGCGGATTGCTCCTTCTGCTTGTAATAATCATCCTTCTCGTGTGATGGTGCTGGATACGCCTGAGCTTCTGGAGAAGGCTGCTGCTTGTCAGCCTCGGTTTGCTCGTGATGGATCTATCTTTGGCGCTCCGCTCATCTTCCTTATTTGTAGCGTTACCGAAGACGCTTGGGCGCGCCCGTATGACCAGATGAATTCCAGTGAAATCGATACGTCCATAGTGTGCGATCAGATGATGATGGAGGCCACCGAGCAGGGCCTGGGAACGTGTTGGGTATGCCATTTTAAGCCCGAGGTGGCACAGGAGCAGTTCAACCTGCCCGAGGGCGTCTATCCCTATCACATGCTCGTCTGCGGATATCCTGCCGACCACATCGCCGATTCCGAGCATCGCGAGGCCCGTACCATTCCCCTCTCCGACTTCCTCCTCAAGTAGATTTTGGGACATGCCCTAAAACCTATCCTTGACCGCTCACCGGTTCGCCGAGTTCTGCGCCACTATGTGCAGGGCTCGGTTTTTTATGTTGCGCGCCCCGGTACAGTCATAAAAAAGGACCCGCAAGCTGCGGGTCCTTTCTAGGCACTAAATTGTAGGCCGAATGTTAGTCCAGGTCGTCGGCAGCGAAGTTGTCGATCGGGGCGAAGGGATCGGCCACGGGGACAACCGGGTCAGCGACGGGCAGCGGCTCGGCGGGAACAGTCACCGCAGGAGAAGCGGCAGAACCGACCGGCGTGGAGGCCATGAGGTCGGCCGGGAAGGAGTTCTGGGCATCGTCCATGAAGTGCTGGATGAGCTTGAGATACTCGGCCTTGAACTCCTCACGAGAAGCCTTGAGACGATCGATCTCCTCGAGCTCAGCCTGCTTTTCGGTCAGAGCCTGGCGGATAACCTCGCGGGCCTTGGCGTCAGCCTCGTTGCGAATACGCTCAGCGTTCTCATTGGCATCGTTGACGATGGTCTCAGCGGTCTGCTGGGCAGCGATCAGGGCAGCGGAAATCTGGCGCTCCTGAGCGGAGAAGTCAGGGGCGGGAGCAGCCACGGGGGCGGCAGGAACGGCCTGGGCGGTGGCATCCTGAGCTTGGGCAAGCTGAGCCTGCGCATCGGCAAGCTGCTGCTCGGTAGCAGTCAGACGACCCTTAAGGTCGACGATCTTAGCGAGCATAGCGTCAACCTCGGAGGACAGCGTCTCCAAGAAGACGTCGACCTCAGCAGGATCGTAGCCACGCTTGGCCTCAGAGAAAGTCTGAGCCTGGATGTCTGCAGGGGTAATAGCCATAACAAGTCTCCTTTTTCATCGCCTCGGCGCTACACGCCCGACGTAAGTTACTAAGTCAGTTCTACACGAGTATACCTATAAGAAGCTGCAGAACCAGCCTCTGCACCAACTGCAACGCAATAATCGCAACGACCGGCGAAAAATCGATACCGCCCATCGGCGGGATGAAACGACGGAACAGGTTGAGCCACGGACCGCACACGCTATCAAGCACCGCGGCAATATCCTGAAGCAAACCACCCTGCTTCATGGGAATCCACGTCATAAAGCAGTAGACGACAATGAGCGTGGAATAGAAGTTGAACAGCGTGTTGACCAGCTGGACGATAGTGTAGATGTTGATGGGAATCTCCTCGTCTTGTCTTTACTTAAGGTAGCCGTCGGCACGAAGCTTCTTGAGATCGGAATCTTTGACCTCGCAACCGGCGGGCAGCACCATGAACACGCGGTCGCCCACCTCCTTGACCGTGGCACCCAGACCGCAGGCAAAGCCGTAAGAGAAGTCCAAGACGCGCTTGGCAACTTCGGTGCGTACGCCCACAAAAATCAGTGCGACAGGCTGCTTGGTGCGAACGCGGCGCACCACGGTCTCCACGTCGTCATAGCTCTCGGGGCGCAGGACATAGGCCGGCAGCTGCGGCGTGGCGTTGATGATATTGCTCGCATAGGCCGAGGCATCGCTCGGTGCAGGCGCTGGTGCAGCGGCGGCACGGGCGCGGGTATTCTCGGCGTAGCTCGACGGCGTGTCATAGGCACCAGGACGATAACCGCTCGCAACACTGTCCTGCGAGCGCGAAGGCGGGTTATACGTCGTGGCATGGCGGGAGTCATCGCCGACCAGCTGACCGGAGCGCGTATACACGGCAACCGACTCAGCTTCACCGCGGCGCGTCTGGCCAAGCAGGCCGTTGCTCGGCTCGTCTTGGGTGTAGAAGCCCTCGCCCGAAGCACCACTGTAGCCGTTGTTCTGATAGCCATCGTCGTAGCCGTCATCGTAGCCGTAGTCGTCGTCCTGGCCATAACCCTGGTCGTAACCCTGCTGGCCGCCCAGGTGCATCTTATTTTTAATCTCGTCAAGGAAGCCCATGGTTGTGTCCTCTCGCGGTTTAGTGCAGGCGCCCCGATAATCAGTGCGCACTTCAGAGCCTTATTTTACTGCAAACTCCGGGCTAAATACTACCCTGCCCAGGCGAACGAGCGTAGAGCCCTCCTCAAGGGCAGACTCAAAGTCCTCGCTCATACCGCAGGAAAGCTCAGGCAGGTTCAAATCGGGATGCGCCGCCTCCAGCTCATCCCTCAGCTCACGAAGCCCCGCAAAGGTGCGGCGTGCCACATCCTTATTCCCCCGGGGCGCCATAGTCATAAGCCCCAGTACGCAAATTCCCTCAAGTTCTGCAAGCTCACCCGCGGCGGCGCGAATCTCATCGGGTGAAAAGCCTCCCTTCGACTCCTCACCACTCACATTGACCTCAATGAGCACACGCTGGGGGCCGACGAGCTCGCCTGCCTCAATCTTGCGAACAGCACGGCTCGAGATCGCCTGCGCCAGATGCAGCGAACCCACCGAGTGAATCAGCTCGGCTGAGCCCAGCACCGCATTGATCTTATTGGTCTGCAGGTTGCCGATCATATCGAAGCGCACCTCGGGCAGCTCCGGATGCTCCGCCAGACCCGTGAGCTTGCGAACCAGCTCCTGCGGGCGGTTCTCGGCAAAATGGCGATACCCCGCCTGGATGGCGGCAACGGTCTCATCGACACCAACGGTCTTGGACACGGCAATGAGGCTCGCGGCGTCGTGGGGACGGCCCGCGCGATCGAGCGCCGCATAAAAACGTTCCAGAATCTGCTCGCGGCGAGCGCGCATCAAGTCCAAATAGTTATCCATTGCCAATCGCCTCCGCTGACAGCCAAACAAGTAGTCCCATGCTAACGCAAGAGCGCGGCCCCGCATGTGCAAGGCCGCGCTCACTTAGGTATTTACAATCTTTCGACGAACGGGGTTACTTACTCCTCGTCGTCCTCGCCATCGTCCTCATCCTCAAGATGATCGAGCAGGTAGCGAAGACCCTCGCTGACCTCGTTAACGGGCACCTTGGCAACGTAGCGTGCATCGACGGCGGGCCTCATGATAACACCCTCGCCCGAAGGCACGCGCATGCTCTCGAGCTCATCCTCATCAGTGCAGGCGATATCACCGGCAGTCATACGCTGTCCGGTCAACAGGAAGGTCAGACGGCAGGCGGCATCGATGGAAATCGAGGCGATGCGATCGAGATAGCGCGATACCATGATGGCGCGGCGCAGGTCGTCATAGTTGCTGTCGTCGTCCATAAAATCGCCCGTGTCCATGCGGTTAAAGGTGCGGAAGAACTTCTCGTAGGCGGCGTGCACTGGCTCGTCCTCGACGGCCAAGTTGCAGATGATGGACATGTCGTTGGTGACGAGCGCAGAAAGCGAAGAGCCCAGCACCTGGTAGACGGCCTCAGCCTCGGCCTCGACCGTGCCGACAAGCTCCTTGGGCAGCGAGATGTCGGCCTTGATCATATGACGCGTGGCGCGGCAAATCTGGCGAACCTTATCGGTCATGCGCTGCAGGTTAAAGTCGACGTAGATGATCGTCTGCAGCAAGCGGAAGTCGGAGGCGACCGGTGACTGCGTGGCAATCAGGTTGTAGCAGACGGCCTCCAGGTTGGCGCAGCGTGCGTCAATCGAAAGCGTGCGCTTCTTGGTCTTGGTGGCGAGCTTGCGGTCGTCGGTCACATAGGCCTTCACGGCATCGTGGAGGGCCAGATCGACGGCCTCGTAGATGCTCAGCATCTCGTGACGGGCCTCGATGAGCTGACGGGAAAACAGTTTGCGCATGGTTCACTCCAATCAGTTGGGTGCGGTCATGCCGCCCGCACAGTGAATACGCACCGGACCAGATCCGATCGGCTTGGGACTAGTCGCACCGATCAGCCAAAGCGGCCGGTGATATAGTCTTCCGTCCGCGAGTCCACCGGGCTGGTGAAGATCGCGTCGGTTTGACCATACTCGATGAGCGTAGCGGGCTCGCCGGCAACTTCCTGCAAGAAGAACGCGGTGTAGTCACTGATACGAGCTGCCTGCTGCATTGAATGCGTGACGATGATAATCGTCATCTCGGGCGCCAGCTCGGCCATCAGATCCTCGACCTTAGAGACGGAAGTGGGGTCGATGGCGGAGCAGGGCTCGTCCATCAGGAGGACATCGGGTTGCACCGCAAGCACGCGCGCGATGCACAGACGCTGCTGCTGACCGCCCGAGAGCGCCAAACCATCCTTGTTGAGCTGATTGGATACCTCTTTCCAGAGGTTGGCGCGCTTGAGCGATTCTTCCACGATGTCATCGAGGTCGCTTTTGCTAGTCACGCCCTGCAGACGAGGGCCAAAGGCGACATTCTCGTAGATGGATTTGGGAAACGGGTTGGGCTGCTGAAAGATCATGCCCACGCGACGACGGAGATCGACCGGATCGACACCCTCGGCATAGATATCGTTGCCGTCGAGCGTCATGGTGCCCTCGACGCGCGTGCCCTCAATCAGGTCATTCATGCGGTTGATGCAGCGCAAAAACGTCGACTTGCCGCAGCCCGAAGGGCCAATGAAGGAGGTGATGGCGTTTTTGGCGATGTTGAGGTCAAGCCCCGTCAGCGCATGAAAGTCACCGTACCAAAAGTTGAAATCCTTGGCCGTAATGGCCGCTTGCTCCAACGCGGGAGCGGACTGATAAACGGACATGGGACTCCTTAACTAGCGACGCTTGCGCGACAGGAAGCGCGCAAACAGGTTGAAGGCCAAAATGATCACCATCAGCAAGAGCGCGGTGCCGTAGGCTGCGTTCATGTTGATGCCGTCGTTGGCAAGCAGGTACAGGTGAACGGTCATGGGACGACCGGAATCGAGCGGCGAAATAGGTAGATTGATGGCCTGGCCCATGGTGTAGAGCACCACGGCGGTCTCGCCGATGGCACGGCCGATGGCAAGGACGATGCCCGTGGCAATGCGACCAAAGGCCGAAGGAAGCACGATCTTGGAGACGACCTGCCACTTGGTAGCGCCCAGGCCGTACGCGCCCCAACGGATATAGCGCGGAACGGCGCGAATGGCTTCTTCGGTGGTGCGCATGACGATGGGAAGCATCAAGAGCGCGAGCGCCAGAGCGGCCGAGACCATCGAAAGGCCCAGGCCCATAGCCTCGACAAACAAGGCGTAGCCAAACAGGCCCATAACGATGGAGGGCACCGAGGCCAAAGCGTCAGCAGCGTAGCGAATGAGCTCGACGACCTTGCCCTGCTTGGCGTACTCGGCCAGATAGACGGCTGCCAGCACAGCGATCGGCGTGCAGATAAGCATGGCGAGCGCCGTCACGTAGACGGTCGAGACGATCGTGGGCCAAATTCCGCCCTCGGCGTTGACGCCCTGGGGCCAACCGAAGATAAAGTCGAGCGAGATGTGTGGCAGGCCGTTGATGACCACGTAGGCGATGATAGCGACCAGCACCAGCGTGGTGATGTAGGCAGCGGCACGAAACACGCCAAGCATGATCTTGTTGGACAGGTCCTTGTTGATGCGGCCCTTCTTGCCGTGGGAAAGGGCACGCTTGATGCGCTCGCGCGACGAGGTCGTATCGACCGTCGTGTCAACGGAATCGGACATAGCCTACCCCCTCTTCTTCTTGGAAATCAGACGGACGATACCCACCAGCGTGGCGGAGATGATAAACAGGACCACACCCATGCCGAACAGCGCCGAGCGGTGCAGACCCGAGGAATAGCTCATGTCGAGCGCAATCTGGCTCGTGAGCGTCGAGATGGGGCTCGCAATGCTGTCGGGAATAACCGGGGCGTTACCTACGACCATGAGCACGGCCATGGTCTCGCCGATGGCACGGCCCATACCCAGCACGATGGCATCAACGATACCCAGCTTCGCGGCAGGTAGCACGACCTTATAGATGGTCTGCCACTTTGTGGCGCCCATGGCATACGAAGCCTCGCGAATGCCCATGGGAATGGAATTGAGAGCATCGATGGTGAGCGTGGTGATGGTAGGGACGATCATGATGGCGAGCACAAACCACGCCGTCAGCGCACCAAAACCAAGGCCGCCGGTCAGTTGTGCGATAAACGGGCGGATGATGATCATGCCAAAGAAGCCGTAGATGATGGAGGGTATGCCCGCCAGCAGGTCAACGGCGGGGCTGATGAGCTTGCGCACGCGCTTGCTGGCAATCTCGACCAGGTAAACGGCCGTACCCACGCCCAGCGGCACGCCCATGGCGAGCGCACCGACGGTCACCAGACCCGAGCCGGCAAGCAGCGACAAGATGCCGTAGTGGCCCTCGGAAGGCGCCCACGTAAAGCTAAAGAAGTCAGCCAGACCGATGTCAGTAAAGACGGGCAGCGCCGAGTACGTGGTAAAGACAAAAATCAGGATGACGGTAACGACCGCCAAGAACGCGCAGGCAAAGAAGATCCACTGCAGCGCCTTCTCCTTGATATAGGTACTGCGCGATACGAGCGCCAGCTCGCGCTTCTTGGGCGTCTGAACATTCTGCTCAGTCTGGGAGTTTTCCTGTGCTTCCATGCTACTCACTCCCCTTCTCGTCGTTGGTGACGGGAATAAAGCCCGCCTCGCGAATCTGCTTGTCCATCTTTTCGGACGTCACATAGTCGATGTAATCCTGCGCCTGCTGCGAAGGCACACCCTTCACAAAGAAGTAAAGGTCGCGCGAGATGGGATAGCCGCCACTCGCGACCGTCTTCTCGGACGCCTCAACATGATTGACCGAGACGGCCTTGACCGAGGTCTTGGCGTTGAGGCTATCGACGAAGCCCAGCGAAATGTAGCCGATGGCCCCACGCGAACGAGATACCACGTCGCGCACCTGGCCCGTACCCGAAAGAACAGCCGAGCGGCGATCGAACGGCGTGCCATCCATCACGATGGTACGGAAGGCCTCGCGCGTACCGGACGCCTCGTCTCGGTTGATGACCTGAATCCTCAGGTCCTCGCCACCGACCTCTTTCCAATTGGTAATCTTGCCGGCGTAGATATCGCGGAGCTGCTCGGTCGAGAGGTTATCGACGGGGTTGTCGTCGTTCACGATGACCGCAATACCGTCGTGGGCAATGACGATGGGAGTCAGGCCCAGATCCTGTTCGTCGGCATTGAGTCCACGGGAGGAGCTGGCGATATCGGCCGTGCCGGCGCTGACGGCCTCGATCCCAGCGGAAGAACCCAAACCGGAAACGAGCACGTCGATGCCGGTCTCCTCCTTAAAGCCCTCGGCCGCAATCTCGGCGATAGGAAGGCAGGTCGTGGAGCCGGCCACGGTAATGGAAGAGGTCGAAGATCCCGAAGAACAGGCGCACAGCGTAAGCGTAAGCACAGCGGCGCTCAGAACCGATACGATCTTTCTCATAGCATCACGCCGATCGCAGCATGGCGCCCACAGGTGCCGTCCTCGTTACGGTAGGAATAAAAGCGGTCGTTCTGACGCACGGTCGAAAGCTGGGTATCCACGATATTATCCGCGTCGACACCGACATCTACCAGCGCCTCGCGAATGGCAGCGGAAAGATCAAGCATGCGAGAGGTATTCGCATCGATGCAAGAGAACTCGGCGGCAAAGCGATCCATGAGTTCCTGGGATACCTCATATTCGTCACCCAAGATATGGGGGCCGATATAGGCGGAAACGTCGCTCGCATCGCAACCGGCAGCATCGCAAAGCGCCTGGCACGCCTTGGCGGAAATACGTGCAATCGTGCCCTTCCAACCGGAGTGCACCACGGCAAATCCGCCGGGGGCCACCAGCACCACGGGAACGCAGTCGGCAAAGCAGAGCAGCACGGGCACGTTATGCGCCGTGCAGACGATGGCATCACAGCCCTCGGCAATCTGCTCGCGAACGTCCTCAAGGTCATCGGCGCCGTTCGAGGTCACCGCAACGATATGATCACCATGGACCTGATTGGGAACGAGCAGGTTGTGCTCGCACTCGGCGGCACCCATAGCCTCGAGCGCACGACGACGATTTTCTTGAACAGCAAAGGGGTCATCGCCAACATGCGAGCCCAAGTTGAGTGAGGAGTACGCATCTTCGGAAACGCCACCGGCGCGCTCGGTGAAGGCAAAGCGAACATCGGATGTCGCGCCCTCCACCAACGTAACTCCATCATGGTCGACACGCGAAACTTTGTCCGCACGTGCTGCCATACTAAAGCCTCCTAATAACACAAGTACCGCGGCATCGCCGCTACAGCCCGCGTTTATACGGCTGTCATACTTCTCTAAAAGGATACCTGCTGCGCTGGAGGCAATCGTAAAGGGAACGTAAAGAGATTGGAGGTTCTAGTTTACAAAGTCGAAATAAAAAGGGCGCGTCCATACGGACACGCCCCTGTGCACAACAATGCAAAGAACGACTTAGAAGCTACCGCGCTTCAGGAAGTCGGGAAGCTCGAACTGATCGTTGCCGAAGTTAGGAAGCTCGGTGCCACCGACGTTGCGGGTCGGAGCGGCCTGAGCCGGGCTCGTGGCAGGAGCGGTGCGCTGCGGCTCAGCGGAGGCAGCGGCCTTGCTCTGAGACTGCTGAGCAGCAAAGAGCTCGTCCTGACGGTTGACGTTGGAGTCGGAGAAGCCCGTAGCGATGACGGTGATACGCACCTGATCGCCCAGGGACTCGTCGACAACGGTACCGAAGATGATGTTGGCCTCGGGGTCGACGGCGTTGGCGACAACGTCGGCGGCGTCGCTAATCTCCTGGATGCCCAGGTCCTTGGAACCGGCGATGGAGAGCAGCACGCGCGTGGCGCCATCGATGGAGCTCTCGAGCAGCGGGCTGGAGATGGCCTGCTGGGCAGCGTCGACGGCACGGGTATCCCCAGAAGAGGTACCGATACCCATCATGGCGGTACCGGCCTGCTTCATGATGGTCTTAACATCGGCGAAGTCCAGGTTGATGATACCGGGGACGGTGATGAGGTCGGTGATGCCCTGGGTGCCCTGGGAAAGGACGCCATCGGCAATCGCGAAGGCCTCGAGCATGGTGGTCTTCTTCTCGGCGATGTCGAGCAGCTTATCGTTGGGGATGACGATCATGGTATCGACGCAATCGGAGAGGGTCTTGATGCCCTCCTCGGCGCTCTTCTTGCGCTTGCGGCCCTCGAAGGTGAAGGGCTTGGTCACGACGGCGACGGTCAGTGCGCCGACCTCGTTCATCGCGATATCGGCAACGATAGGAGCAGCGCCGGTACCGGTGCCACCGCCCTCGCCGCAGGTGATGAACACCATATCGGCGCCAGCGAGCGCCTCGGCAATGTCGTCGCGGGACTCATCGGCAGCCTTGCGGCCAACCTCGGGGTTGGCGCCGGCGCCCAGGCCGCGGGTAAGGTCGGTGCCGATGTGCACCTTGATATCGGCATCAGAGATCGCGAGTGCCTGAGCATCGGTGTTGATGGCAACAAACTCGACGCCGCGGATGCCCTCTTCGATCATTCGATTGACCGCGTTGGTACCGCCGCCGCCGACGCCGACCACCTTAATGACGGCAAGGTAGTTGTTGATCTCTGTCTCGTGCATGTCGGTCCTCCGAACAAAGGTTATAGCCATAGCATGGGTCGACCCCTGCGCACATTAACCTTCAGGTTGAAAGTAAATGCAAAGGTAAACCGTATTATGGTTGCACATTATGAACGTATCAGTCAAATAATTGACCGTGAAAACCAAACAAACCAGATAAACGGCGTGGTATGGCCCCTCAACAAAGCATCAACCAGCGCTACGAGGTCGGAGCATTCCTAAATGTGTAGTTGCCCGGAGAGCGCACATTGATATACGTTACGCCCTCTACCTGCGAAAGCAACTTGGTGACTACGCGTTCCTTCTTGGCGATATCGTTCGAATCGCCCAGCGACACCTCAATGCCGTTATTGAGGTTTGCCGAGATGGCTTCGACCGAAGGCGTGGAAATATCCTTGACTTGTCCCAAGAACTCGCTCGAAAAACCACGCACATAATCCAGGCCGGCCTTAACGGCTTTGGAGCTCACCGCCTGGCCGGAAACCGGAGCGACATCCGCCGAGACATCAGTCAACAGCACCGCGCCATAATGCTTAGCGAGCGCCAGCGCGGCATCGATTCCGGTCAAGGTATTTGAGCCCTGCCCTGTCGTGATGACGTTGCCTTGGTCGTCCACTTCGACCGACGTCGACAGTGGGGCGATCCAGGTGTCATCATCCCCGATGGCCCAGGCAAGGTCATCGGAGCTGATATAGGCAATTGCGATGACCTTGCGCTCCATAGGCGTAATGATGAGCGTATGCGGGAACTGACGCTGAACATCCATGCCCGAGACCCACGGGTTCTGCTTGAGGTCCTCGGTAATCTGGTCGGGATCGACGTTAAAAAGCGACGTTCCCTCGGGCAAATCTATCAGCTGGATAGCATCGTGCTTCGTCACATGCTCGCTGCCTTGAATCTGAATATCAGTGGCGGTAAACAATCCAGAGTTAATCACCACGATGGCAACGACGACGAGCACGGCCAAGACGGCCAGAACGCCGCCCACGATTTTGCCTTTGCCTGTAACGACAGAAGCGGCGTCTGATGTTTTATTTGCCATCGCCCCAAGTGAAGACAACGGGTTGACGCCTTTTTTACCCGAAGGCTTCTTGGCGGTAGCCGGCACCGATGTCAGCGAGCGCGGTTTCGATGCGCCCAGCGTGCGACCCGGACGCAGCGTTTTAGTTCCCGTCGGTGGCTTAGGAGTTGCCATGGGACGGGCAGGCTTGGCGCCCATAACAGGCTTTGACGTCACCGAGGGACGCGAGGACTTTTTTGCGGCCGGACGATTACCGAGCTGCGAGCCGACGACCGGACGACTGGTCTGTCGAGCATGCCCGACAGACTTAGAGTGCGCGACGGTATTGCGTTGAGGTTTGGCAGGCGCGCCGGAACGCCCTCCGGCGCGGCGGAAGGTGGGTTTCGATGCTCTAGAAGCCGAGGAATTTAACTTCCGGTCTGAGCTCGATGCCATACGCCTCCCTCACCTTTCCGTGCACATGTCTGATAACCGCGGCAACGTCATCGGCCGAGGCAGTTCCGTTATTAACGATAAAATTAGCGTGAACGGGCGAAACTTCCGCGCCGCCAATCGAAAAACCCTTTAATCCACAATCCTCGATAAGCTTGCCCACACTCGCATCGGGCGGGTTGCGAAAGACCGACCCGCAGGATGCGCGACCCATGGGCTGCGTACGCTTGCGCCTCGTCAGGTACCGCTCCATGCGCTCGCGAATGTCGGCCTTGGGCGCCGGTTTAAGCTTGAGCACGCACTCGAGGATAATCTCATTGCGGGGAAGGCTACATTCGCGGTAGCCCCAAGTGATCTCGGACCCCGCATAATGTTTGATACCGGATACCGGGTCAAACGTTACGACATCCTCAACCAGCGAGCCAATCCACTCGGTCCGTGTGCCGGCATTCATAGATATCGCACCGCCGACCGAGCCAGGGATGCCAACGGCAAACTCAAGGCCCGAGAGGCTACGCGACAGGGCATCGTTGACCAGGCGCGCAAACATCACGCCCGCACCGACCGTCAGCGTACAACCGTCATCGGCAACAACCGTGCGCTGAAACTCACGTCCGAGCGAAATGACGGCGCCGCGATAACCGCCATCGGCAACCAGCAGATTGGAGCCCTTGCCGATGATGACCCACGGCACCTGCTCGCGATCGAGCACCGCCACGGCGCGGCGAAGGGCATGATAGCTATGGCACGTCACAAAGAGGTCGGCCTTGCCGCCGATACGATAACTCGTATGACGCGCAAGGCGCTCGTCCTCGATCACATCCGTGTCGATCATGCCCGAGAGCGCCATGACGGCGTTAAACAGACCCATTAGACTTAAGCGTCTTTCTTGGCAGTCAGATACTCGATAAACTCGGGACCGACGGTCGTAACGTCACCGGCACCCATGGTGAGCAGCAGGTCGCCCTCGCCCACCATCTGCTCGAGCTCCTGATTGAGCTCAAGACGGCTGGAGCAGTACACGACCTCCTTGCCAGGATGCTTGGCGCGCACGGTATCGGCGAGCATCTTAGAGGTAACACCCGGAATGGGCATCTCGCCAGCCGAAAACACATCAATCAGCAGCAGTTTATCGGCATTGGCAAATGCATCGGCAAAGTCGTCGCACAGGGCCTGCAGACGCGAATAACGGTGCGGCTGGAACACGACGTCGACATGCTTGTAGCCCAGCGACGAAGCGGCAGCAAGCGTCGCCTTGATCTCGGTGGGGTGATGGCCGTAATCATCGACCACGGTGATGCCATCGATATCGCCCACGTGGGTAAAGCGACGGCGGACGCCCTCAAAGCTCGAGAGCGCCTTGGCGGCGGCGTCGATGTCAAGGCCCAGAACATGGGCGACGGTGAGCACCGCCGTGGCGTTGAGCATGTTGTGGCGACCGGGATTGCTCTTGATCTCCACAGCGTGCTCAGTGCCGTCCTCAAAGCGAACGATAAAGTCGCTCTGGATGCCCTTGACATCCGGGTGCATGCAGACGATGTCGTTGCTCTCGGCAAAGCCGTAGGAAAGCACGTGACGGCCCGTCGACTTGGCGAGCTCGACCAGATGCGAGTCCTCACCGCAGACGATGACGGTGCCATCCTCGCCCACCAGGCTCATGAATTTGGCGAAAGTCGCCTCGATCTCCTCGATACCCGAGTAGTGATCGAGGTGGTCGGCCTCGACGTTGGTCACAATGACCACGTTGGGGTTCAGGAACAGGAAGGAGCTGTCGGACTCGTCGGCCTCGGCGACAAAATAGTCGCCCGAGCCGTTCTTGCCGTTCGTGTCATAGCCCTCGACAATGCCGCCGATCAAGAAGCTCGGATCCAGACCCATGCGGTCGAGCATGGTGGCGCACATCGAAGACGTGGTGGTCTTGCCATGTGTGCCGGCAACAGCGACGGTGGTGTAGCCGTGGCCCAAAGCAGAGAGCATCTTGGCACGAGGCCACACGGGAATGCCCAGCTCGCGAGCGCGCACGAGCTCAGGGTTGGACTCCGGAATAGCGGTGGAGACAACAACCACGTCGGGCTTGACCTCGTCGATCGTGGCGGCCTCATGGCCCACATGCACCTTCACACCAGCGCGGGTAAGCTGGCGGATATAGCGTGACGTCTTAAGGTCGGAGCCGGTAACGGCATAACCGCGCTCGTGCAGAACGAGGGCGATGCCGCTCATGCCGGCGCCGCCGATACCGATAAAGTGGGCGCTCTTAAACTCGGGCGCGGAGGTTGCAGTCTGGGAATCAGCCATGTGCTCGTGTACTCCTTGCGTAAACACTGCCTGTAACCCGTTAACTGTACCGCACCTACCGCATCAGCGCGAGGGCGACCGACGATATCCCGTCTAACTAACGCAAACCCTCTACCGCATCCGCCAGAAGAGCGGCGGCCCTATCCTGAGCCAGACCACGCGCCGCCTGACGCATGGCGTCGCGTGCCGCCGCGTCATCGACCAGGTGCAGCAGCTCATCGGCAAAGGCAGAACCGTCGATATCGGCATCGGCGCAGAGCACGCCGGCCCCGGCGTCGACCAGATAACGGGCATTGGTGGTTTGGTGGTCGGCAGTCGCATGCGGGTACGGCACGAGCACCGAAGGCACGGCGAGCGCAGCGATCTCGGCCACGCTCGATGCGCCCGAACGCGAGAGCACCAAATCGGCAGCAGCCAGCATATCGCCCATGTTGTCGATGTAAGGCTGGACGCGGTAACGCTTCGCCTCCTCGGGCGTCAGCGCCAAAGCGCGCTCGGTCTCCTCAAAGCCGTCGGCACCCGTCGAATGCAACACATAGAGGTTCTTGCGCGAAAGCAGCTCGTTTTTGAGCGAAGCCACGCGCTCGTTGAGGTGCTGGGCGCCAAGTGAACCGCCAAAGACGAGCAGCAGCGTAGCGTCCTCGGGAACGCCAAGTGCCTTGCGGCCGCGAGCGCGATCGCCCTCGATCACCGAGCGACGTACGGGGTTGCCGGTCATGAGCACGTGGTCAGGGTCACCTTCGCGCTCAAAGACCGAACGCGCTGCCGGCACCGAGATGCACACGCGAGCGGCGTGGGAATTCATCATCTTGTTGGCCAGGCCCGGAACAGAGTTCTGCTCATGCAGCAGATACGGAACGCCTGCGCCCTTGCACCACCCCAGCAGCGGAACCTCGACATAGGCACCAAAACCAATGGCGGCATCGGGCTTGCCGACCTTTGAGAAATGATTGGCGAGCGCACGCTTGGCCTTATTGACACGCCACAGCGAGGTCAGCGCCGTCCAAGGACGGGAGCGGTCGAAGCCCGTGACCGTAATGGGCACAAAATCAAACCCAGCCTCGGGGACCAGACGACCCTCGAGCTTGCGCGACTGGCCCACGAACACAACGTGGTGGCCACGGTCACGCAGCTCTTCGGCCAAGGCGAGCGCGGGGTTGATGTGTCCTGCCGTACCGCCGGCTGCAATAGCAACGGTCATCTTATCGGTCATGGTAGTCCCTTCGTACACGCGGTCCCTGGTCGTCGGTGCGCAAGCGCGCCGACGGGTCCGAGTTCAAATCGATTCGATTATATCCGCCGCCCGCGTTGCGAGGGCTGGGGCGCTGAGGACGACCTTGCGGCGCCGTTCGCTGACGCGGGCGGGCTGCCGGCTCGGTCGCAGAGCCATCCAGGACGGTAAAACCGTTACGCGAAGAACGCTCGCCGCGCACGTGGGGCACGCCGGCGGTACTCTCATCCATAACGGCAAAGCTCTCACGTCGGCGGTCATACTCATCGCGGCGGGCGCTCTCGTACGAAACGCGCAGGATCAACCCGGCAAGCATGAGCGACACAATAATCGACGAACCGCCGTAGCTAATAAACGGCAACGGTTTGCCCGTCATGGGAAACACGTTGAGGATGCCCAGCGCGTTAATCAAAAACTGCACCGCGAGAATGACCGCGGAGCCAGACGCCATGAGCGCGCCCCGACGATCGGTCGCCTGCTCGGCAATGCGAAACGCCGAGTAGATCAGCATCGCAAACACCAAGAAGAACAGCACGGTTCCAACAAAGCCGACTTCCTCGCCAATGATAGCCAGGATGTAGTCATTGTGCGCCTCGGGCAGATACGAGTACTTCATGGTTGAGTTGCCGATGCCACGGCCGAACAGACCGCCCGAGGCAAAGGCCATGATGGCAAGCGTGGCCTGATAGCCGTCACCATACTCGTCGGCCCAAGGGTTCAAGGCAACCTGAATACGCACCATACGGTACGGCTCTGCGACAAGCGCAATCACGATCACGAGAATGCCGAAGATTAGCACGCCGATGATAAATCTGGGGTCGAGACCCGCAAACAACGCCATGCACATGAGGGTCAACAGGATGATCAGGACAGTACCGAAATCGGGCTGGATAAAGATCAGAAAGAGCGAAATGCCCAAGTAGATGCCCATCTTGCGAAGGAATTCGTTGATGTTGCCACCGGGCGAAAAGAAACGATCAAGCATGATGGCCGAATACGCAATGGCAAATGGCTTTAAAAACTCGGAAGGCTGGAACTGAATGCCGGCAATGTTGAGCCAGCGCGTGGCGCCACGGCTGCCGCTACCCACCAAGAACACCAGAAACAGTAGCCCTATCATGCCTATGAGGAAGATCCTGAGCACGTCCTCCCCAAACCAGCTGTCCGGCAAAACGCGCACGATGGCAATCAGTGCCAGAACACCGACCACGGCAAACGCGGCCTGTCGACCCAGAAAAAACGTCGCCGAGCCATTCTCGTGCAGCGCCTCGACCGAAGACGCCGAGTACACCATCAGCAGGCCAAAGCATACCAAGGTAAACAAGCAGGCCATGAATATCAAACGGGGGCGCATGATACGGGCGGGAACGCCGGCAATATAGCGTTCGCTAAACGACTGCCCGCCGCGGCTGGAACGCGGTGTGGTGCGACGTGAGGAAGCACGGTCCGAGTCGGGCCTCCTCATACCTTGTCGGGGGCTCTCCTCTCTCACCGGCAACCCCTATTCCATTTGTGATTTCGCCGCAGCGGCAAGCTGAGCCACATAGTCCTTAAACACGCGGCCGCGCTCCTCATAGCCCGAGAACTCATCGAACGAAGAGCAGGCAGGAGAAAGTAAGATCACGTCACCACGGCTCGACAACGAACGGGCAACGTCCACGGCGTCGCGTAGGTCATCCGCCTGGGCGATATCCACATCGCCATCGACATCGGCCTCGTCCATAGCGGCGGTGAAGCGCTCGCGCGCATCGCCAAAGCAGACGACCGAGCGTACGTTATCCATAACAACGCGCGCGAAGTCCGTGAGCGGCGTGCCCTTATCGTGGCCGCCGAGCAGCAAGATCACGTCGTCATCGGGAAATGCCGTCAGTGCCTTCTCGACCGCATCGGTGTTGGTCGCCTTGGAATCGTTGACGTAGCGCACGCCGTCAATCTCGCCACACGGCTCCACGCGGTGCTCGAGCGGCTGGAACGAGGCCAGACCGCGGCAGACACCGTCGACATCGGCACCGACTGCCAAGGCAGCCGTAGCAGCGCACAGGGCATTGATAACATTGTGATGGCCCGAGATCTTGAGCTCGGATGTAGCGATGAGCGGGGTCTCGACGCCCTTCAGACGCACGATCATCTTGCCATCGCGCACAAAGGCGGCATCCTCGCCCTCAGGCTCGTCAAAGGCAACCTTGCAGATGCGACGACCCGGCGTGTAGATGTACTCATCGAACTCGTGAATGCCGGCGTCTTCGACGTCGACAACCGCCAGATCGTCATCGACCATATTGTCAAACAGTTTGATCTTGGCAAGCGCGTAGTTCTTATGGCTCTTATGCCAGCCCAAGTGGTCGGGAGTGATGTTGAGCAGCACCGCCACGCGAGGGTGGAGCTCGGTGGTCGTAGCAATCTGATAGCTCGAGAGCTCAGCCACAAACCACTCGTTGTGGGCTCGGCCGTCAATCTCGTTGACCGGTGGCTCGCCTATGTTGCCGACAGCAACGCTGGCCTCGCCGGCAGCCTTGAGCAGATAATCAGTCAGCGACGTGGTGGTCGTCTTGCCGTTGGTGCCCGTAATGGCAATCCAGTTATCGGGCGACAGGCGATAGGCAAACTCGGGCTCACCCATAATCTGGGCGGCATGCTCGCGCCCGGCCTTAAAGAAGCCCGAGAACTCCGAGATGCCCGGGCACGTCACGCATACGTCATAGGCGCCCTCGACCTGTTCGGTCCCATAGACAAACGACGCACCAGCAGCCTCGAGCGCACGCGTGGCGTCATTGGGCTCAGAGGTGCCACCGCCATAAACGGTAACGGCGCTTACGCGCTCGGGATGTGCCAGCGCCCAGCGGGCAACATCGAGACCGGATTTGCCCTGACCCAAAACGAGCAGGCTAAAGACATCAGCAAGAGGCATGAAAGACCACTATCCCAACTGGAAGAACAGAGCAAGGCCAACGGCACCGAAGGCCGCAGCGATAATCCAAAAACGGATGACGACCTTGGTCTCGGCCCAGCCCTTCTTTTCGAAATGATGATGGATGGGCGCCATAAGGAAGACGCGCTTGTGCGTAAAGTGGAAGTAGACAACCTGAATCATGACCGACAGGGTCTCAACGATAAACAGGCCGCCGATGATGAGGGAGACGACCTCGGTGTTGGTCATGATGGACGTGCAGGCAAACGCGGCGCCCAGGGCAAGCGAGCCGGTATCGCCCATAAAGATGCTCGCCGGATAGCAGTTGAACCACAGAAAGCCCAAGCAGGCACCGGCACACGCGGTGCAGAAGATGGACAGGTTCACGTCTCCGTGCAAAAACGCCATGGCAGCCATGGCGAGCATGGCAATCATGGAGGTGCCGCCAGCAAGACCGTCAAGGCCATCGGTCAGGTTCACGGCATTAGAAAGACCGGCGATCATCAGCCAGCAAAAGACAATGTAAAGCCACGGGAACGAAAGGCCACAGATGGTGGTCGAAAGAACACCGAGGTCAATCGTCAGGCGGCCGGGAAAACGAATCTCGGGGGCGACGCCGCACCAGTTGACGGCAAGTACCGTAAAGGTGACACAGATAATGGTTAGGCCGATCATCTTGGCATGGGGCGTCAGACCGAGCGAGCGCCCATGCGTAACGGAGGTCAGGTCGTCGATCAGGCCCAGCACGCCGGTCGCCAGCGTGGCGAGCAGCACGAGCACGAGCTCGGTGGTGAGCTTGCCCATCAGCAGGCAGGTCAGCGAGATCGCGACGAGGATGACAACGCCACCCATGGTGGGCGTTCCCTGCTTAACCAAATGACGCTTGGGGCCGTCGGCACGAACCTGCTGGCCGATACCCTCGACTTTGAGCAGCTTGATCCACCACGGCATGAGCAGCAGCGCAATGGCAGCGGCGATGCCAAGCCCCAAAAAAGCCTGATACGTTGGATACGAGGGATTGCCGAACATGGGCTAGCACACACCTTCCACAAAGCGGTCGAGCTCAACAAAGCGGGAACCCTTGACCAGTACAACATCATGTTTTTCAAGCGCGCCGCCCATGCGGTCGAGCACCTGCTGATAATCGGAGAACACCTGGATGCGGTCCTCGTCCATGCCCATCATGCGCGCGGCATCGGCCATAAGCTGGGCCAGCTCACCACCCACGCACGCCAGCATGTCGAGCTTCTTGGCGGCGGCATAGGCGCCCACGAGCTCATGCATGCGAGGAGCCTCATCGCCCATCTCGCCCATCTCGCCCAGGATCGCCATACGAGACCCCGTGCACGAAAGCGAGCACAGTAGATCGAGACCAGCAGCCATGGATTCGGCGCTGGCGTTATAGGAATCGTCGATGACGCGGGCACCGCTCTTGGCGCGCTTGATCTCCTGGCGGTGCCCGGTGATCGTGAGGCCCCTAAAGGCAGCATCGATCTGCTCGGGCGTCACGCCCAGGCGATAGGCAACCGCGGCGGCCTTAACGGCATTTGGGACGGACTGCACGCCGGGGATGGCAAGCATGGTATCGATCGTCTCACCCTGGCCAAAATCGAGCGTAAAGACCGGACGGCCCTCGTCATCAACACGGATGTCGCGGGCACGGACCTCATCGTCGTCCGAGACGCCGGCCAGCATCACGTCGATACCAGCAGGCTGGGCGAACGTATCGCGAATGAACGGCGTAAAGTCGTCCTCGCCGCCCAAAACCAGCAGCGGCAAGAAGTCGCCGGCGGCGCACATGCCCTGGACAATCTCGGCCTTAGCGCGGGCGATGTTCTCGCGGCTGCCCAAAATGCCGATGTGAGAGGTACCAATCTTGCTCACGATGGCAAGGTTGGGATTGGCGGACTGGGACAGGCGCTCAATCTCGTGGAAATGGTTCATGCCCATCTCGAGCACCAGGACCTCGGTATCGGCCGGAGCGGAAAGCACCGTGAGCGGCATGCCGATCAGGTTATTGAAATTGCCCTTGGTGGCCCAGACACGATAGCGCTTGGCGAGCACAGCGGCGAGCACGTCCTTGGTCGTCGTCTTGCCGATGGAACCGGTAATGCCAACGACCAGGCAGCCAAGCTCCAGGCGATACGCGTGCGCCAAACGCAGCAGAAACTCCTCGGGATCATCGGTCAGCAGGATGGCGCATGCTTTGTCCTGCGCCAGCGAGACCAGCTCGGCCTCGGGCTCACGCGTCATCACGACGGCGCCGGCACCCGACTGGACGGCACGGGAAGCAAAATCATTGCCGTCGACGTTTTCACCGGGAAAGGCGACGAAAATCGTCCCTTCCTCGACCTGGCGCGAGTCGATAACGCACCCGCGGCATACCCGATCGGCTTCTCCCGTCACGGTTCGGGCCCCTGTTGCGGCCGCGAGGTTGTTGACGGCGATCTCTATCATTGCAGCTCCCCTGTAAACCTAATAATGCTATCGGCGTATTGTATCCCAGCGCCGCGCATGCGTGGTGCAGGGCATGTGAACACCCCTCATATGGGACAACAAACCACGCCCCAAAGATTGTAACCCCCTACCTCGTGCGCGGGATACCCAGCACGTCGAGCGCGTTGGCCATAATGGACTGGAACGGCACCGCAGCGGCATCTGAGCCGCTCGGCGTTCCGTCGAGCGTGATATAGCACAGCACCTTGGGCGATTGTGCCGGTGCAAAGCCCATAAAGGACGACATGTAGTTCTCCTTGAGGTAGCCGCCGTTCTCGTCGGCACGTTCGGCCGTACCGGTCTTACCCGCCACGTCATAGCCGTCAACCGCGCCGCCAACGCCCGTTCCCTCGGACACGACCGTCTGCATGCACGATGTCACCTGGGATGCAGCATCCTCAGAAATCGCGCGCTCGCCTTCGCCCCAGTCCTTCTCGTCGCCTTTGCTGGACTTATAGAAGTGCGGTGTCATCATCACGCCGCCGTTGGCGATGCCGCCCACGGCACGTGCGATCTCAATCGGCGAGACGGACAGTGCCTGTCCAAAGCTCATCGAGCCCAGCGTGGCGCCGTCATACTGGTCACGCTCCTTGACGATACCCAGGCTCTCGCCCGGAAAATCTACACCAGAGCTGTGACCGATGCCCCACTTGTCCACATAGGCGGCAAAGTCGTCGGCACCGATCTTGCGCCCCACCAGGACAAAGCCCACGTTGGACGAACGGCGCATCATCTCGCGCACATCCATGGTCATGGCGTAGTCGCGCTTGTCGGCATCGGTGACGGTATCGTCGCCCACCTTGATGCTCGCCGGCACCTCAAACGACGTACTCGATCGCACGACACCCAAGTCGAAGCCGGCGCCCGCCACGAGCGTCTTAAAGACCGAGCCGGGCTCGTAGGCGTCGGCGACCAGGCGCAAGTTCATATCCTCGGTTTTGGCGTTTTCCAGATCGGTCTGGTCGTAAGTCGGATACGAGCAGGCTGCCAAGATCTCGCCTGTCGTAGGATCGGTGACCAGGGCCGAGCCATTCTTGGCCTTGGTCTTTTCGACCGCCTCGGCCAGGGCGTCCTCGGCAGCACGCTGGATATTGACATCGAGCGTCGTCACGATGTCCACGCCGTCCACCGCGGCAACCTTCTTATAGGCGCCGCCCGCGATATAGCTACCGTCCCTCGCCCGCTCGCGCACCAGCGAACCGTTCGTTCCGGTCAAAAGCTTGTTGTACTGTTTTTCGAGGCCCGTCAGACCGTCGTTGTCCACGTTTACCACGCCAAGCACCTGCGATGCCAGGTTGCCGTAGGGGTACACGCGCTTCATGGCCTGCTCAAAAAGCACGCCGGGCAGGTTCTTCTTCTCCAGCGCCGCAACATCGTCTTCGTCCACCTGGCGCTTGATATACACCCAGGTTCCATCGGACTCAACGAGCTTGCGGCAGGTCTTTTTATCGATTCCAGTTGCCTTGACCAGCGCTGACACCGTCTTGTCAACATCCTCGACAAGCTGCGGGTTCACGGCGATGTTGCGACATTCGACCGACGATGCCAACACGTTGCCGTTGCGGTCGTAGATGGTGCCGCGTTTGGCATAGAGGGTCTGCGCAAGCAGGCGGCGCGCATCGGCACGCTCCCGCAGTTTATCGGCTTCGGCAATTTGATAGTCGGCAAGGCGAAAGACGCCCAAGCCCAAGCCAAGCCCGATGAAGCCCATGACGGCTTTGCGGCGAGGCAGAGGCGCGCCTGTGAGCCATTCGGTCGACGAACTCTTGCGCGACCTGGTGTTATGCACTTGAGGGCCGCCCGAGCCGCGAAGTCGCGACGCCGGGTCGTTGCCACGGGACTGCCCGGCGTTGTAAGATTGCCGACCCGTTCCTTGATAACCAGAACGTCCCCGCGACGAGGGACGTCCAGAACCGCGGCCCCCATCGGAACCGAGGCGATAGTCATTTGTCATACTCAGCTACCGTCTTGCTACTGAGCGGTCGCGGTCGCGTTGGCGCCCGCGGCTGCATCCTGCGAAAAGTCAAGTGTAACGCTCTCGCTGGACTCCACCATGCCATAAGCGCCCGCAAGGTCGCGAATGCGCGTGTCGGCGCCATAGACCGAATGCATGACCTCCAGATCGGAGCTCTCATCGGTCGCCTTTTCGAGCGTGTTGGTAAGCTCGGCGTTGCTGTTGAGCACCTGGGCCGTGACGCCGGCAAGCGCCACGCGGGCGACACCAATCGTCATGAAGATAGCCGCAATGATGCAAAACGTTTTAAGAACGCTCATGAAAACCGGGCTTACCGCCTGGTTTGCCTGACGGCCCGCGCCCGTGTAGACATCAAAGCGCGGCGTGCGCTGCTCACGGGGAGCAACGGGGGCCTGCGGCGTCTCACGATAGGCGGGCATGGCGTTCATATCATAGGCGAGTGCTGCGCTTGAAGTGTTGTAGCCCATGATATGCCGCCTCCCATCCCGAGTACGTTGGTAGTGTGTTTAAGCTTCGTTTATGGTGCGAGCGGGAGGTCCAATATCGCGCGGTCGCGCCTACAGACGCTGCGCCACGCGGATTTTGGCTGATCTCGCCCGAGGGTTGCGCTCAACCTCATCAGGCTGGGCAACCAAGGGTTTGCGGGTGATGACCTTGAGTATCGGCACGTTGCCGCACACGCACACCGGAATCTCCGGTGGACACGTGCACCCCTGGCTCATCTCCTTAAAGTGGTTCTTTACGATACGGTCCTCGAGCGAGTGATACGAGATGACGCAGATACGTCCGCCCGGGTTGAGCCACCTGGTGGCGGCATCAAGCCCTCGTTCGAGCACATCGAGCTCGTGATTGACCTCGATGCGAATGGCCTGGAAACTTTTCTTGGCCGGGTGTCCGCCATGCCGACGAGCGGCAGCCGGGATACCCGCCTTGATGATCTCGACAAATTGGCCGGTGGTTTCAATCGGTTCTTGCTCGCGGCGGCGCACGATCTCGCGCGCGATCTGCGAGGCGAACCTCTCTTCGCCGTAGACGCGTAGAATCCGGGCGAGGTCGTGTTCGTTATAGGTGTTGATGACCTCAGCTGCGTTTAAGGTGTTGTTACCCGGATCCATCCGCATGTCCAATGGGGCGTCCTCGTTGTACGAAAAGCCCCTGCCAGGGATATCGAGTTGCGGCGACGAAACGCCCAAGTCGAACAGGAAGCCATCGACCCCGGGCACCTCGGCCGAGCAAAGCAGCTCGTCCAAGTCGCCGAAGTTGCCCTTCAGCAGCTGGTGCGGAACGCCGGGAACCTCGCGGTCCAGACGGGCGCCAGCGGCCTCGAGGGCCATGTCATCCTGATCGACGCCGAGCAAAAGGCCCGTCTCCCCCACCTGCGCGGCCATCTTTACCGAATGGCCGGCACCGCCAAGGGTGCAGTCGCAGACGACGGAGCCGCTCTTTAGCTGCAGCGACTCAAGCACTTCGCCGAGCATGACAGGTTCATGCCGATATTCTTGTGTCAAGATCCCACGCCCCATCCGTTACTCGTGCCTTGCCCTTACGAGAAGAAGAGGTCCAGCAGGGCCTCGTCATCATCGTCCTCATCGGCCGTAGCGCGGTCCCAAACCTCAAGGTGGTCGTAGTTGCCCACAACCGTGACCTCGCGGTCGAGGTTCGCCTGCTTGCGGAGAGACTCAGAAAGACCGATACGACCCGCGCTGTCCACATCCATCGACGTGGTGCGCTTGTTGATCGCCCTCATGAGCTTCTGGTCGTTAATGTCACGCGGGTTAAAACCCTCATGGCCCTCACGACCCGCGAAGAGTCCTTCGACCCACTTATCGAAGGCCTCGGCAGAGAACACGTACAGAGCATCGACATCCAGGGCTTTAAACACGCGAACGTGCTCTCCAAGCTCCTCGCGAAGGGGTGCAGGCAGGGATAGACGACCTTTTGCATCGAGATTGCGCTCGTATGCACCCGTCATTCCCATGTGCGCCCTCCCCTCGGTTACTCAGATGGCACGTACGCGGGGAACCACCCCGCCTGTCGACGTCATCAATAATATGGGGAACCGCCCCATTTTTCAACACCTTTCCCCACCCCTTCCCCCATCCCACCCCACCACTCCACCCCCAATATGTTGTAAAACACCCCCGAGCATATGTTCGAAAACACAATATGTTGTGTTTACAGCAAAGGCGGGATGCCACCTGTAGAACCACGCCCGCGAACCTCAACCTTCAAGTTGACCTTGAGGCGATTTTTACATCCCTTTACATGCCGTTCACATCGCCCCCAAACTCCCCCACCCAAGGCACGTGCGGCCCACCACCGCGACGCCAAGTGGCGAAAAATGGGACGGGCCCCAGATTGCCCATGCGCGCGCAAAAGCACGCCGCGGCAATCTGGAGCCCGTCCCCAAATACCTATAAATATGCAGGTCAGCGAGGTGCTAGCGATGTGCCAACGGATGCGCCGCTAGATAGACCTCGGTCAGTTGCGTGCGGTCGACATGCGTGTAGACCTGCGTGGTCGAAATATCGGCATGGCCCAAAATCTCCTGCAGCACACGCAGGTCGGCACCGCCCGCGAGCATATGGGTGGCAAAGGAGTGGCGCAAGGTATGGGGATGGAGCCCCACCAGCCCCACCTGGCGCCCATACCGCTCGCATATCGCATGCACGGCCTGACGCGACAGGCGACGTCCGTTCTTATTTAAAAAGACCGCCGAGGTCTCCGTCCCGTGAGCATGGGCGGCCAGGAGAGTGCGCCCGTCACCTAGATAGTGTGTCAGGGCACGCGCCGCGCTTCCCACCAACGGGGCCAGACGCTCCTTGGAGCCCTTACCGCGCACCAGGACAAACCCGTCATCGATATGGATATCGCCCACATCGAGCCCAACCAGTTCACTCACGCGCAAGCCGCAACCGTAAAGCACTTCCAAGATGGCGTGATCGCGCAGTCCCATCTCGCCCTCGGGAAAGTCTTGATCCAGCAGTGCCGAGACGTCCTCCACCGAAAGGTATTCCGGCAGGCGATCTGCCTTTTTGGGCAGGCGCAACGCCGCCGTCGGGTTTTGGGCCACGGCCCCATCGCACACCAAAAAGGCATGCAGGCCCTTCACGGCAGCAAGCGCGCGCTCCACCGAGGCGTCGGAATAGCCTCCGTCGCGGCGATCGGCAACAAAGCCCTCCACGACCTGACGGGTCACCTCTTCAAAAGACGCAATGTCAGCCCGCTCCAGATAGGCGCAGTACGTCGTCAGGTCACGACGATAGGCCGCAATCGTGTTGCGCGCCAAGCCACGCTCGACCGCGAGGTAATCGAGATACTCCCCCGCCGCCACGGCGAGCGACGAGGGAGTAGCTTCGGTATGTTCCTTATTCGCCGGCACCCTTAGTCCGTAGCGAGGTTCTTGGGCGTCACCTGCAGACGGTCGACACCCTCGTGCTGGCCGATCGAGGCGCGCACGAACTCGCGGAACAGCGGCTGCGGGTTGGTCGGACGGCTCTTGAACTCGGGATGAGCCTGGGTGGCCACATACCACGGATGTACGTCGCGCGGCAGCTCGACCATCTCGACCAGACGCTCGTCGGGCGAAAGACCCGAGATAACCAGACCGGCGTCCTCGAGCTGGTCACGGAAGGCGTTGTTGAACTCAAAACGGTGACGGTGACGCTCGTAGACGAGCTCCTCGCCGTATGCCTCGCGCGCGAGGGTATCGGCGGCGAGCTTGCACGGATAGGCGCCCAGGCGCATGGTGCCGCCCTTCTCGGTCACGTCCTCCTGCGAGCTCATCAGGTCGATGACACTATACGGGCCGTCCGGATCGAACTCGGAAGAGCTGGCGCCGGCAAGGCCGACCACGTTGCGGGCGAACTCGCACACGGCTACCTGCATACCCAGGCAAATGCCCAGATACGGAATCTTGTGCTCGCGGGCGAACTCGGCCGCGAGGATCTTGCCCTCCAGGGCGCGCTTGCCAAAGCCGCCAGGGACCAAGATGCCCGAGGCATCGCCCAGGACCTCGGAGACATTCTGCTCGTCGAGGCTCTCGCCATCGACCAGCTGCACGTCAACGTGGCGATCGTAGAACACACCCGCGTGGTGCAGGGCCTCGATAACCGACAGGTAGGCATCGGGCAGCTGCGTATACTTGCCCACGACGGCGATCTTCACCTTGTCGGCGTGCTGGTTGGCATGGTTCTGCTTGCGCAGGAACTCGTTCCACTGACTCATGTCGCGCTCACGCGGGTCCAGACCCAGACGCTCGCAAATGCGCAGGTCAAAGTCCTGCTCGGCGAGCAGCTGCGGAACATCGTAGATGCTCGCGCAGTCCTCGTTGGTAAAGACACAGTCGGTGTCGACGTCGCAGAAGCTTGCAATCTTGCCGCGGATGGCATCGTCGATATGGTGGTCGGAGCGCAGAACGATAATATCGGGCTGGATACCAAAGCTGCGGAGCTCCTTAACGGAGTGCTGCGTCGGCTTGGTCTTGACCTCGTGGGCGGCGGCGATATAGGGAACGAGCGACACGTGGATGTAGCAGACGTTCTCGGGGCCGGCCTCCTTGCGATACTGACGAATGGCCTCGACAAACGGCTGCGACTCGATGTCACCGATGGTGCCGCCCAACTCAGTGATGACCACGTCGGAGCCGGTCTGCTCCTCAATACGACGGAACTTATCCTTAATGGCGTTCGTGACGTGCGGAATCACCTGCACGGTGCCGCCCAAAAAGTCACCGCGACGTTCACGGGCGATCAGGCTCTTATAGATGGCACCAGTCGTAAAGTTGGAATCGCGGGTCAGGTTCTCGTCAATAAAGCGCTCGTAGTGGCCCAGGTCCAGATCGGACTCGTAACCGTCCTCGGTCACAAAGACCTCACCATGCTGGAACGGGCTCATGGTGCCGGGGTCGACGTTCAGATACGGGTCGGCCTTTTGCATCGTTACCTTGTAGCCGCGCGACTTGAGCAGACGGCCCAGCGAGGCCGCGGTAATACCCTTGCCCAGAGATGAAACCACGCCGCCGGTCACGAACACATGCTTGGTCATATTGAGTTACCTGCGCTTCCCGTAGAAGTTGTCCATACACATCTTACGGGTCTTCATTGTAATACTCGCGACGCGCGCCGCACGCAATTTTTCTTACGCGCAATCGCATTTCTCCATCTCGAAACAAAACGCCGTCCGGTTGCCCAGGCGGCGTCGCTTCCACTATGAATGCACGCTGTTATCGATCGGCGACTTCGTCCTTGATCAAGTCCTGCACAAGCATACCGGCACGGATGCCCTCTAGATACCACTCGCCACGCTCCGTGAGACAAATACCATTTGCGAGCTGGCCGCCGTCGTCGCTGTAGCGCGAGACGGCCTCGATGATGTCTTCGGATTCCAAGCGCTCAATTGCCGCGCGGGCGCGATACGGAGACACCCCCACACGCTCGGCAAGCGTCTTGCGCGAAAAGCCATAAAATCCGCCGTTGTCTTCGGACAGCTGTGCGATCTCCATCAGCACCTGCACCTCGACACGCTTCATATCGTTGACACTCGCACGACCCTTGCCAGCCATGGCAGCCTCCTCAAACCGAGCACGGGCATCACTTGCACCGTGCGCGACCGGCACACCCCATGATGGCCGGCAACATCCATCATGCGGCATCCCCGCAAAAGGATGAAACAGTTAGGGTTATTGTATACCACCCAAATCGCTTATAGGCAGGTAAACGGGCTATTTTTAGGTTAAACGGTAGCTTTGTTGATAAAAGGGGCACACCGAATGCATACCCGATGCGCCCCTTTCAGACCAATTAATCCAGGCTTAGCGGTGGAAGAAACCACGGCGCTCGAACTTGGGCTCGCAGCACACGTTGATGCCCAGCTTGCGCAACACCGTCTCGTCCGTCGGCGAGATGATCACGCTAAAGAAGGCATCGCAGCCGCGCAGCTGCTCCAGGCCCGAAAGGACGCGGGCCGCCGTCTCGCTCGTTGCCGAGGTGATCGAGAGCGCCATAAGCGTCTCGTCGGTGTGCAGGCGCGGGTTCTTGCTACCCAGGAAATGCGTCTTGAGCTTGCTGATAGGCTCGATCGCCTCATCGCTAATGACCTCGAGCTCAAGGTCAACGCCCGAGACATGCTTAAGTGCGTTCATGATGAGCGAGCTCGCGGCGCCCAGGCGCGTGGAAGTCTTGCCGGTCACCACGGAGCCATCGGGCATGACCATGGCGCCTACGGGGCCACCCGTCAGCTGCTCCCTGGTAAGGGCGGCCGAGCGTGCCGGCGAGTAGTTCTTGTCGATACCGGCCTTCTTCATAATGATCTTGAGACGGTCGACTTGCTCATCGCCCACGCCGGTACGGCGCACATTTTCGACCGCGGTAAAGTAGCGGCGGACGATCTCCATCTTGGAAGCGTCGCGGCAGGCATCGTCATCGGTAATAGCAAAACCGACCATATTGACGCCCATGTCCGTGGGGCTCTGGTAGGGGCTCTTGCCCAGGATCTTTTCCATCAGAGCACGGACCACCGGGAAAGCCTCGACGTCACGGTTGTAGTTGACCGTGGTCTTGTTGTAGGCCTCCAAGTGGAAGGAGTCGATGATATTGGCGTCGTCGAGATCTGCCGTGGCCGCCTCGTAGGCGATGTTGACCGGATGCGTGAGGGGAAGGTTCCAGACCGGGAAGGTCTCGAACTTGGCGTAGCCGGCGGCGGTGCCGTGCTTGTGCTCGTGATAAAGCTGCGACAGGCAGGTGGCGAGCTTACCCGAGCCAGGACCCGGCGCGGTGACCACGACGAGCGGACGGGTGGTCTCGACAAACTCGTTCTTGCCGTAGCCGTCGTCGGACACGATCAGATCGACGTCGTGGGGATAGCCCTCGATGGGATAGTGCAGCTTGGCGGGAATGCCGAGCGCGTTCAGGCGATTGCGGAAGACATCGGCGGCGGGCTGGCCGGCGTACTGGGTGATAACCACGGCCGCGACAGCAAAACCGTTGCCGCGGAACAGGTCGACCAGGCGCAAAACGTCCTCGTCATAGGTAATGCCCAGGTCACCGCGAGCCTTGTTCTTCTCGATGTGGTTCGCGTTAATGGCGATGATGACCTCAACGTCGTCGGCTATGCTCTTGAGCATGCGAAACTTGCTGTCCGGCTCAAAACCCGGCAGCACGCGGCTCGCGTGATAGTCGTCAAACAGCTTGCCGCCAAACTCCAAATAGAGTTTGCCGCCAAACTGCGAGATGCGCTCCTTAATATGAGCGGCCTGCAGCTCGATATACTTCGCGTTGTCGAAACCCTGGCGCATGTATGGCTCCCGTCCCGTTTCCATTTAATGTTCTAGGCGATTATAACGGAGCCCGCCCTCCCCGATACCCAGACCATCAACAGGCACCAACCAAACACGCCCACCGCAACCACCGGGGACCCGGGGTAGCTAATTTGGAGCAGGGAACAAGTCACTCCGCACCAACAATGGAAACGTCACAGGCAGAGCCAAAGCCAGCAAACGTGCACCGGAACGAGCAAGCTGCCTCCTGCCTGCAACAATGGCAGCGCCGCAGGTTGAGCATAAGTCAGACACTATGACCCAATCCAGGGGCACGGAAACGACAGGAGCCCCCGCTCGTGACCGCGGGTCGGGGCTGCGACAATGTTGTTGAAGTGCCAGAGGCGCAGCCGCGCCGCAACGAGGTTGGGAGGCTCCCGTGCCTAGATATTCTACCGCCTTCGGAATGGA
>JAXJMV010000064.1:0-2963 GCA_036312985.1 Collinsella sp.
CAGCGGCGTCCCGCTCGAGGTGAGGATGCACGGGAGGAAGGGTTCCGAGCGCCTGCTCCGGCGCCGCGAGGAGATGCTCGCCAGGGGCATGCCCCAGGCGAAGGCGAACGCCGCCACCGCCGCCGAGCTCGTGAGGTGGCTCTGGGCCCTCGGCATGATGTGCCGGGAGGCCGGCGAATAGACATAGCCCCCGTCCCGGCGAGCCGGGCGGCCTTCGGGGACACCCCCTATTTCGCTGTGCGCGCGGAGCCCTCCGCATGCGCCTCGACAGACTTGGGGAACCCCGCCGAAGGAATGGAGTGCGGGCCGACAGAACGGTATCCGCGGATATGAGACTGAGCCGAAGGCGTCGACGACATGCCGGGGGCGGACCGGGACGGGTTCAACGGCAGGCCCCGCCGACCGATTGCAAGCGGTCGGCGGGGCCATTGTGGCTCTTGACAGCGGATTGGGTCATATGAGCGAAAGCCCGCCAGAGCGAGCAAGGTGCCTTGAAACGAGGCGGCATTGACCTTCTGGTCATGCCGCCGAAGCTGAAAGGCAGATTGCCGCTCTGGCGGGCTTGCAGCGCCTCTGGTTCCGCCGTTCGTTAGGACGGCGGAACCAGAGGCGCAGCGTCGAGCCGTTACGCGGTTTGGTAAAACCGCGTAACTTACATCACCATAACGTAGCGCGATCCCACGTAGTACTGCTTACCCATCAGAACCGGCTCGCCGTTGGGGCCGGTAAAGCTGGCACGCAGGTTGAGCAGCGGATCGTGCGGAGCAATGCCCAACTCGGCCGCCTGCTCGGTATTGGCACGAACGGCCTCGACCGTGCGGTAGCCAACCGAGACAATCGGCGTTCCGCCAACACGCTCGACCTCGGCAAAAATCGACTTGTCCTCAAGATCGGCCGTCAACAGCTCACGGTAGGCGTCAAACGGCACAAAGATGTTCTCCTCAAAGATGGGCTCGCCGTCGGCCGTACGCACGCGCTTGATATGCAGCAGCAGCGCATCCTTCTGCAGGCCAAAGAACTCCATCTCGTTTTGGCGCGCCGGCACAATCTGGCGATCGATCACGTGCGCACCGGCCTTCATGCCATTGCCGGCACACAGCGCGGTAAACGTCTGCAACGTCGAGGCGTGAAACTGGCGATTGATGTGCGGCGTGGAGACAAAGGTACCACGGCCCTGCTGCTTAACCAGGTAGCCATCGGAGCACAGCTCCTCGACGGCGCGGCGCACCGTAATGCGGCTCACGTCGTACTGCTCGGCTAGCTCAAGCTCGGACGGAATACGCTCCTTGGGTGCATAAACACCTTTCTCGATCGCATCCTTGATTTCGTCGTAAATCTGCTGGTAAAGCGGTGCATTTTTGGGCGCAGGCATATCTAATCACTCTTATCGAAATATTGAAATAACTAATACGTATATAACGTCTAGTTTCATGTTACCTCATATTGATAAAACGATACACCCTCCCTACCAAAAAGCGACAGCTTCATTTTGGTAGGTTTTACCTGGGCAAACGAGAGCCCCTCGAAAGCAACGAGGCTTTCGAGGGGCTCATTCGGATGGACTACGCTTGGCCGGCAAAATGCCAAAACCCTACTTCCCGTCATCCTGCTGCAGGCTGTCCTGCTCGCAGAGGTGCGCCCGCCTGCTGGCCATACGTGCGGGCTTGTCGGGATCGGGAACGGCCGTGGGCATGGGCTCGTCGACATGACCACCCCACCAGCCGCCCACAAAGTTGAGTGTGTGGAACACGTTGATCACGGCGCCGGGATCAATGTCGCACACCAACTTGATAATGTCCTGACTCTCGTAGGTCGAGACAACGGCATGCAGCAGGTACATCTTTTCGCGGCTGTATCCGCCGATGACCTCGGCGCAGCTAATGCCGTGCTGAAAATGGTCAACATAGGCGGTCATGACCTCGTCTGCCTTGCGCGTCGTGATCTGCAGCGTCACGCGGTCGTAGCGACGATAGAAACTGTCGATGGTCTTGGTCGAAATAAACTGGAACACGATGGAGTACGCCGCCTTGTCCCAGCCAAACATAAAGCCAAAGATCGCCAGGATAAAGCAGTTGAAACCAAAGATGACGCCCCAGATAGTCTTGCCCGTGTGGTTGGAGACCCACAGCGCGATAAAGTCGGTGCCGCCGGTGGATGCGCCGGACTTGAGCGCGATGGCAGCGCCCAGACCCGAGACCACGCCGCCAAAAATGATGAGCATGATCTTGTCGCCCAAAAACGGGGAAAAGTGAAAGATGTTGAGGAACAGCGACGAGAGCACGACCTGCATCATCGAGAAGATGACGAAGCGCTTGCTGATGCCGCTCCAGCATAGGAGCGCCACGGGGATGTTCAGTGCGAGCATACCGAGCGAGATGTCGATGTGAACGCCGCCAAGCGAGGTAACGCGATCGAGCAGGACCGCGACGCCGGTAAGACCGCTCGGAAGCAGGTCGGCGGGCCGAATGAACGCCTGAATCAGGAATGTCTGGAGAACAGCCGAAATGGTGACTGCCACAGCGGTGATGGCGCGGCGGACGATAGTGAGGCGGCCGAGCACGAGCACGCGGTCCGTGAGCTGATCGATGGCGTTCGCCACGTAGGCTCCTTTCGAAGGCAAATCTAGTTGTGAGGCATGTCGGCGATTGTAGCACGGAGCGTGCGAGGGCGCTTCAATTCGCCCTCCCTCGACAACCAAAACGGGACCAGCAACCCCACGACCAAAGGCCCAAATTACAAGTGAGTAGACTTTTTACGATCTGCAGAGCGCACCCAAAAACCGCCACCCCTGTGACCTGCACTGATAATTGTCCTTGGGGGAAGCACTGATAATTGTCCTTGGGGGAAGCGGGCACTGCGGGGGCGCGTCAACAGCGCGCGATTTCCGCGTCGCAGCGCTACCCTGATGCTGAACGCCGGGACGATGACCCACTGACCTGCTGACGCCTCTTCGGCCGTCCTCA
>JAXJMV010000065.1:0-2301 GCA_036312985.1 Collinsella sp.
GGGCCCTCTACGGGGCAGGGGCAGACGGCCATCCGGAGGCGCCCGATCGGCGGCCCCTCGGGGCTTGCCCGTATCGTAGGCAATGCGCCGAATGCTCGCCATCGAAATTTATCGATGGCCTATTTCAGACTGTAATGGGCGGGGCTGACTCGGCTCCGTTCCACTTCTGATGGCCGCCATTGGGCGCTGGGCCATATGACTCAGCGCCTTTTTTATGTCGAGCAAAGGCTGGCGAAGGCGGTGCGGGCGCTCGTGCTATAACTAGAATACTTAGCGCAAACAAACCTCAACCGCACAAGGCGCACATGGATCAGATTTACGACAACAGGTACTATTCCGCCGGTTCGCGTGAGCCGTCGCCTCGCCGTGCGCGCACGGTGCAGCTCGGTGGGTCCGCCTACGCCGGCGCCGACCGCTCCATGCAGCGCCCGACAAGTACCTCGCGCCCCAATGCTCATGTGAATACTTCGGCAGATGGACCAGTGCGCCCGGCACGTTCGTCGCATGCTCAGCGCTCGTCGGCTCAAACGCACGATAGGTCGAGCAGGCCCTCGAACCGTTTTTCGGGCTCGGACTTTATGCACTACGCCAACGACAACGCGGTGGTCAAGGCGATCTACGACTTTACCCACGGTCCTCAGCGAGGGCTATTCATCGGCATCGTCGTTGCCCTGGTGCTCGTGAGCCTGTATTTCCCCGTGCGCGACCTGTACGTGGCAAAGCGTTCGAGCGATATCTTGACCAAGCAGGTCGAGATTCGCCAGCAATACAATGATGGGCTGCAAAAAAGCGTCGACAAGCTGCTCTCGGAGGAGGGTATCAAGGATGCGGCATCCGAGGACCTGGGCTTGGTGATGCCCGGCGAGAAGAGGATTGAAGTGCAGGGCCTGGACGGCGATTCGGATGCCTCGTCGAGCCAGAAGTCGTCGAACGCCAAGAAGGCCAGCGAAGTTGCCAAGGAAATCGAAGAAGTCGGTAAGGACGCGCCGTGGTACATCCAAGCGCTCGACATGCTGTTTGGGTTTAACGGCGTCGAGGGTCAGACGGTCGTGTCCAACGGCGAATAGCGCCCGGAGGGGAGCCCGCAATGACAAATTGCAAACGATATAAGGTGGCCGCGATCGACCTGGGAACGGTGTCGTCGCGACTAGTGCTAGCGCAGGTCGAGGGCGGGGCGATCGTGGAATCGTCCAAGCATACCGAGATTACCGATCTGGGCGAGGGCGTCGACGCGACGGGCCGCTTTTGCGAGGCGGCGGTCGAGCGCGTGCTTGCCGCATGCCGCATGTTTGTGGACGAGGCGCGTGCCTTTGGGGCTGTGTGCATCTGCACCACGTGCACGAGTGCCGCGCGCGATGCGTCCAATGCTGCCCTGCTGCTGGACGGCTTGCGCGAGCTGGGTCTCGAGCCGCAGGTGATTCCAGGAGAGGTCGAGGCGCGCCTGACGTTTTTTGGCGTGGCGCACGACTTTGCCGGCGAGCGCATTATCGTCGCGGATTCGGGCGGCGGGTCCACGGAACTCGCGACGGGTGTGTACGCACCGGAGCGCGGGGTCTTTGCGCTGGATGGAACGCGCTCGCTGGACATCGGTTGCCGTCGCGTGACCGAGCGGTTTTTCTCTGCGCTGCCGCCTGCGGACGGCGAGCTTGCTGCCGCTGCCAACTGGGCGGGCGAGCAGTTCTCCGCCTATTTTGAGGGCCTGCCCAGCGACTTTGAGCGCGCCGAGCGCCTGGTCGCGGTGGGCGGTACCGTCACCACGCTCGTGGCGCTGGTCCACGAACTGGAGCCGTACGACTCGAACTTTGTGCACCTGCGCGAGCTTTCGATGGAGCAAATCTCGGCCGCCATCGATCGTATGTCTACGCTGGATGTGGAGGGTATCGCTGCACTGCCGGGCGTGCAGCCCAAGCGCGCGGGCGTGATCTTGGCTGGCGCCGTGGTGATCCGCGAGCTCATGCGAGCCGGCGGTTACGACATGCTCACCGTAAGCGAGAACAGCCTCCTCGCCGGTATGGCCGCCACCATCAACGAGGTTCTCGACGGTGCGACCCCCACCATCGCCTGGACCCCCACTCTCAGCACCCTCTAAATAAGTTGCGGTGAAATACGGACTAAAATCGCCCTTTCGGGCACCAAACAGTCCCTATTCCACCGCAACTCAACAGCCGGCACCTGGGGACGTTCCTTTTAATATGAGCAGGACATTGTCAAGAGGCAAAATCGGGCCTGGCCCCAACGATATGGGGTCAGGCCCTCTCCCTATATCAGCCCGTCCGCGGCGACCTCGGCGTGTCTTACCGA
>JAXJMV010000066.1:0-4032 GCA_036312985.1 Collinsella sp.
ACACTCTCTTATTGGGGTATCGCCTTTCCTTCCATTCGTCACCTTCATTACTCCAACGACGAATTCTAGGCGGTGTCCCCTCCCTTTCAAGAAAGGGAAGAGGCGGGGTATGCCCCGCCTCTTACACCACATCTCTGCGCGCTACCCCTGCATACCGATCTCGGGCAAAAAATCGGGAGTTCTCGATGTTTTCTACGAATGATGGGCGGGGTTATGGGCTGGCAGCGTTTGATTTGCAGGGATATTCGCGGTCTTTGGCATTTATCGTGGCGCCCGAAGCTCTTGGTTATGTTGAATACTCCTAAAAATGCACGACGCTTAGAGGGGGACCTTCGCGAAAAAGGAAACCGCCCCGTCGAAGTATGCATTCGACGGGGCGGTTTATGCATTTGGCCGATTAAGGATGCGCTGTCAAACTACTAGAACTTGACGGTCGGGGCCTGGCGGGCTGCTTCGGCGGCCTCGAAGCCCTGGCGCTCCTTAAACTGGAAGATGCCGGCAAAGATGACAGCCGGGAACGTCTGAATGGCGTTGTTGTAGCTGAGCACGCAATCGTTGTAGCTCTGGCGTGCATAGCTAATCTTGTTCTCGGTATCCTCGAGCGATGCCTGCAGCTGCGTAAAGTTGGTGTTTGCCTTAAGATCGGGATAGGCCTCGGCTACGGCGAAGAGCTGACGCAGCGCACCGGTCAGCACGTTGTCGGCTTCCATCTTGGCTTCGGGCGTGGTGGCCTTGACGGCGGTGTTACGCGCGCTGATCACGGCGGAGAGCGTCTCCTGCTCGTGCTTGGCGTAGCCCTTGACGGTCTCGACCAGGTTGGGGATCAGGTCGTTGCGACGCTGCAGCTGCGTATCGATGTTCTGCCAGGCGTTATCGATGCGGTTACGCTTGGTGACCATGTTGTTGTAGATGCCGGCGATGGCGCAGGCAATCACAATGACAACAACGATGCCGATGATGACGGGAAGCATGATGTCTCCGTTTCGAATGGCCGCGGCGGCATGCGCCAGCTGCCGTTGGTATAACGCTACTAGTATACCCGCAACGTTTTGTCGTGCCGAACTTTCCGGTAAGCGTTGTGTTTTCGGCGGGGTTGGCACCGGGGCAAAGCGCGCGAGGTACAGGTGTAAGATATGCGACAGATTGACGAGTGTTGTCTTTGCCCTGAGGATGGCGATACCAGTGGACCTTCGCATCAAGAAAACCTACCGCGCCCTGTTCGATGCCTTTACCGAGCTTCTCGAGGAGCATCGTTTTGAGGACCTGACGGTTGCCATGCTGTGCGACCGCGCCATGATTCGCCGCACGACGTTCTACAAGCACTTTCGCGACAAGAACGATTACTTTGCCTTTTATATCGATGAGCTCATGTCGGGCTTGCCGCAAAAACAGCCCGATGAGGCCGGCGCGGTATCTGCCGAGGACGTGCGCGCGCTTCGGCACGCGATTTTGGACGATGCCATGGATTTGATTCTGGCGCACGAGCGGCTCATGGATAACATTTTGGCAAGCAGCATGTCGGGCATGTTGACCAACGTTATTTGTGACCGCATTGCCCGCTCCATCCGCGAGCGTGTGATGAACGTGCTTGCCGAGGATGCCCTGGCCCCCGTGTCACTCGAGACGACGTCTGAGTTTGTCGCCGGCGGTATTATTCGACTTTTCACGATATGGTGGGAATCGGGCCACGATCTTGAGCGTCGACCTGAAATAGCCGATGTGGTCGATGCACTGTTTGAGCGGACCATGACACCGGTGCATCACTAGGAGTGGCGGAGAGAGGGGGATTCGAACCCCCGGAACGCTCTCGCGCTCAACGGTTTTCAAGACCGCCGCATTCAACCGCTCTGCCATCTCTCCGTGAGTCGTAATGATAGCATCGTTTTGAATTTGCAACAGGGAAGGCGAACGATGACGATCACCGAAATCGACGAGAAGTTCATGCGCGAGGCGCTGGCCGAGGCGCGCGCCGCCGCGGCGGTGGGCGAGGTGCCCATCGGAGCCGTAGTGGTGCGCGACGGCGAGATTGTCGCGAGGGCGCATAATCGACGCGAGCTCGATCAGGATCCTTCGGCGCACGCAGAATTTGCGGCCCTGTGCGCTGCCGCTCGGTCGCTCGGTCGCTGGCGCCTTTCCGATTGCACGGTCTACGTGACGCTCGAGCCATGCTGCATGTGTGCGGGGCTTATGGTTAACGCGCGCGTGGGGCGCTGCGTGTATGGCGCGCGTGACGCCAAGGCGGGCGCGCTGGGATCCCTGTATGACCTCAATGCCGACTCGCGCCTGAATCATCGCTTTAACGTGACGGCTGGGGTCCTGGCGGATGAATGCCGCGAGCTGCTGAGTAGCTATTTTGGCGGTCTGCGCGGAGCGGGCGGCGCTGGTTGCGGTTGTGGGGCCGATCTTGACGCGCACACCGCTCACGCCGCAGCGCTTGCAGGTGCCGGTGAAGATGCTGGCACGGCGTTTGACTTTGGTCCTGCGTGCCGCCGGCCCCGCCGTATGCTGTTGGCGATTGACTCCTTTAAGGGTAGCGTTTCGAGCGCGCAGGCGGAGGCGGCGGTTGCCGAGGGCATGCGCCGTGTGTGGTCCGATGCCCAGGTGGCCGCATTGCCGCTGGCGGATGGCGGCGAGGGGACGCTCGATGCCGTTGCCGCGTGCGGCGGTGAGATTGTGACCTGCGAGGTGGCAGGTCCCTTGGGCGACCGCGTGTCTGCCCGGATGCTGGTGGACGACGAGCGCGACTCGGCTGTAATTGAGATGGCCGAGGCGGCGGGTATTGGGTATTCACCCTGCACGGAATCGGCGGCGCTTGCGGCTTCGACCTATGGCGTGGGCGAGCTCATGCTTCGCGCGGTTCGCATGGGCGCAAAGACACTCTATATTGGTCTGGGCGGCAGCGCCACCAACGACGGTGGCGCCGGCATGCTGCAGGCGCTGGGCGCGCGTGTGGTCGATGATCAGGACTGCGATGTCGCCCCCGGTCTTGCGGGCCTTGAACACGTGGCGAGCGTTGATTTGGCGCCGGCGCTGCAGGCTTTGGATGGCGCTCGCATCGTTGTGCTCTTCGATGTCGAGAATCCGCTCGTAGGGCGTCGCGGCGCGCTTGCGGTGTTCGGCGGGCAGAAGGGCCTGCCGACGGATGACGCTGAGGCGCTGCGCAGGTACGACAGCTGGATGGTCGGCTACGGTCGCCTGCTCGATGCGGCAATTACCGGGGTGCGGGCTCAGGGATTGTTGCGCGTGCCCGAGGGTGCTCGGACATTTGGCTCGGTGCTCGGAGTGCCCGGTGCCGGTGCCGCAGGCGGCCTGGGTGCCGCGCTGCTGGCGCTCGGGGCGGAGCTGCGTTCGGGCGTGGAGACGGTGCTCGATCTCGTGGGGTTTGACGAGCGCGTGCGCGATGTCGACCTGGTCATAACGGGCGAGGGCAATATGGATGAGCAGTCCGCCGCCGGTAAGGCGCCGGTGGGTGTGGCCCGTCGTGCGAAGCGATATGGCAAGCCGGTGATTGCTGTCGTGGGCGGTCGCGCTGATAACCTGGATGCGGTGTGTGTGCAGGGCATCGACTTGGTGCTTCCGATCTGCCGCAAACCCATGGGCCTGGAACAGGCGATCGATCCGCAAGAAGCCACAACCAACCTCATCTGTGCCGGCGAGGCAGCCGCCCAATCCTACGACCTTGGCCGTATCTAAAACCCATCCCCTCGATAAGTCGCGGTGAAATACGGAGCGTTTTTGCCTTTAAGGGGCCAATTCAGTCCGTATTCCACCGCAACTTCGAGAATGGCCATTCGAGGTTGGCCGCCTTGTGCCTTGGGTCGGACCGTTTGCCACGAAATGCGACCATCTACTACGTTAAACCGGCCACCTTCGACCATCCCGGAATTTGCAAAAACAAAACCGACGCTCCTATAAGTTGTCAATAGGCAGTTTGCGGGAGCGCTCCCTTCAATTCGCACAGGAGCTCGTAATACCTCCTCTCCAGTTTCGTCGACCGCCGTCTCCCATGTTCCAGGTGACCGAGTGAGGCCG
>JAXJMV010000067.1:0-7097 GCA_036312985.1 Collinsella sp.
CGGGCCCTCTACGGGGCAGGGGCAGACGGCCATCCGGAGGCGCCCGATCGGCGGCCCCTCGGGGCTTGCCCGTATCGTAGGCAATGCGCCGAATGCTCGCCATCGAAATTTATCGATGGCCTATTTCAGACTGTAATGGGCAGAAGTATCGCCTGCAGCGTTAGCTAACAAATAACCTGCGTGTGCTCCTCGATGGCGGCGCGATTCCCGGCAGCGATACCCGGCTCGCACACCACGGCGTCCAGGCTGTCCAAGCGACAGAAGGTGTAGAAGTCGCGCTTGCCAATCTTGCTGGAATCGGCAATCAGATAGCGCGTATCGACCTTGCTAAAGGCGAGCTGCTGGATGCGGCCCTCGTCCATGTTGGACGTGGACACGTCGCCGTCCAGAATGCCGTTGGCACCGATAAACGCCGTGTCAATCCCTAGTGCGCGCAGGGCATCCTCGGCCATGGGGCCCACAAAGGCGGCGGTGCGGCGACGGTACATGCCGCCCACCAGGCACAGCTCGCAATCCTCGCGCACCTCGAGCAGGCTAAACGCCGAAAGCGAATTGGTCACATAGATGGAAGGCAGTTTGTCGGTGACTCGGAGAGCGCCAATGCGATCTCACGACGGTTGCGCTCATTGTCTCAATTAGATACTCAACGAAATACGGCCCCGCAGCTCAATAAGCTGCGGGGCCGTACCATACACCGACGAATCAACGACGAAGTGCATCCACTATTTGGCCAGCTCCTGAACGATCCAGTCAATTGCACCTTCGGGATCGTTGGTAAGGTCGATATACTCCTTGCCCCTTGTGGTGAGCAGTTTAATTCCAAGGCGATCGGTATCGGCCTTCATAGCGTCATAGTACATGCGTGCCTGGGGCGCCAGAACAATCACGTTGTACTGATCCATCGTATCATAGTGGCTTCCGTACGCACCGGACTGAGAAACCAGATCGATACCCTTAGCAGCGGCGCCTTCGCGAAGAGCATTTGCCAAGAGAGTCGAAGTGCCGGCACCCTGGCAAAGCACAAGCACGCGGATCTGCTCCGCCTTGTCCTTTACCGCCTCGAGAGCTTTTGCGACATTTTCCTGTGCGGCAATAGCATCTGCATCCGAGGTTCCTGCAGTCTCCTTTGCAGACTCTTCCAAACAAAGCTGATGGTCATACGCCTTGCAGAACGGATAGTAAATCACAAAGTCAACGACCAACAACACTGCAATCAATACAAGAGAACGTACATCAAGACCTGTGGTGAGAAATGCACCGATTGGGCCGGGAAGCGCCCACGGCATGGTATACATGGGGGCGTTCATTCCAATGACGTCAATGAAAAACTTACCGATTATAGCGTTGACCATAGGAGCCGCTAGGAAGGGCACGAACATATAGGGATTGAGAACAATCGGCATACCGAAGAGAACGGGCTCGTTAACTCCAAAAATCACCGGGATAATCGATGCCTTGCCCATGGCTTTAAGCTGCTTGGAACGCATAAACATGATCAGGATAATAGGAACGATGAACGTGCAGCCAGAACCGCCCAGACCGCCGATGAAGCTTGTAAAGTCCTGCGTGAGAGCAATTGACGGGTGTCCACCTGCTTGGAAAACCTCAAGATTGGTAACGGTATTGCCGTAGAGCGCAGCATTGATCGGACTCATGACAACCGAAGCACCGTGGATACCCATAAATTGGAAAAGCGCGACCGCGCCTTCGATAAGCGCCATGCCAGGATAGGTGTCGACCGCGGAGAACAGCGGCGAGATGAGAGCGGATACCAAATTGGCGAACGGCACAGCAAGCAGCTTGCGGCTCGCAAGATCGATAAAAGCGCACGCAAGGATCGAAAACCCAAATGCAAAGATATCGCGAAAACTCTGCGCAATAGAGCCAGGGACCTCTTTGGGAAGCTTGATCGTCACATTATGGCTAATGCACACCTTATAGATATTAACAGTCAAGAATGCGGCTACGAACGCAGCGAGAAAACCCTTGGTTCCCATATAGCCGGTTTCAAAAACAGATGTATCTGCTCCGCCAATCGAGACAACATCGTTCGTCACCGATAGCAAGAGCATGCCGCACATGGCACAAACCATGCACGAGGTGGGGTTGAGAGATTTACCCGAAGGCATGCGACGGTTCATCGACATGGCAAGTGAGCTCGCCGTGGTGCCGGCCACCATAATGCCAAGAAGTCCCATGGTATATGCATAGATTTTATTGAAGAAATCCAGCACCTCAGACGGAAGCGTGATGCCTACATAGGCAGGGAGCGTCGAAAGAAGAAGGAACAGGCTCGAGAACAGCACAATTGGCATATTCGAGAGAAAGCCATCCTTAATCGCCACCAGATAAATGTTCCTCGAGATTTTGTCGAAGAGGGGCTGGTGTTTTTCAAGGAATTTGACGATAGCGTCCATAACACATCCTTTCATGATTCCCGGGCACACAACGATTTATCCGGACTCAACCGTCGTCGTCCCCGTTTGTATCCACTTATGTAAGTGAATACGTTCTTGTGCGAAATGTAATATCATTTGCGCGATTTGTCATAACCAATTCTTTTTCCGCTTTGTCGGTATGTCAAGAATTCAAATACTTATTCGGTGAACGGTAGTTGATTTATATAATGTTTTCCCAGCTAAAGGCTATTTTTTCCGAGCAGTACAATAAGTTTGCAACCGTTCACCGATTGGATATAACATATTTAATATATTGTTGTAACAATATTAGAGACAATGTCACAAGCCTGTCGTTCTAGTCAAAGGAAGTAACAATGCCCAAACGATTACTGAACATGTCCGCATCCGATTTTGCCGCCACGTCACCCATGGATCTAAAACAGGCAATTCTGGCTTCCGAGGGACGTACCATCATGGCGGAAAACGTACCCTCTTCCCAATTTCTCGGCGGCGTTACTAATGCAGAAATCGAACGTGCCGCAGGTGCCGACCTGCTTCTGTTTAACGCGCTCGATGTGTTCGATCCAGTTATTGCCGGTATTCCAGATGATCTCAATGAAAACCCGGTCACTTGGGTGAAGCGAGCATGCGGAAGGCCCATTGGCGTCAATCTGGAGCCAGTTGATAACGAGGCAGAGATGTCTGAATCCCGAACGGAAATCCCCATGGGTCGTCGCGTCTCTCCCAAGACCTTAGAAAAGGCTAACGAACTCGGATTTGATTTTATCTGCCTGACGGGCAACCCTGGAACCGGTGTCTCCAACGATGCAATCGCCCATTCGATTAAACTCTCCAAAGAGCATTTCAATGGCCTGGTCATAGCCGGAAAAATGCATGGAGCGGGCGTTGCGGAACCTGTCATGACGCTCGAAATTGCGCGCAAGTTTGTTGACCTCGGCGTCGATATCCTTCTCGTGCCAGCCCCCTACACCGTCCCTTGCTTCCAAGAAGCAGACCTGCGCGCCATCGTAGACTTTGTACGATCCCACAACGTAGGCAAGTCAATTGAAGAGAAGGTTCTCGTCATGGCGGCGAACGGGACGAGTCAAGACTCCTGCGACAGCGAGACCATTAAGAAAATAGGCCTTGCAGCAAAAGCAGCCGGCGCTGACCTCCAACATATCGGGGACTCCATGAACGGTATTTGCCTGCCCCAGAATATCTTCACGCTCGGACAAGCCCTTCGTGGATACAGGCATCAGATCGTCATGCTGAGCCGCTCTGTGATACGTTAAGGTTACCTTGCCCACGTTACATCCCGACTGAGGCAACCATCAGGTATAACCAACATGCAAACTGAGGCTCTAATGCTCGATACACACGAAAAACGGCCACTCTATTTACAGCTCACCGACGCGCTGCTCAAGCAGATCGTCGGTGAATATCAAGCAGACGATAAACTTCCAACAGAAATGGAACTCTGCGACGAATACGCCGTAAGCAGAACAACCGTCCGACTTGCCATGAGTGAGCTGGAGCGTCGTGGAAGTATCTATCGAATCCAAGGTAAGGGATCGTTTGTTGCACCGAAACGCGTTAGCGAGCTCAATTCACTTTTAGACTTTGACTTTGCAAGCCATTGCGATGGCGTTGATCCGGATGCCATCACCAAACATTTCGGCGGCCTCACATCAGGTCGTCCAATTTCCGTAATGATGCTCCAACAATTTGGATGTCAAAGTCGCGATGAGATTCAGCGTCTTGAATTGACCTACGAACTTGAAGGCAGCTTCATAGGCGCTGATACGTTCTTCATTTCAAAGTCGCGCGTTCCGAATAACCAGTTAGATTTTCAGGCATTTAGCAGAATCATGGACGACTTGTCCAAGTCTATCCAATCTGTTAGAGAAAGCTATAGAGCACGTGAGCTTAGCGATTCCGAAGCCAGCAATTATGGTGTTGCAAAACTTCCGGTCATCGAACTAACTCATTATGCTTACGACTCCGGAGGCAAACTAATTTCAATTGTCTGCCGCACCGTCTTAACTGGGCGAATCCCTTATCAAAACTTTATTTTCAAGTCCTAATGTTCTTTTGTCTCGATCTGTAACACGTAGCCGAGTTTTTAAGTCCTAACCGTTACAGATCGAGACAAACAAGGTAGACCCCGCCGAATTGTCTCAATCTGTAACACTTAGACCGGCTTTGGACGTCTAGATGTTACAGGTTGAGACGATTTGATTGTGGGGTCCTCATTTGCGCGTCATATTGCGTAGCGCTGACGCGCTGGTTTCCACAATGACAGGAGGTAAAAGTCCTCCCGCATCGCCTGTTGGCAATCACGTAGCGTTAGCTAGCAGATGACCTGTGTGTGCTCCTCGATGGCGGCGCGATTCCCGGCAGCAATACCCGGCTCGCACACCACGGCGTCCAGGCTGTCCAAGCGACAGAAGGTGTAGAAGTCGCGCTTGCCAATCTTGCTGGAATCGGCAATCAGATAGCGCGAGTCGGCCTTGCTAAAGGCGAGCTGCTGGATGCGGCCCTCTTCCATGTTAGACGTAGACACGTCGCCGTCCAGAATGCCGTTTGCGCCGATAAAGGCTGCGTCGATCCCCAGTGCGCGCAAGGTATCCTCAGCCGTGGGGCCCACAAAGGCGGCAGTGCGGCGGCGGTACACGCCGCCCACCAGGCACAGTTCGCAGTCTTCGCGCGCCTCGAGCAGGTTAAACACCGAAAGCGAATTGGTCACAATGCGCAGGCGAAACGCCGGCAGCATCGAGGCCATCTGCTCAACCGTGGTGCCCGTGCCCAAAAAGATGGTCGAGCCTTCCTCGATAAGCTCCACAGAACGGCGCGCAATCTGCAACTTTTCCTCGGCATGCTTCGTGCGCTTTTCGCTGTGCGAATACTCATGGCGCAGCATGGCGTGTGGACGGCCCTGCGCACTGCGGGCTCCGCCGTGCACGCGCTCGATCTCGCCCAGGCTCGCAAGCTCCTCAAGGTCACGGCGGATCGTCATATCCGAAACACCTAACGCATCCGAAATCTCCTTGACCGAGACCGTGCCCTGCTCTTCGAGCAGCTGGCGAACCCTATCCTGTCGCTCTGCCTTAATCACGATAAATCCTCGCCGTTCTATGCGTGCATATCATTCAAACAATAACGAACAAATTGTATCAGACTCGCGCGCGTCAGAAATGAACGCCCGCACAGCTCCAATCATCACTTTTTTGAGAAAAATACCCCCTGCTTTAGTGGGATGTAGTGATAATCTCGCCTGTTCGCGCTACAGTTTGTCCGAAATACCTCGATGTTAGGAACCAAATGATCACTTCCGAGCTTTTCGGCACCGCGCCGTGCGGTACCCCCGTTCATCGTTACACCCTCAACGGGCCCGAGATCTGCGTTCGCATTATGGACTATGGCGCCACTGTGTTGGGCATCGACGTACCCGACATCCCCGGCAACGTGCGCGATGTGGTGCTGGGCTTCGATAGGCTCGAGGATTACTTTGACAACCCCGCCTGCTTTGGCGCGACCATCGGCCCCGTGGCAAACCGCACCGCGGGCGCCACGATCACCATCGACGGCACGGACTGGCATATGCCCGCCAACGAGGGCGCCAACAACCTGCACAGCGATCTTGAGCACGGTCTGCATAAACGCGTGTGGGACGTTGAGCTCGACGAGGCCCATAACGCCGTGCGCATGACCACCTCGCTTGAGGATGGCGAACTGGGCCTTCCCGGCAACCGCACCTTTACGGCCGTGTTTACCGTTACACGCACCGGCGTCTTTCGCATCGAGTATGGCTGCGAGAGCGACCGCGCCACCTACGTGTCCATGACCAACCACACGTACTTTAACCTTGCCGGCCATAACGCCGGCATGGACTGCGAGCACTTCTTTGTTGCCAACGCTGCCCACTACCTGCCCATCAACGAGCAGAATATCCCCACCGGCGAGATCGCTCCGGTCGAGGGCACGCCGTTTGACTTCCGTGAGCTGCGCCCCGTCGCGCCTGGCATGGAAGCCGACGACCCGCAGATTAAGCAAGCCCGTGGCTACGACCACTGCCTGTGCATCGACGGCTATCAGTACGGGCGCAACCCGCGCCGCGCGATGCACGTCGAGGAAATGTGGACCGGCCGTGAGCTCGACTACTACACCACCGCCCCGGGCGTGCAGCTCTACACCGGCAACTGGCTGGGCGACGAGCACGCCAAGGACGACGCCAACTATGGCTGGGGCGCCGGCTTTGCCCTCGAGGCAGAGATGTACCCCGACACGCCGCACCAGCCGCTGTTCCCGCAGGGCATTGTGGGCCCGGGTCACCCCTACAGCAATGTGATCGAATACCACTTTATGAGGCACTAAGCCCACAACGCAACATATCGCACAACAGCGCCCGCCGGCACCACCGCCGACGGGCGCTTATTCATCTTTTGGGCTCATTTTCGCTGTGACTGTATGAGTGACATATCAAAACTATGCCCATTTACTACGTTTAGCCCAGGATGCTCGACCATGCACCGGTTTTTGTTAAATTCGCGAGCCGTCTACCTGCACTGATAATTGTCCTTGGGGGAAGCGGGCACTGCGGGGGCGCGTCAACAGCGCGCGATTTCCGCGTCGCAGCGCTACCCTGATGCTGAACGCCGGGACGATGACCCACTGACCTGCTGACGCCTCTTCGGC
>JAXJMV010000068.1:0-1874 GCA_036312985.1 Collinsella sp.
AGGCCTTTGACCGTCATTTCCCCGGACAGGACCACCTTTGCCGCCGAGACCTTGAACTGCCTGTCGTATCGCTTTCTTCTTTGGGTCATCTTGAACACCTTTCGCTCTTAACTAGGTGTCCAATTCATCATACCCACTCCAAGTAGGCCGCTAATTAGCCGTCCAAGAATTGGGATGCAGTTCAATACGAGCTCGGGGCTCTTTTCGTCTAGATTGGGGACGCATGGCCGGACGAAAACAATTTGCGTCTGGTAATAAGCGTACGAAAGCGCAATTTACGTCTTAATTCCGTACGCAAATCAAGACGAAAATCGTTTACGTCTGCTTTAAATCCGTACGAAAACGGTTTTCGTCTTGCAGGGCAGTTGCCGTTTCTACAGTTCAACTTCCAGTTCGGCTTTGTGCTCGTAGAGGTAGTCGCGCATGTAGGGGATGGCAAATGAGACCTTGCCGTACGAGGGAGCCTCGATAATCGATTCTCTTAACAGGCGGCTGCGGACGGAACTCACCTGTTGAGGCGTTTTGTTTAGGGCGTCGGCAACCATGCTGGTCGAGCTCGTCTGCCCCAAAGATGCCATGCTCAGCAGATAAGCGATGCACGTGGGCGGAATGCGCTGTAGCGCGGGCTCAATCACCATGGCACAGAAGCGTTCGCGTGCCGTTGCAATGCCGCGCTCGGCTTCTTCTTCTCCAATAATCGGTGTATGTGCGCGTCTTGCCAACTGCCATGCGTAGTATCCAACGAGTTGGATCATGAAAGGATAACCTTGCGTTGCCTCGGCAAGTTGGCCGGCAATACCTGGCTGCAACTCCACGCCAGACGCTTCAATGGTTTCCTCGAGGGAATACAACACTTCGGTTACTGCCACAGCCTTCAGGTCAAAGGGGAGGGCGCGGCGCAAAAACGCAAGTGTCTTTCCGTTGATGATGCTTTCAATCATCGAAGGCAGACCCGCAAAAACAAAGGCGATATCAAGGTCTTCGCCGATAACCTGCTGAATCGCAATGGAGAGCGTTCGGACCTCATCGAGCTCTGCGTCCTGAACCTCGTCGAGAGTGATGAGCAGGCCGTTTCCATTCTTGGATATTGTCTGTCTCAAAGCGTCGCGTAGCGATGGGCCGATTCGCTCAATGTCTATGCTGCCGATGGATATGCCAGCTACGGTGGGCTCAAATCTGGCGTGTTTGGCCTGGAATTTGGACTGCAGCTGTTCGAGAATGCGCTGGCAAAGTCCCTCGGTTGCGACCTCTTTTATGACCGTCCAGCCACGGCTTTGCGCCAAACGTGAGCACTCGTCAAGGAGGACCGTCTTGCCCGTTCCACGGACGCCGGCTATGCGCATTAGGCGCCCCGGGGCACCAGGCCCGTTGACGAGGCCTTCATTGAATTCTTCGAGTACATCTTCGCGGCCGATAATCGTGGGGGGTGTTTTACCTGCTGTGGGCTTAAAAGGGTTTGTTTGCATGTGAGCCACCTTTGCTCAAGATATAGCAAGATATAGCAAAGTATAGTGAGATATAGCAACGTATAGCGCTGTTCGCGGGTTCTTACGGTGGTGCTATTTTCCGAATGCCGCGCGGATAAAGCGCTGGGCGAACAGCTTGTTGGCAACTCACGAGGGCTCGGGGTGCCAATTTGGGGTGCAGTAGTGCTGCGCCACGAAAAGGGCCTATCTACTACGTTTAAGCCGCAGGGGTCAACCATAGTCGGCTTTTTCGAAAATCGACAAGCTGTCTACCTGCACTGATAATTGTCCTTGGGGGAAGCGGGCACTGCGGGGGCGCGTCAACAGCGCGCGATTTCCGCGTCGCAGCGCTACCCTGATGCTGAACGCCGGGACGATGACCCACTGACCTGCTGACGCCTCTTCGGC
>JAXJMV010000069.1:0-22353 GCA_036312985.1 Collinsella sp.
AGGCGCCGCGCGCTCGGGCGGCGCGCCAGGGAGATAGTGGACGAGATAGTCGAGAGGCGCGGTCTCAAGAAGGAGTAACATCGGGACTTGCAGCGACGGACCTCAGGACGCTCTTACACCACGTCTGCGCGCGCCACCGCGTTGGGGCTCAGAATCGGGGCTTTCAGCGCAGTTTTGCACCCCCGCCCCCGCGCCCGCGGACCCCGGGACGCTGAATACTCCGGAATTTGCACGGCGCCCCCGGGGGTACCTGTGGGCAAAAAGCAACCGCCCCGTCAAAGTATGCATTTGGCGGGGCGGTTTATGCAAAAATGCTGCTGCGGGCGCGTCGGCAGCTCGCTAGAACTTGAATCCCAGGGCAGGTTACTCGGCGCTTTTGAGGGCGCCGACCATGTCGATCTTGTTGAGGGTACGATTGGTGGCGAGGTTGACGATAAACGTAAAGCCAAAGGAAAGCACCACGGCGAGCACGTAGCTTAGTGGCTCGACCTCAACATCAAAGTACAGCGACGGCATCTGCAAAATGTACGTAAAACTCTCGGCCAGCAAGCCGCCCAGTGGCACGCCCAGCGCGGCGCCAATTGCCGTGAGGATCAACGTCTCCTTGTTGACGTAATGGTGCACCTCGCCACGGCGGAAACCAAGCACCTTGATGGTCGCCAGCTCGCGCTCGCGCTCGGAGATATTCGTGTTGGACAACGTAAACACCACCACAAACGACAGGCACGCCGCCATAAAGGTCACGAGCACCACGACGGAATTGATGATAGTGAAGTTCGCCTCGTAGTTCTGCCAATGTTCGGCCGTGCTCGAGATGGTGAGCCAACCGTCACTCTTAAGATTCTTGCTAAACGCAATCTGGTCGGCCGACGAGCCCTTAAGCAGCACAAAGATGCCGTTAAGACGCGCGCTTCGGCCGAACGCGCGCTCATAGGTGCCCTGCGTCATATAGAGCGTGTTGCCCAAATAGTTGAGCGAGATGTCGCTGACTTTGACCTTGGCGACGTTGAGCGACGAATCCTGGACCTGCGCCGTGTCGCCCGGCTGAATCCCAAGAACCAGCTGTGAACTCTTGCTCAGATACACGTCTCCGTCACGCAAAGACAGTGGCTCTTTGGACTCATCCTCGAGACGCGCGTAGTCGTCCAGGTCGTTCGTGCGGTCATCGGGCACCACGATCAGCTGCACGGTCTCGCTCTTGCCGCCAAATGTAAAGGTGACGTTGTCGGTCATAATCGGCAGCGTCGAAGACACCGTCACGTTAGAATCCTTAGCCGCGCTGCGCTCATCCAATGCCGCGCACGTCTGCGAAAAATCGTCGGGATTGGCAACCGCCAGCAAGTCATAGCGCGTGATATGCCCATACTGCTTGGGCGAAAGCGCAACCGACGTGTCGCGAATACCCATACCGCAGATCACAAGCGCGGTGCAACCCGCGATACCGAAGATGGTCATAAAGGCGCGCTTTTTGTAGCGAAACAGGTTACGTGCTGCCACCTTGTTCAAAAAGCCCATGCGGCGCCAGATAAAGCCGATGCGCTCGAGCAAGATACGCGAGCCGGCGCGCGGGGCCTTGGGGCGCATGAGCGAGGCCGGAGTCTCGGCCATCTCGTGGCGGCAGGCGATAATCGTGGCGCCCACCACGCCCACGGCAAACAGCGCCACCGAGACGATCGAGGACACGATGTCGTACGAAAGCAACATCTGGGGCAGCGAGTACATGTCGTCGAACACCGTAAACAAGAACAGCGGCAGGCCCACAAATCCGATGATGTTGCCGAGCACGCCGCCGATCAGACAAGCCCACAGCGCATAGTCCACGTATTTGGACAGGATGCGTCCGCGCGAATAGCCGAGCGCCTTATACAGGCCGATGAGCGTGCGCTCCTCCTCGACCATACGCGTGGCGGTGGTAAGGCTGATGAGCACGGCGACGATAAAGAAGATGAACGGGAACACCGTGGCGATGGCTTCAATTGACGAGCTATCGCTCTCCACGCTCGAGTAGCTTGCGATATTGCCGCGGTCCTGGATGTACCAGGTGCATTCTCCCAGATCGGAAAGCTCGGCGCGGGCGTCGGCAAACTGTTGGTCGGCGGCGGCACGGCGCTGGTCCAGGTCGGCTTGCGCCTGCGCACGCTCGTCGCTGCCCTCGGCCATGCGATTGATGTTGTCCTGCTCGATCCCAAAGAGCATGGCGGCCTGACGCTCGGCCGCATCCAAGCTTGTCGGCGTGTCGACCGTCAGCTCCTGAGCGCGCGCCTTCTCACGCTCCTCGCGGATCTTCTCTATATTGCCCTTGACCTCATTGATCTTTGCCGCGTAGGCATCCGAATATGAGTTGAGATCCTTGGCTCCCTCGACGACCACGTGGACCGCGGAGTAGGAAGAAGATGTCGCGGCGTCCTCGCTCACATAGAACTTATAGTCCGCCGCCGAGGCGGCACGGAAGGCGTTGACCGTCGAGTCGGAGCTCACATCAGTGGGATCGAGAACCTCGGCCGTGATGGTGTAATCGCCATCGGCAAACTGGTCCTTAGCGCTTTGGTTCGACGAGCTCGCGTCATTGGCGGCAAAGCTCACGGTATCGCCGAGCTTTTTGCCCGAAGCCTTCAGGAACTTCGATGTCACCGCAACCTCATCGGCGCTCTCGGGCAAATCGCCGTTCACGAGCACCGGCTGATCGATGTTCTCCTTGGAGAGACTTTGCACGACCACGCGCTCGCGCGTTGTGCCCACGGCGGTGTAGGCGGTCTCGGTGTAAATGCCCTCGGCCGTCTCGACGCCATCGACCTCTTGGATAGCCGCAAGATCGTCGCGCGTAAGGCCATAGGTCGACTGCACGTTAACGTCATAGACATTTTGCTGGTCGAAGTAGGCATCAACCGAATCACACAGGTCCTCGCAACCCGCCTTAAGGCCGCACATCACGCTCACGCCAAGCGCGGTGATGACCACGATTGACAAAAAGCGCTTAAGACTGCCTCGGATTGTGCGGTAGATGCCACGGCGAAAAACCGTCGGCACCATATCGTTTGAGCTTTGGGCAGTGCGGTAGGTCGTAAAATCCTGCTCGCGCTCCGTGTTCTGCGCGTCGCGGCGTTGGCTGTTTTGGCGGTCCTGATCCATGGGCGCTACCACTCGATCGTCTCGATAGGCACGGGATTTTGCTGGACCGTCTCGCTCTCCACGCGGCCGCTCTTAAAGCGAATCAGGCGATCGGCCATGGGCGCGAGCGCGGAGTTGTGCGTGATGATGATGACCGTAATGCCCTGCTTGCGGCAGGTATCCTGCAGCAGCTGCAAGATCTGCTTGCCGGTTTTATAGTCGAGCGCGCCCGTGGGCTCGTCGCACAGAAGCAGCTTGGGGTTCTTTGCCAGTGCGCGGGCGATGGACACGCGCTGCTGCTCGCCGCCCGAAAGCTGTGCCGGAAAGTTGCCCAGGCGCTCGCCCAGGCCAACCTGGCGAAGCGTTTGTTCGGCATCGAGCGAATCGGGGCAAATCTGAGCTGCGAGCTCAACGTTTTCGAGGGCCGTCAGGTTGGGGACCAGATTGTAGAACTGGAAGACAAAGCCGACGTCGGCGCGGCGGTATTCCACGAGCTGCGCCTCGTTAGCGGAGCTCACGTCGCGCCCGTCCACCGTCACGGTGCCGGAAGTTGCCGTGTCCATGCCGCCCAAGATGTTGAGCGCCGTCGTTTTACCGGCGCCTGAAGCACCCAAAATGATGGCGAGCTCGCCGCGCTCGACCGTAAAACTCGCGCCGTCGAGTGCGTGAATGCGGGCGTCGCCCTCGCCGTATGCCTTGATGACGTCTTTGAATTCGATATAGGCCATCGATTAATTCCCATCTGGTCGGATAACTCTTTAGTATTACCCATTTCGCACCGACCAAAAAGGGACAGGTTCATTTTGGCAGGTTTTAGAGGCGGACGGTGAAGGTGATCTGGTTGCCGTGGCCGCAGACAGAAGCGCTCCCACCATGGGCTTCGGCGATGGCACGCACCACGGATAGGCCCACGCCCGAGCCGCCCGTCTTGGAGCTGCGCGACACGTCCGCACGATAGAAGCGGTCGAACAATCGATCTAGGTCGCCTTCGGGCAGCTCGTCCACGGCGTTCGAAACGACAAGCTCGGCCGAACCTTTGCCTGCACCGCGTGAGACGGCACGCAGACTCAACTCAATTACACTGCCCTCACTCGCATAGCGCGTGGCGTTATCCAGCAGCAGCTCAACCACCTGCGCCACCGCTGCAGCATCGGCATGGGCCCGCACGCCACTCGCAATCGACGTCGACAGACGCTTGCCACGCGAAACCGCCACCGACTCAAACGGCGACGCCGCCTTGTCCACTGCCTCCGAAAGATCGATCGATATCATGGTAAAGCCCGCCGAACCCTCGTCCATGCGAGCCAAAAACACCAGACGCTCCGTGAGCGCCGTCAACCGTGCAACCTGTTCGTGAATGCTCTGCGTCCACTCGCTCTCGCCGCTCTCGATCTCTTGCACCTCATTGGCGGCATCAATCACGGCCAGCGGCGTCTTGATCTCGTGGCTTGCATCGGTAATAAAGCGCTTTTGCTTGCTGTAGCTCTCGACCATCGGCCGAATCACCGCGCCCGAGGCACCCGCCACAATTGCCAACACCGCCAGCCAGCCAATGCAACTAATCGCCACGCTCGCGCTCAAAAACGAATGAAAGCTTGCAAGCTCGCGCGAGCAGTCCACAAACACATAGGTGGTCTCGTCGCCCTGAACCGTAACCGTATAGCGGTAGTTACCAGAAAAGCCCGAGGTCCAACCCTTGGAATATAGTCCTGCAGCGATGCGTGCAGCACGCTTGGCACCCACCGCGGCAATGCGGGCCGTGTTGACATCGGTCACCTGCCCACCGGCAATCGACACCGTAAAGTAGCGCGTGTCGAAGGGAGACTCCGCCGTCATACCTTCGAAGTGCCCGGTGCGCATGACCACCCTGTCACCGGCAGCGGTCTTACCGGCGCCCACATCCTCGCCGAGATCGGTCTTGGGCTCATCCGTCCAATCGATGCCGTCCTTGCCCGCCAAGATATAGTCCAGACGAGCGTCGGCCATCTTGCAGACATGCGAGTAGTTGACGATATTGATGCCGGCGATGATAAGCGTAAGCACGGCGGTCACGGCACCCATGGCAACCAGGATGAACTTACGACGCAGGCGACGTCCCATTGCACTGGCAGCATCGGCGCGCCCCGGATTACCCGAGTCCGCGCCCATGCCGAGCTTTGCCGTCGTGCGCTTCCACCACGCACTCGCGCTCACGCCTATTCGCCCTCCTCAACAACCTCGAGCGAATAGCCCTGGTTGCGCGATGCACGGATGGCCACGTTGGCACCAAGCGCCGTCAGCTTTTTGCGCAGGTACGAGATATAGACCCACACCACGTTAGCGCCTTCGGGCGCGTCCTCACCCCAAACTTCGAGCATCAAACGCTCGGTGGGCATGCGCGTGCCGGCGTTGCGCATAAAGAGCTCCATAAGCTGAAACTCTCGATTGGCCAGGTGCTCCTCGCCCAAAGGGCCCACGAGTGTGCACGATGCCGTGTCGAGGCGCACGTTGCCCACGCTGAGCGTCGTGGCGTCAATTGCCGTCGCGGCACGCGTCATGGCGCGAATGCGTGCGAGCAGCTCCTTGGCGGCGAACGGCTTGGTCAGGTAGTCGTTGGCACCGGCATCCAGGCCCTCGACCTTATCGGACACCTCGCTTTTTGCCGTGAGCATGATGATGGGCAGTCGCTTACCGGCGGCGCGTGTGCGCTTGAGTACCTCGATACCGTCCATGCCGGGCATCATGATGTCCAGAATTGCGGCGTCATAGTCGTTGGCGAGCAGATACTCGAGCGCCGTCAGACCATCGAGCGCGGTATCGACCTCGTAGTCGCTATGTTGAAGAATCGCGGTAAGGGCGCGGGAGAGGCCGGGTTCGTCCTCGGCAAGCATCAGCTTCATAGTTGTTCCTTTGGCGCACGGCTATACAGGTTTCGATACTGCCGATGATAGCGCACCGTCAACCGCCTTAGCGCAGCCTTAGCCGCTCAACCTGCGCGTTTTTAAATACGCAGGATATGGCTTAGCCAAACTTAAGGCGCAGATGTCAAACGCTTGTCCGCACGCCGGAGACGATAGAACAGCAACTCACCCTTTCGCGGCACCTTTATCATGCAAAGAGCTCGGGCACTATTCCTCGTACGCGCCCTCAAGCCGAAGCAGCCACTCCTTGCGGTCAAGCCCGCCGGCATATCCGTTGAGCGAACCATCGGCGGCAACCACGCGATGGCACGGCACGATAATCGAAATGGGATTGCGTGCAACCGCAGTCCCCACGGCACGGGGAGACACAACGGGCGCCTCGTTTCCCGGTACACGATGTCGAGCCGCAACACGCTGGGCGATCTCGCCATACGTAGCGACCTCGCCACGCGGAATAGAAAGCAGCTCGTACCAAACTTCACGCTGAAACGCCGTGCCGATCATATGCAACGGCGGCGTAAACCGAGGTTCCTGCCCTGCAAAATAAGCATTCAGCCAAGCCCAGGAACGCTCAAGCACCGAAGACGCCGCACCATTTGCCGGACTCACCGACGACATGCCGCCAGCACCAGAAACTGCATCGGCGCCTTCAACATGTTCGGGATCTTCTTTGAGAAGCGTGGAGCCAAAATGCTCCTGCCCCTCAAACCAAAGTCCCGTCAGACCGCGGCCATCAGCGGCAAGCAAGATTTCGCCCAAAGGCGAAGCAAACGTCGTCGTGACCACCAGCGGCTCCTTTCAAAACTCCGCAACATAATACCGCGAATTGTGCAGACAACCCCAATCGACCCCAAAGTCACCCAAGGCAGCAGGCGCGCAGCGCCGCAGCTGCCGCACGACCCCAAAGTCCCCGCAGGCAGCAGGCGCAACGCGCCGCAGCTGCCGGCCGCGCCCCACAGTCCCCAAAGGCGGCAGGCGCGAAGCGCCGAGGCCGCCGCCGGGACCAGGGCCCGCAACAGCCGCGCGCCCCCCACATCAGCCCAGCGGCCCCAACCAACAACGGCCCCATCGCAGACTGCTCGCAGCCGAGTCACCGCAGGCGGGGGCCGGGCTTAGCTTTCAGAACACTCCGCAGACCAGTGTGGCGCCTTGTCCGCGGCTCCGAAGGAGCAGGACAAGGCGCCACACATGGTCGAGGACGTTCTGAAAACTAAGCCCGGTCCCCGCCGGACAGGTCAACTTACTCGCAGAGCAGCTTAGCGATCTGGACGGCGTTGGTTGCCGCGCCCTTACGGATTTGGTCGCCGCAGCACCAGAAGGTGATGCCGCGCGCAGCCTCGGGGTTCGAGATGTCGCGGCGTACGCGACCGACCCAAATCAGGTCCTGGTCGGAGGTGTCCATCGGCATGGGGAAGCGGTCGCGCGCATCCTCGGCGCTCATGTCGTCAACTAGCTTGACACCCGGAGCGGCAGCCAGCGCGGCACGGGCCTCTTCCACCGTGATGTCGCGCTCGAACTCAAGCGTGATGCTCTCGGAGTGCGAGCGCAGCACGGGCACGCGCACACAGGTGCAGTTCACGCGCAGCTCGGGCAGATGCATGATCTTGCGGCCCTCGTTTTGCAACTTCATCTCCTCGGAGGTAAAGCCCTCCTCCTTGACGCCGCCAATCTGCGGAATCAGGTTGCTCGCGAGCTGGGCGGCAAACGCGCGCGGCTCGGGAATCTCCTCGCCACGGCCCAGGGCGGCCAGCTGAGCCTCGAGCTCGGCCATACCGGGAGCGCCAGCACCCGAAGCCGCCTGGTACGTCGAGACGATCATGCGCTTCACGCCAGCGAGCTGATGTAGCGGCCACGTGGGAACCAGGCCGATAATGGTCGCGCAGTTGGGGTTGGCGATAAGGCCGTGATGCCACTTGATATCGTCGGCATTGATCTCGGGCACGACCAGCGGCACCTCGGGATCCATGCGGAAGGCGTGGCTGTTATCGACTACGACGGCGCCGCGCTTGACGGCCTCAGGCAGCAGCTCCTTGGCGATATCGTCGCCGGCGGCGCCGAGTACGATGTCGCAGCCCTCAAAGGCCTCGGGGCAAGCCTCCTCAATCACAACCTGCTCGCCGCGGAACTCAACGGTCTTGCCTGCAGAGCGCGCGCTCGCTAGCAGCTTGAGCTTACCGACCGGAAACTCCTGCTCGTTGAGGCACTCGAGCATCTGGGTGCCCACGGCTCCCGTGGCGCCCAAAATAGCAACCGTGTACTGTTTCATGCTTCCCCCTTTAAAGGTTGTGGCTATCGCCCGCACGCCAAGCAGGCCGAATATTGTTGCCAGTGTATACAAGAACGGGGCGGACACGAAACCCGCCCCGTCGAAACGAAACCGAAACGAAACGCCCCGCCTTAGTTTTTTGAGACATGACCCAAAAATCTACCGAGCAGTCGCTACTTTTTGAGCGCGGCCAGAGCGGGATCGACCGGCGCGGGAGCCTCCAGGTCGGAGACCTTCACAATGCCGTTCTCATCGGAGAAGGCACGGTAAATGGTCCGAATCGCTAGGTCGAAGTCCTTCTCCTCGACACCGATAATGATGTTGATCTCGTCACAGCTCTGCGAAATCATACGCACGCTCACGCCGGCCTGGCCGAGCATGCCAAACAGATGGCCCGAGATACCTGCACGACCGCGCAGGTTGCGGCCGACGGTAGCGATGAGCGCCAAGCCCTCGACAACCTCGATCTCGAGCGGTTCGACCTCCTGCTGGATGTCGCCCACGAGTGAGTACAGCGAATCGTGCACATCCTGCTCCTGCACCACGGCGCCAAAGCGGTCGACACCGGTGGGCATGTGCTCGACGGAAACGTCATAGCGCTCGAACACCGAAAGCGCACGGCGCATAAAGCCGACGCGGGGCTTGGTGCGGTCGCGGGCGACGTTGATGGCGACAAAACCGCGCTTGCCGGTCACGCCGGTAATGATGGGCTCCGCCTCGCCTTCATCAGCCGTCTCGCTAATGATGGTGCCGGGGTCCTGCGGCGCATTGGTGTTCTTGATGACCAGCGGAATGCCTGCCTCGCGCACGGGGAACACGGCTTCCTCGTGCAGGACGCTTGCGCCCATGTACGAAAGCTCGCGCAGCTCCTCGTAGGTAACGCGCGCAATGGGCTGAGCCTCGGGAACAATACGCGGATCCGCAGAATAGAAACCCGAGACGTCGGTCCAGTTCTCGTATAGGTCGGCGCCCAGGCACTTAGCCAAAATCGAGCCCGAGATATCGCCGCCGCCACGATCGAGCAGCTTGATCTGGCCCTCACGCGTCGCGCCGTAGAAACCGGGCATAACAAAGCCGCCCTGCTGACCGTACTCCTGCACCAGCTCGGAGGTGCGGTTCATGCTGAGCGTACCGTCGTGATGGAACGCAACGACCGTCGCGGCATCCAGGAACGGCAGGCCCAGGTACTCGGCCATCAGGCGAGCGGTGAAGTACTCACCGCGGCTCACGAGCTCCTCGGTGGAGTAACCGCCCGAGCGGGCGCGCTCGGCAAAGGCCGCGAACTCCTCACGGATGGGATAGGTGAGCTCCAGCTCGTCAGCGATATCAAAATAGCGCTGGCCAATGTCCTCAAGCAGCTCCTCACACGACACGTGGTACTTAACGTGCGCATTGACCAGATAGAGCAGGTCGGTCACCTTGGTGTCACCCTTAAAACGGCGACCGCAGGCGGAAACCACCACAAAACGGCGAGCCGGGTCGGCATCGACGATGGCCTTGATCTTCTTGAAGTGTTCGGCGTCGGCGACCGACGAGCCGCCAAACTTGGCAATCTTAATCATGGGCTGGAGGTTACCTTTCTAAAAAGCCTCTGCGAACCTATTTTGCACGCTCTGATACCATGGTTTCACCGATTGGGACCAAGGCATCCGAGGAGCAGTGTTATATGGGAACTTATCATAGTACACGAGGACGCACTTTATCGTGCTCAAGTAAGGTGGCAATCCGTATCGGCATCGCTCCCGACGGGGGTCTGTTTGTCTCGGACGAGCTCGGCACCCAGCAGGTCGATATCAGCTCGCTTGCAGATAAATCGTACTTTGAAATCGCTCAAGATGTGTTGGGAATGTTACTGAATGATTACACGGCCGAAGAAATTTCGGCGTGTGTCGACGAGGCATACCGCGGCACGTTCGCGAGTGAAGAGGTTACGCCGCTCGTTAAACTCGACGCTGCGCCGGGCGCCGACGCCCCTCAGACCTATGTGATGGAGCTCTTTGGCGGCCCCACGAGTGCCTTTAAGGACGTCGCCCTGCAGATGCTCCCCCGCCTGATGGCCCGCACTTCCGCCAAGGACGGCGGCGCCGAGCGCATCATGATCGTCACCGCCACGTCGGGCGACACCGGCAAGGCCGCACTCGCCGGTTTTGCCAACGCTCCGGGCACGGGTATTACCGTCTTTTATCCCGAAGGCAAAGTCAGCCGCGTCCAGAACCTGCAGATGTCCACGCAAGAGGGCGACAACGTCGCCGTCTGCGGCATCCGCGGCAACTTCGATGATGCCCAGAGCGCCGTCAAGCGCATCTTTGCCGATAAGGAGCTTGCCGAGCGTCTTGAGTCCGCCGGCACGGTGCTTTCAAGCGCCAACTCGATCAACGTCGGTCGCCTGGTGCCGCAGGTCGTCTACTACTTTGCCGCCTATGCGCAGCTGCTGCGCGCCGGCGCCATCGAGGCCGGCGACTCCGTGGAGTTCTGCGTACCGACCGGCAACTTTGGCGATATCCTGGCCGGCTACTATGCCAAGTGCATGGGTCTGCCCGTCGCCAAGCTCATCGTCGCGAGCGACAAGAACAACGTGCTCGCTGACTTCCTGACCACCGGCGTCTACGACCGCAACCGTCCGTTCTTCACGACCATCTCGCCGTCGATGGACATCCTCATCAGCTCTAACCTGGAGCGCATGCTGTACTTCCTGTCCGATGGCGACTGCGAACTCGTTGCCGGCCTTATGGAGCAGCTGGCACAGACTGGTCGCTATGAGGTGCCCGCCGAGCTGCTGGCCAAGATCCAGAGTGTGTTTGGCTGCGGCTGGGCCAGCGAGGACGAGGTCCGCGCTGCTATCAAGAACTGCTGGGATGCAAACGGCTATGTGATCGACCCGCACACCGCTTGCGGCTATCACGTCTTTGAAAAGGTCGCCCCCGCCGAGGGCGCCAAGGCCCGCGTGCTGCTTTCGACCGCCAGCCCCTACAAGTTCCCGCGCGCCTGCTGCGACGCCCTGGGCCTCGACGTTCCCAAGGACGACTTTGAGGCCATGCGCGTGCTCGAGCAGGCAACCAACACGGTCGCCCCAGCCCAGCTCGCCGAACTCGAATCCAAACCCGTCCGTTTCGAAGACGTCTGCGACGTCGATGAGATGGCCAGCTACGTAGAGCAGGCTGCAAAAAAGATGGCAACCAACTAAACCCCTTATTAAGCGCCGGCGCAAGCCGGCGCACCTTCTTTTTATTTAGCTTTCGGGATGATGACGAGCATGCGAGCGGGTCTGGCCGTTTAGTTCGTCGCGAGTTCCGCACGAGCCGGAAAGCACTTAATGTGCTTTCCGAGCGAGCCAGGACTGCCCGAGCAGCGAACTAAACGGTCAGACCCGCCAAGGAGGACCCACATGATCAAAATCACCGTCCCAGCAACCAGCGCCAACCTAGGCATCGGCTACGACACCCTCGGCATGGCCGTCAGCCTCTACTCGCACTTCACCTTCGAGCGCGCCGACAAGCTCACCATCACGGGCTGCCCCGAAGAGTTCCAAAACGAGAACAACCTGGTTTACGTCAGCTTTGTCGATGCGCTGGCCGCATGGGGCGAGCCGGCTTTTCCCGTTGCCATCGACATTCAGACCGACGTGCCCGTCGCCCGCGGCCTGGGTTCCAGCTCCACCTGCGTCGTCGCCGGCATCATGGCTGCCGCCGCGCTGACAGGCCACACCGTCGACCGCGCCGAACTCGTCCGCATCGCCACCGAGGTCGAGGGCCATCCCGATAACGTCGCCCCCGCCATCCTGGGCGGCGCCGTCTGCTCCTTTACGCCGACTGATTCGCTCCCCCAGTGCCTGCGCTATGAGGTGAGCGATCGCTTGCGTTTTATTACCGTGATTCCGCCCTACGAGGTGCATACGAGCGAGGCCCGCAAGGTTGTGCCACAGGAGATTCCACTCTCCACCGCCGTATGGCAAATGGGCCGCATCGCCGGCATGACGCGCGGCCTGGAGACTGGTGACCTCGACCTGATTGCCGCCGCCAACGACGACCGCATCCAGGAGCCCTATCGCCGCCGCCTCATCCCCGACTACAACGCCGTGCGCGACACCTGCCTTAACGGAGGCGCCAAGACCATCTGGATCAGTGGCTCCGGCTCGACCCTCATGGCCGTGACTGACGACACCATCGTGGCGAAGTTCCTGCAGGTCAAGCTGCGCGAGCAGTTCCCCAAGTGTGACACGCACATTCTGACGTGCGACACCGAGGGCGCTCAAATCGAGTACCTGTAGACATCCTCCCCATATACCTGTCCGGGACGGTCGGGATGTTCCCTCAAAATCGTCCTCGCGCATGAAGGCCCCTTGTCCTGCTCCTACGGAGCGACGGACAAGGGGCCTTCGCGCTGCGGAATGATTTTGAGGGAACATCCCGACCGTCCCTGCGCCTACCTTGCTGAGGACGTCTACAGGGACCCACGCTTTGAAGGGGCGCCGAGCTGATAGTTGATTTTTATTGGCAGGGGCTCTTGCTGGTAAGGAGCACTTGCTAGAGGCAGGCCTCGGCGATGCGCTTTTTTAGTTCATCGATGCCGATACCGGTCTGGGAGCTTGTGATGATCACGTTCTCGGCCGGAACGTTGAGCTGTTTTTTGATGGCTGCTGCCTGGCGGGCCTGCTGGGTGCGGCTGATCTTGTCGGCTTTGGTGAGGCAGACGATAAAGTTGAACTCGTTGCCCTGCAGGTAGTCGATCATGTCATGGTCGAGTTTACTGGGGTCGTGGCGAATGTCCACCAGCGACACAACCAGGTTAAAGCTGCGCTCTGAGTCGAAGAAGTCGCCGATAAGCTCGGCCCAGCGGTCGCGCTCGGCCTTGGAACGACGGGCGAAACCGTAGCCCGGCAGGTCCACAAAGTGCACGTCGTCGGCCTCGAAGAAATTGATGTTGCTCGTCTTGCCCGGCGTGCTCGAAACCTTGACCAGGTTCTTGCGGCCAAAGAGTTTGTTCATGATAGACGACTTGCCCACATTGGAGCGGCCCACAAAGCTCACCTCGGGACAGGTGGACTCGGGGATCTGCGAAACCTTGCCGTAGCTGGCAACAAACTTGGCAAGCTGATAGTTAATGGAATCGGCCATGGATACTCCTTGGTCGTAGATTTTTACAAAACGGGTGTGCTATTGCGCGGCGGCGATACGACGAACGATGTCAAGCGTGATGCCGCTCGCGGTGCGAGCGTACTCATCCAGATCGAACTCGCGCTCGCAAAACGCGTCATATGCCTCGTCACAATTATCGCTGATAGCGCGCAGCACCAGGCAATCGACACCATTCTTGGCCGCGATGTGCGCAATTGCCGCGCCCTCCATCTCGACGCAATCGGCATGCGTGGCCTCAATCGCAGCGTTACGCATGGCGTCACCCGTAACAAAGCGGTCACCCGTGGCGATAGTGCCACACAGGAACTGCTTGGGGTCCTTCTCCGCAGAATTCTCATCCGCCGAGGCATCCACAAATCCATGCTCGGCAAGCACGGCGGCGGCAACATCAGCCAACGCCGGTGTCGAGACAAACTCCTCGAGCCCCGGCGCGGACTCGGCGATGAGTGCCGTATCGGTATCCAGATAGCGCAGGCACTTGCCTATAACCACGTCGTTAATATGGAGTTTAGGGTTTAGGCCGCCCGCAATGCCCGAAAACACAACGGCCTGCGGGGCGTATTTGCTGATGAGATGCTGCGTTGCGGCAGCGGCGTTCACGGTCCCCATGCCTGCCGTCGTGGCGACTACTGTCAGACCCGAAAGCCCACCGTTCACAACGGTCAAGCCCGCCTCCTGCGACTCATGCGTGCCACTCAGCTCTTCCTTAATCTGCGCAACCTCTTTTTCGAGTGCGCCTATGATCGCGATGGTTGCCATGCCATCCCCCAAATCCGTGCAAATTGCTTATCCACGGTATGGTACCAGCATTTTGGCTCAACCGTGTCAGCACCAAGCCGTTAGGCCAGTACAGCTCGGGTATCATAAAGGGGCAAAAATGGCTTGTTAGCCGATGGCCGACCTGAGCTCCGCACGGCGCTTTTTCATACCGGCCATAACGGCATTGCGCAGCTCGGGCATGCGCGCGGTATCCATCTGAGGTACGCCCTCAAGCTTATAGGGAATGCCCAGTTGCTCGTACTTGACGACACCCATCGTGTGATACGGCAGCATTTCCAGGCCCACCACGTTGTGCCATGGAGCGATGAGGCGGCCGAGCTTCTCGCACTCCTCCACCGTGTCGGTAATGCCCGGCACCACCACGTGGCGGATAACGACCTTGATCTTGCGACGTGCAAGCTCATCGCCAAACGCCAAGATGCGTGCGGGATCGCAACCAGTCAGCTTTTTATGCTCGACCGGGTCGGCATGCTTGATGTCGAGCAAAACCATGTCGGTCTCGTTGAGAACGGCATCGAACTTCTCGGGATGCGCGGGATCGAACGCATATCCGCAGCTGTCAAGGCAGGTATGCACGCGACCATCGGGGTTGTTGTGCATTGCGCGGAACAAATCGGCCAAAAACTCAGGCTGTAGGAGCGGCTCGCCGCCCGAAACCGTAATTCCGCCGCTGCGGTAAAACTCATGGTTACTCTGGAACTCGTCCATCAGGTGCTCGACGGTCACCATGGTGCCGCCGTTGACCGACCAGGTATCGGGATTGTGGCAATACGCGCAGCGCATGGGACAGCCCTGAACAAACACCACAAAGCGGATGCCGGGTCCGTCGACCGTTCCCATCGTCTCGATCGAATGCACGCGGCCAAGGGCAAACGCAGAGTCCTCGGGACGAGCGTCCACACCCTCAAGCGTCATTTCTGCCATTCGCGCTACCTTGCCTCTCCTTGGATGCAACCAATTAAAATGCCAGAGCCATTCTAGCCCATGCGTTTGCGTTTAAACGTCTCGGACTAGAACGGCACGTTTTAATCTATCCCCCATCACCATGGTTGGGGGCTACGTCGAGATGTCAGGCTGAAGAACGCTCGCCTGCGGCCTTACGCCTTAAGCGTGAGCACCGCACCGAAGGCGGTCGGGCCGCAATGGCTCGAGATGACGCCGCCGACCTGAGTCCAGGTAACGTCCCTAAAGCCCAGGTCATGCGCATAGACTTCCATGTCATCGCGCAGCTCCTGGGAAAGGCCCACCGAATACGCCAGGCCAATGTGCGAGTAGTCAATCTCGCCCTTCGCAACCATGTGGTCAATAAAGGCACGGGCGCATTTGAGCATAGAGCCGCGGAACTTCTTGGTTGCCACGAACTTGCCGCCCGTCACCTCAATGCAGGGCTTAATCTTGAGCAGGTGGGCGCCAAGGAATGCCACGTTGGACAGACGACCGCCTGCCTTAAGGAAGGCTAGGTCGGTAGGAACAAAGCCCAGCAGCACACGGTCCATGACGGAGTTCGTAAATGCAAAGATCTCGTCGACGGTGGCATCGGGGTGAGCCTCGATGTATTTGGCAGTCTCGACGACAACGAGCGACTGGCCCACCGAGACAAAACGCGTGTCCATGGAGTAGACGTAGTCGCGACCCTTGGCGGCGATCTTCGATGATTGATGGGAGCAGGTCGTTGCCTCGGAATACGCGAGATGCAGAATAGTCGCGTCGGGCTGCTCGGCATGGATACGGTCATATACGTGCGCAAAATCTGCCGGCGCACAGCCGCTGGTCTTGGGCATCACACCAAACTCGTTGCAGCGCGAATAAATCTCGAGCGGATCGATCGAGCCGTCCTCGACGGTCTCGTCACCAATCGTGACATGCATGGGCACGCGCACGATGCCGTAGCGCTCGCAAAGCTCCGGCGTCACATCCGACCCAGACTCAACCACGATTACGTACTTGCCCATTATTATCACGACCCATCTCAACATTGGCTTTTCAATACATGGCACGCGCCACCGCACTGTTGCACAACGGCGTCCAAGCGCCAAAGAGACGCCGCCCCTTGCACACAACAAAGGACAGCGTCTCCCTGGAAAACTCCGTGCATCCTGAGATTCTACACGGTTTATTAAGGAGTGTTACTTATTCCGCAAACGGTCGCTATACGCGATAAACGGTAGCTGGCCGCGGTAACTGCGACACATTCCGCCCAGCAAGTCCAATCGTACTCCATGCACGGTTAATGCACAAGGCGGTAGAAATTCATCGATACCGCACCCTCGGCGTGCAGCTCCATCGCCGGAACCGCCGGCGAATAGGTACGGCTCGTAAGTGCTGCCTCGCCGCCATTTGCAAAAATCTCGACCATCGTAGTGTCCGAAAGCACGCGCAGGTCGCGAAGCTCGCTGAGCTCGATCGACCTCTGGTCGCGCCCATAGCCTTCGTCACCCATGTCGAGGGTAAGCATCCCGTCTGCATAGCGCACAAAGACACCCTTGCGGATTTCGAGCTCGATCACCTGGGCGCCCTCACAGGAAACCACAAGATCAAACAGGCGGCCCGGCTCCTCAACGGTTTCACCGCCTGTCGCGCAAACGCAGTCGCCGCGCATCCTCTCAATCTCGTGCACCGGCTGCTGACAGAGCTTACCATCGCGCATGCTCAGTTCTCTCGGCACCGTCAACGCGCACTGCCACCCGCGTGCCACCGTCGGGCTTTTTGCCGTCGCATCGGGGCAACCCGACCACCCGATCATCAAACGCCGACCCGCAGCATCCTCAAAGGACTGCGGTGCGTAGAAATCAAAGCCGGCATCGACCATCGGGGGCATGCCCTGCCCGGCGATCTTAAAACTCGGCGCCTCCCAATCGGCCTCGATGGGAAACCACACGCACTGGTGCGGATTGCGGTAACGCCATCCATCGGCGGACACACCCTGCGGACAGCAAACGAGAATAAGCTCACCATCGAGCTCAAACAGATCGGGGCACTCCCACATAAAGCCAAACTTCTCGCCCAACTCAATGCGCGTCGCATAGCTCCAGTCCTCTAGATCGCTCGAGGTATAGACAAGCACGCAGCCGCGGTCGTCTTTCGTACGAGCGCCCAGAACCATGTAGTAGATACCATCGTGTTCAAGGATTTTGGGATCACGCACGTGCGCACCGATATCGTCGGGGTAATCGACCGGCCCAACAGCTATGCGCTTCTCGCCCAATTCGTCGGGGTTCTCGGCAACCACATGAATCTGGTTTTGCTCACGGCCCGTCAACACGTAGTCGTAATCATCGCGGTCAAAATGCTTGACGTTGCCGGTATAGAAGTAGTGAATCTTGCCGTCGTGTACAAAGGCAGAACCAGAATACGCTCCGCTCGAATCCAAATCGGAATCGGGGAACAGCACAGGGCCGCGATTCTCGTACGTCACAAAATCCTTTGTTGTCAGATGATTCCAAAGCACTGGACCGCCATGCGCGGCATCGAATGGATCGTATTGGTGATAGATGTGATACGTATCACCGATCTGCACCAAACCGTTGGGGTCGTTGAGCCAGCCAAGCTCAGGCTCCACATGGAACAGGAGCCTATCGGGGTCGGACGCGATGCGACCCGCCGTCTCATCCTGTCCGGCACGCCACTGCTCATAGTCCGCGCGTGTCACCTTATTTTTTTGATTAAACATCGCCGTTGACTTTCTCGTCTATGGGGAAGGACGCTCGACTCACACGAGTCGAACGCCCTTCCCCAAATGGACTTATCCTCAGATTACGCTGAACGGCTCAACTAGAAGCTGACATCGAAGCCAGCACCAGCGCCCTCTTCATCAGTGGTCGGCACGCCCTTTGCCTTGTTGTAGGCAAAGATCAAGACGATCGGCACGATAAAGGCGATGAGATTGCCAGCCACATACCACACGAGCGTCTCGGGCGTGACGATGAGCAGGCCAAGCACGCCGGTCAGACCCTGACCGATGGCGCGCACCTCAAAGAGCTTCACGAAGGCACCGCCGCAGCCTGCACCGATGCAAGCGCAGATGAACGGGATGATCGAGTAGCGCATGTTTGCAGCAAAGATTGCGGGCTCGGAGATACCGACCAGCGTCGGGATAAAGGACGACATGCAGATGTTGCGGTCTTTGGAATGCTTCTTGTGAATGAGGTACATGCCGATGGCGCCGCCGCCCTGGGCGATGATGGAAACCGACCAGATGGCCTGGATGTAGTTGAAGCCGGTCGTGGCAACGAGGTTGGCCTCAATACCCTGGATGAACTGATGCGTACCGGTAACGACGAGCGGCTGCAGGAACGCGGCGAAGACAAAGGCGCCAAAGACGCCCATCCTGTTGTACAGGACATCGATTACGCCAGCGAGGACGTCGCCGATCAGGTTGCCGAGCGGGCCGAACACGGTGAACAGGGCAACGTTAGCAAGAATCAGGGTAACGGTCGGGACAAAGACAAACGAGACGACCTCGGGGATGTACTTCTGGGCAATCTTTTCGACCTTGGCCATAAACCAGGCAGTCAGGATTGCAGGGAACACGCCGCCCTGGAAAGCAACCATGGGGATGGAGAGCGGACCAAAGTTCCAGTACTCAGCACCCGACGGATCCATAACGAACGCGTTACGGTTCATAAGGCTCGGGTGAACCATGACGATACCGACGAGGATACCCAGGATCGGGTTGCCGCCAAAACGTTTGACCGCGCTGTACATAACCAGGACAGGCAGGTAGTCGAAGGTGGTGGCAATAATGGCAAAGAAGCTTGCGAGGTTCTTGAGGAACTCGCTGTGGTCGGCGAGGCTGCCCTCCATGCCAAAGAGGCCGTTGGCAACGATCAGCGACTTAAGGCCGATGATGATAGCGGCACCGACGAAGGCGGGAATGATGGGGATAAAGATGTCCGAGAACACCTTGAGGACAGAGAAGAACTTGCCTTTCTTGTCCGCCTCGGCGCCCTTGACCTCGGAAGCGCTGATCTCCTTAACGCCCGTCAGAGCCATAAACTCATCGTAGACCTTGTTGACGGTACCGGTACCAAAGATGATCATGAGCTGGCCGCTGTTGTACAGCACGCCCTTGACGCCATCGATGTTTTCGAGCTCGGCCTTGTTGTACTTGCTCGTATCCTTGAGCACCAGACGCAGACGCGTAACGCAATGCGTGGCACCCTCGATGTTCTCCAGACCGCCGACGTTATCGACGACTTGCTGAGACACTACTTTGTAGTCCATGTTCCTCTCCATTCCCTTACGAAATCATAAAACGTTTTGATGCCATTACAGAGACGCGATCGTTGCATTTGCGCACTTGAGCGTACCGTCGGTGACCGTCAGTGCCACACCCTGGCCCTGCTTATTGCAGAAGCGCGCGTTAAGCGCAACATCATCGACAAAGATGGTCGCGATATCGTCGTCAACGACCAGGCGCACATGATGAGTGCCCTCGCCCTTAAAGAACAACGGACGCTCGAGGCCCATGTTGTTGACCTGGAACCACGGATACTGGGGGGCCGCCGTAAACTCGAGCTTGCCCTCACGCAGGTTGGCGCGGAACTCATAGGCAAGACCGGACTCGGCGTCCTCGGCAAGCTTCACCGAGAAGCCGGCAGCGTCACCGGCGAGCTCGATGTCGGCATCGAGCATATAGGTGGAACCGGCATCCGCGGCGAGCACCTGCTCGACCTTGCCCGACTCGCAGGAAAGCTCAAAGGCCTCGACTGCCTTAGCCTCGCCAAAGGCGCCAAGCATGCTGTCGGGGAGCTTGGTGCCGAGCGTTCCGTCAGCACGCTGAACGATCTCGAGAGGCATAAAGGTGCCACCCCACAGGTAAGAGCTGGGGTCACCGCCCTCGTCACGCGTAGGAACCCAACCAAAGAGAACGCGGCGCTCGCCATCAAATGCGGTACGCGCGGCATAGTACGCGCGGCCATCGAAGGAATCGTCCGCAGGAGTGATCCAAGGACCGTTGATAGAGCGAGACATGCGGTAACGGGTCTTGTTGCCATCACTGTACTCGGAGAACACCAGATACCACCAGTCGCCCATCTTAAAGAGATCAGGCATCTCGAACATGGTGTACAGGCCCGGATTCCACCAGTCGCCCTGGAACTCCCAGGTATCCAGGTCCTTGGAGGTGAACTTGACCAGACGACCGGTCATCAGACGCTTGTCCTCGCCCACACGCGTGCCGAGGATGAGCATGTACTCTTCGTTCTCCTCATCCCAAAGCACAAAGGGATCGCGCCAGTTGCGGTCATCGTAACCCTCCTGGGGCGGAAGCAGCGTCTCGGCGATGTTCTTCTCCCACTTGACGGCGTCGTCACTCGTTGCGTGAAGAAGAACCTGCTTCATCAAGCGTGCCTTGACCTTATCGCGATTGCAACCAGTGTAGAGCGCATGGTACTTGTCGCCCACCTTAAACACCGTGCCGGCATAAACATACTGGTCGACTTCCTCGTCGCCGCCACGCTCAAGGCTCTCGCCAAAGTCTTTGTAATTGACGAAGTCCTTGGTTGTCGCGAGTGCCCAGCCAAACGGCTCTCCGAAAGGTCCGGGGTTTCGCGTGTCACGCTGATGATAGAGATAGAACGTGCCGTCCTCGCCGTACGGCATGATGTCGCCTACCCAAATTCCCTCAGGCTGGTAATACACCTTGTGCATCCGAGACTTCCTTTCTCACGAGATACTAACTCGGTACAACTGCAAGATATGTCAATCGTTTTCATATGTCAAACGTTTTCACACCAATACGTCTTTTCGCAGTTCCAGTCGTCGGCAAACGGTTGACATATGCCGGCGAACGGTCATCAGAGGTGTTTGAGGAATTCTTTTGGCACGGGATGAACTACGCGGTTTTACCCTCAATGAGTTCAACGGGGAGCTTGATATTCGATTCGGGCTTTTCGCCGTTAATAAGAGCAATGATGGATTGCGCCGCGAGCTCTCCGATGCGATCGATATCTTGGCGTACGGTTGTTAAGTCAGGCATAAACGTCATAGTGCGGCGGGCACCATCCGCGCCCACGACCTTAATATCGCCCGGAGCGCTCAAGCCGCGCTGCTTCATCACGTTAAGACAGATAGCCGCCATCGTGTCGTCTCCCGCAAAGATGCCGTCAATATCGGGGTTCTCATCGAGGATCTTCGCAACGACCGCGCTCTTTTCGTCGTCGGGCTTAACGAACTCAACCTCACGGACAAGCGCGGGCAAACCGGCCTGCTCAACAACATCGAGGTAGGCATCGGTACGCTTATTAGCAGGCATGCGCATGCGGCTATTGCTGCGCAGGCACAGGATGCGTGAACATCCGTCATCGATCAGGCGACGCGTGGCAAGTTCGCCGATGCTATAGCTGTCGCTCGCAATCTGAACAGAGGCTTCGCCAAGGTCGCAGTCGATACCAACCAGACTCAAGCCCATCTCGGCATACGCCTCGGCACCGATATTAAGCGAGTTGACGATGACGCCATCAACCATATTGCGTCGAAGCATGTCGATATAAGAGCGCTCAAGCTCGGGTCGATTGGCGCTATTGCACAGCAGCATCTTAAAACCGTTTTCGGCCAGGGTATGCTCAATGACTTGAACCACTTGGGCATGAAACGGACTGCTGACATAGGGGACGATCATACCGATAAGATTCAGGCGACCGTTGAGCATGGCACGGGCGATATCGTTGGGCGTATAGTTGATGCGCTTCATCGCGGCATGGACCTTATCGCGGGTCTCTTGGCTAATATAGCCGCGATTATTAAGCACGCGAGATACCGTAGTAGGCGAAACCCCCGCCACCGCTGCAACTTCCTTGATGCCAGGCTTAGCCGTATCCTTAGAACGAGCACTCTCGCGAGCCATAGCACCCTCCCCCATCAACATGTCATACGTTTACATACGAACAAAGCATACCCCAACAAGAGCGGGAAGACGGTAACAGTACAAGTAAGTAAACGACTCATCCAAATAATTAGGAGAGTTCCGCCTAAAGGGTGACTACACAGGACCCCCACCGGGGCTGTTTGGGCTACCTCCCAAAACATTCCGCACTGATATCTTCTGTATTGAAGACGTCGATGGTGCACCCGTATACCATTGACGTCGACACCATCAGATGCGGACCGCGCGGTGACCCCACATTCCGCTGGCGCCCACAGGGCTGCCCTCGTTTCCTGACAT
>JAXJMV010000070.1:0-20462 GCA_036312985.1 Collinsella sp.
CCGAAGAGGCGTCAGCAGGTCAGTGGGTCATCGTCCCGGCGTTCAGCATCAGGGTAGCGCTGCGACGCGGAAATCGCGCGCTGTTGACGCGCCCCCGCAGTGCCCGCTTCCCCCAAGGACAATTATCAGTGCAGGTAGAATGCCTGCCCGTTTTGCGAATGTAGGCGTGTGGTCGGAAATCCGGGAATCGTCGCAGTAAACCGGTCTGTTTATGAAGCGACCAGCTGGCGCGAGCTGCGCACGGTTCAGTAAATTGACCCGAAGGCGCGGAGAGGGGCTCAGACGAAACCCTCCCGCGGAAGCACCGCGGATTGCTTTGTTCTGGCCGGCGGCACCTGGGGCGACATGCGCGCCCCGGGAAGGAGGGCGGCGGGCTTGCCGCTGCCCGCGGGGCGCGCCCCGCGGGCTATTTCGGGCATCGTGTGTCCCTTCGGCCCCGCGCCGTTCCACGCACCGTAAAATCTTTTCCAAAATTGTCCTTGCATCGGCGGGGGAGTTCCCGTATAGTACTTTCTCGCACGGGGGCGTAGCTCAGCTGGGAGAGCGCTTGACTGGCAGTCAAGAGGTCAGGGGTTCGATCCCCCTCGTCTCCACCCGAGCATTGAATGAGGCTCCAACGCAAGTTGGGGCCTTTTTTCATATCTATCGATTTACGCCATGTGTTGACTGAGCAGCATCTTGGCGACATACCCATTGTTAATTACGAATATGAATGTTAATAACTTTACGTATCTGGATAGCAAACCTGGTCTGCAGCGCCAATAACAAAGAGGCCGGGCGTAATGCCCGGCCTCGAAATACTCTGGTGGGCCCTCCGGGATTCGAACCCAGAACCCAGGGATTATGAGTCCCCTGCGCTAACCGTTGCGCCAAGAGCCCTTATGAACGGTGAATGCAATTCTAGCAAAGGCAACTCAGGCCTAATTTCTTCGCTTCACGTCGTGAAATACTACCATGCACGAGCAAGTCGCACAACGCAAGATCAAGTTCGATGCTAAACAACAGCTAATCTAGGCCCGTCGCAGATAAGGAGTGTTTTATAAAAAGTTAAGGCCTTAAATTCAGGGCTTCAAGACATTTCAGCGTGAAATCAACCTGATGCCATTTCAAAACCATGCCCGTTTACTACGACGGATCGGCGACCTTCGACCACCGCGTGTTCTCAGTTTGCAAAACCGCAGGTAGAGAGTCCGACGGTTACACGAAAAGGCGTGCGTGGTCGAACATTACAGATACATCGTAGTAAACCGGCATAGTTCTGAGGCGCAGATGAGGGACGGTTCGCAATCGGACCCGATAATGGGACTGGCGACGCATAGGAAATCCGGTTGCGCGGAGAGGGTCGCGTTCCGCGCGCCAAGTCGGCCGGCGTAGGGGCCGTGCGGGGGCCAGGCGCTCCGCAGGCTGGCCCGGCCCCGCGCGACTCCGGCGCCCGCCCCCGGAAAGTTTTTCCAAAAATGTCCTTGCATCGGCGGGGGAGTTCCCGTATAGTACTTCTTCGCACGGGGGCGTAGCTCAGCTGGGAGAGCGCTTGACTGGCAGTCAAGAGGTCAGGGGTTCGATCCCCCTCGTCTCCACCCGAGCATTGAATGAGGCTCCAACGCAAGTTGGGGCCTTTTTTCATATAGGCACACAAGGTCAAAGGCGGCACCATGATCCTCCTGGTCGACAAGATCGAAAAAAGCTTCGGCGCGCGCGTCCTCTTTAGCGGCGCGTCCTTCCAGATCAACCCCGGCGAGCGCTTCGCGCTCGTGGGCCCCAACGGCGCCGGCAAAACCACCATGCTCAAGATCATCATGGGCATCGATAGCCCCGACGCCGGCCAGGTCCAGTACGCCAAGGACTGCCAGGTGGGCTATCTAGAGCAAGAAACCAACCTGGAGCAAAAGGACACCACCATCCTCGCCGAGGTCATGGCCGCCGCCAAGGAAATTCGCCGCATGGGTGAGCGCGCCAACGAACTTCAGGCCCAGATCACCGAGCTCTCGGAACAGGGCAAGGACGTCAACGCGCTCCTTAACGAGTACGGCCAGGTCCAGGACCGCTTTGAGCACCTGGGCGGCTACGAGCTCGAGAGCAACGCCCGCAAAATCCTGTCCGGCCTGGGCTTTAAGGTCACCGACTTTGAGCGCCCGTGCTCCGAGTTCTCGGGCGGCTGGCAGATGCGCATCGCGCTTGCCAAGCTCTTCCTGCGCCACCCCGACCTGCTGCTTCTGGACGAGCCTACTAACCACCTGGACCTCGAAAGCGTCCAGTGGCTGCGCGGCTTTATCGCCAACTACGACGGCGCCGTCCTCATCGTCAGTCACGACCGTGCCTTCATGGACGCCTGCGTCGACCACGTCGCCGCTCTCGAAAACCGTCGCGTGACCACCTACACCGGCAACTACAGCAGCTACCTCAAGCAGCGCGAGGACAACCTGGAACAGATGCGCGCCAAGCGAGCCGCCCAGGAGCGCGACATCGCCCACATGCAGGTCTTCGTTGACAAATTCCGCTATAAGCCCACCAAGGCCGCCCAGGCGCAGGAGCGCATCCGTAAGATCGAGCAGATTAAAAAGGAACTTGTCATCCTGCCCGAGGGCCACAAGCACATCGACTTTAAGTTCCCTGACCCGCCGCGCTCCGGCGACATGGTCGTCGGCCTGGAGGGCGTGTCCAAGTCCTACGGCAACAAGCACATCTACAGCGACATCGACCTCAAGCTCTACCGCGGCGAGCACGTGGCACTCGTCGGCCCCAACGGCGCCGGCAAGTCCACGCTCATGAAGATTCTCGCCGGCCTGGAGCCGCCCACTACCGGCACGCGCGACCTGGGCACCAACGTGGGTGTGGCCTATTACGCCCAGCACGCGCTCGAGGGCATGACCGAGTCCAATACCGTCCTGCAAGAGATCGACACCGTCACGCCCAAGTGGACCGTGCCGCAGCAGCGCAGCCTGCTGGGCGCCTTCCTGTTTAGCGACAACGATTCCATCGAGAAGCAGGTTCGCGTCCTCTCCGGTGGCGAAAAGGCGCGCCTGGCCCTGGCCAAGATGCTCGTGGCCCCCGAGGCGCTCCTGTGCCTGGACGAGCCCACCAACCACCTGGACATCGACTCGGTAGACATGCTCGAGAACGCCCTGCAAAACTTCCCCGGCACCATCGTGCTGATCAGCCACGACGAGCACCTGGTACGCGCCGTTGCCAACCGCGTCATAGACATCCGCGATGGCAAGGTCACGGTCTACGACGGCGACTACGACTACTACCTCTACAAGCGCGAGGACCTCGCAGCCCGCGCCGCCGCCGAGGCGGCAGGGGAGAGTGCACCGGCCACGGCCAAGTCCACCAAAGCCTGCGCCGCCCAGGCCGACACCCCCGCAGCTGCCCCCAAGCCTGCCGAGGGCAAAAAGACCAAGGAGCAAAAGCGCGCTGAGGCCCAAGCCCGCGCAGCGCTCAATAAAAAGCTCAAAGGCGTGCGCAACCAGCTTAAGAAGATCGAGACGGAGCTCGACAAAAAGCGTGCCCGCTATGACGAGCTTATGGAATTGATGGCAAGCGAAAAGCTTTATGCCGATCAGGATAAGTTCAACGCCGCGCTGGGGGAATATAACGGCCTTAAGCAAGAGCTACCCAAGCTCGAGGATGAATGGCTGGAGCTTTCCACCCAGATCGAAGAGGAGACCGCGCGTGAACTCTCGTAAGGCCGCTGCCGTGGCGATGAGCATCATCGCCATTGCCTGTCGCATCTGCGGCATCTTTATGAGCGCGATGACCGTGCTGCTGTGCTTTAGCGGCCTCACCGCCAAGTTGCAGATTGTGGGCTTTGTCGTCGAGCTTTCGCGCGCACTGCCGAGCGCCATCGCCGGCTACGGCGTCATCACTTCTCCCTTTGGCGGCGTGTTCCGCCTGGATTACGCCATCGTGGCCGTGATTCTATTTGTGGCCGATTACCTGCTCACGCGCGCCTCGCGCCGCGTCCGCTAGGGGATCGTTATGTCCAGCAGCTACTTCATGAACCTGCTCGCCAGCGCGGTCGCCGTCATCTTGGGCATCGTGATCCACGAGAGCGCGCACGCCGCCGCGGCCTGGGCACTCGGCGATATGACGGCCCGTTCGCGCGGACGCGTCTCGCTCAACCCGCTCAACCATGTCGACCCGTTTGGCACCATCCTCCTGCCGCTGCTGATGCTCGCCGCCGGAGGCCCGGTGTTCGCCTTCGCCAAGCCCGTTCCCGTCTACCTCAACAACCTCAAGCACCCCAAGCGCGACGAGGTCCTGGTGAGCGTGGCCGGCCCCGCATCGAACATCGAGCTCGCCTGTCTTGCCGCCGCCCTCATGCGCCTGACCTATGGCAGCCTCTACACCAGCATGTCATTTGCCCTGGCGTCACAGATCATGAACTTCGGCGCCACCTTTATCGTGGTCAACTTATCGCTCGCGTTCTTTAACCTCATCCCGATCCCACCGCTCGACGGCTCGTCGATCATCGTGCCCTTCCTCAAGGGCAAGGCGCTCGCCAACTACTACCGCCTGCAGCAATACGCCATGCCCATCCTCATCCTAGTGCTGTATCTGCTGCCCATGTGGACCGGCATCGACGTGATCGGACGGTATTTCGACGTTACCGTGTATCCGCTGGCCGAGTGGCTGCTCAACTTCGCAATCGCCGGCATCTAAGGTAAACTTACAGGTCGACCGTGCAAAACGGTCGCAACATGCACCCAAACCGCGCCGCGAAGGCGCCGTCAAAGGAGGTCGAAGATGTCGTATCGCGTGTCGACGCAGGTCTACAGCGGACCGTTCGACCTGCTGCTGCAGCTGGTAACCCGTCAAAAAGTTGATATCGGCGCCATCTCGATCAGCGAGGTGGCCGAGCAATACCTGGCCGAGGCCGAGCGCATCGAGGCGCTGGACCTGGACGTGGCGAGCGACTTTTTGCTGGTCGCGGCAACCCTTTTGGACATCAAGGCCGCCTCACTGGTGCCCCAGGAGGCCCCGCGCAAGGCAGACGACGATGACGAGGACGACGATGACCTCGAGGAGCTCAGCACGCTTGACGGCGACGCCCTGCGCGAGGTCCTGATCCAGCGCCTGATTGCCTACAAGCAGTTTAAAGGCGCGGCTGCAGCCCTCGGTGCCCGCATGCAGGCCGAAAGCCGCATGCACCCGCGTGTGGCCGGCCCCGACCCCGAGTTCCTAGGCCTTATGCCCGACTACCTTGCCGGCATCACGCTGCGCGGTCTCGCCGTCATCTGCGCCGACCTGGACGGGAAGCGACAGACCTTCTTGCTGGAGGCCGAGCACGTGGCACCCCATCGCGTTCCGCTCGACCTGACGGTGGCCTCAGTCGACCGCTTTACCATGGCGCACCAAACCTGCACCTTCCGCGAGCTACTGGACGGCGATGCCACCACCGAGCAGCTCGTCGTCACCTTCCTAGCTATGCTTGAGCTCGCCAAGCGCGGCTCGCTCACGCTGAGCCAGGACGAGATCTTTGGAACCATCCGTATCAACCGCGTCGAAGGCGCCGAGGCCTATGTGCCCGGCGAGGGCCCCGAGCTCACCGAATAGGAGCCGCAACCATGTCAACCCTTTCCACGCTGGAGGCAAACAGCCTCAAAGGCGCCCTCGAGGCGCTGCTGCTGGTGTCAAGCGACCCAGTGAGTGCGCCCGCGCTGGCCGGCGCACTGGATATCGCCCCCGGCGAGTGCGCGTCGCTGCTCGCCGAGCTCAAGGTTGAGTACGAGGAGGCCAACCGCGGCTTTCAGCTGCGCGAGGTCGCCGGCGGCTGGCGCCTGTTCACGCACCCCGCCTACCACGACGTGGTCGAGGCCTATGTGTTGAGCTGGGACACGCAAAAGCTGTCCCAGGCGGCGCTCGAAACCCTGGCCGTCATCGCATACCACCAGCCCGTAACGCGCGAGGTGGTCAAGGGCATCCGCGGCGTCAACTCAGACGGCGTCATCGCGTCGCTCGTGGACAAGGGTCTGGTGCGCGAGCTCGGCCGTGACCCCCAGCGCGGTCAGGCCATCATTTACGGCACGACCAACGCCTTCTTGGAAAAGTTCGGTCTGCGCTCCACCCGCGACCTGCCCGATCTGGAGCAGTTTGCCCCCGACGAGCAGTCGCGCCAGTTTATCCGCGAGCGCCTGAGCGGCCGCAGCATTCAGTCTACGCTCGAGGAACAGGCCGAAGATCTGGACGAAGAGCGCGAACTGATCGATACCGATGTTGAGGACACCGATGAAGAGGAGCTTCTGCTCACAGGTGCTACCTCGGAGGATATACATGACGAGGACTAACGAAGCAGGGGAGACGCGCGTCGCAAGCGCCACGGACACCGCAGCGCCCGTAGGCGACGCGGTGTCCGTCTACCCGCACACCATGCGCCTGCAGCGCTTTTTGGCACGCGCGGGCGTGGCGAGCCGTCGCGGCTCAGAGGACCTGATGACCGCTGGCCGCGTGACCGTCAACGGCCAGGTCGCGACCGAGCTGGGCACCAAGGTCGATGTCGACCACGATCACATTGAGGTCGACGGCATGCCCGTCAAGCTCGACCAGGGCGCCGTATACCTGATGCTCTACAAGCCGACCGGCTACCTCACCACCATGAGCGACCCGCAGGAGCGCCCTTGTGTGGCCGACCTGGTCCCGCGCGACCGCTTTCCGGGGCTCTTTCCGGTGGGCCGCCTGGACCGCGACACCACGGGACTGTTGCTCTTCACGACCGACGGCGACCTTTCGCAGGACCTGCTGCATCCCAGCAAGCATGTCTATAAGACCTACCAGGCACTCGTGGATGGCCAACTGACCGATCGAGACTTGGAACCACTCCGCCGCGGCATCGAGCTCGACGACGGCCCGTGCCAGCCGGCAATCTGTCGCATCATCAACGCGCGCGAGGCTGAAGCCGTGGCCCCGCAGGGTGTGAAGCCCGGTACCACCGCCGTGGAGGTCATCATCCGCGAAGGCCGCAAGAACCAGGTCAAGCGCATGCTGAGCAAGATCCACCACCCGGTGATCCGCCTGCACCGCTGCAACTTTGCCGGCCTGGAGCTCAAGGACGTGGCCAAGGGCTCGTGGCGCGAGCTCACCGACCGCGAGGTGCAGATCCTCAAGGCCGGCGGCATCCCGCCCAAGCAGGCGAGCTCCAAGCGCAACGGCGGCAAGCCCCAAGACACGCCTGCCAGCCGCACGCGTCACCACGGCAGCCATGGCTCAGCACCCAAGCGCAACACCTACCGCGAGCGCTACACGGGCTAGGCAAACCCGCCGCGCCCCAACGCCCGCGAACCATACCAGCACGTCAACCATCGAAAGGAAGCATTGCATGATCGTCGCCATCGACGGCCCCGCCGGATCCGGCAAGTCCACCATCGCCAAGGAGATCGCCCGTCAGCTTGGCTTTAACAAGCTCGACACGGGCGCCATGTATCGCGCCGTCACCTTCGCCGCGCTCGACCGCGGCATCGATCTGGATAACGAGGCGGCCATCGACGCTCTCGCCGAGCAGATTGAGATCCGCTTTACCAACGGCACCGGCGAGGACACGCGCCTGACCATCGACGGCCAAGACGCTTCGGCCGCCATCCGCACCCCGCAGGTCGACGCCAACGTGTCCAAGGTCTCGGCCTATCCGGGCGTGCGCGCCGCCATGCTCATCCACCAGCGCCGCGCCGCCGAGGACCGCGATATCGTGGCCGAGGGTCGCGACATCGGCACCGTCGTGTTCCCTAACGCGCAGGTCAAGGTCTTCCTGACCGCCGACCCGCGTGAGCGCGCCCGCCGCCGCGTGCTGCAGCGTCACCAAAACGACGCCCAGCCGCTCAGCACAGCGCAGCTCGAGGCCGAGGTCGACGAGACCCTCGACGCCCTTAAGCAGCGCGACAAGCTTGACAGCAGCCGCGAGGTCGCCCCGCTCGTGCCCGCCGAGGACGCCGTGCACGTCGACTCCACCGCCCACACCATCGACGAGGTCGTCTCGATAATCGAGGACCTTATCAACCAAAGGAGGTAGCCCATGCGCCTGTTTCAGCAGACGCCCGAGGACTATTACAACGCCCCCTACGCCGAGTTTCCAGCGCTCATCCGCGGCACCGTCGTCGTAGTCATGGCCATCCTTTGGGCCTTCTCCAAGCTCATGTGGCGCTGGAAGGTCGAGGACGCCGATCTTCTGTTTGAGCGCCAGGAAGGCCGCGGCAGCGTGGTCATCTGCAACCACACCTCGATGGCCGAGCTCTTGGCCGTGGAGACGGCGCTGTTCTTTGGGGGGCGCCGCATTCGTCCCATCTTTAAGTCCGAGTTCGCCAAGAGCAAGATTGTGCGTTGGGCCTTTAGCCGCGTCGGCGGTATCCCCGTCGAGCGCGGTACCGCCGACATGAAGTGCCTGCGCGCCGCCCAGCATGCGCTGCAGCGCGGCGAGGACGTCCTGATCTTCCCCGAGGGCACGCGCATCCGCTCGCGCGAGATCAAGCCCGAGGTCCACGGCGGCTTTGCGCTCATTGCCCAGATGGGCAAGGCGCCCGTCAACCCGCTCGCTATCTGCGGCTGGTCCGATATTACGCCTGCGGGCAAAAAGCTCATGCGCCCTAAAAAGTGCTGGATCCGTGCCGGCAAGGCCATCTCGCTATCCGATGCACCGGCCGAGCTCAAGCGCAAGGAGCGCCTGGCATGGTTTGAGTCCGAGGCCATGAACCGCGTCTACGCTATGCGAGACGAGCTGTGCGCCGAGCATCCGGGCAGGTTCTAGCCATGAGCGAGAACGTTACGAACACTGCCGCGACCGCGTCCGACCAGGCAACAGCGCCTACCATCGAGATCGCAGCACACGCCGGCACTTGCTACGGCGTACAGCGTGCGCTCGATATGGCGCTGGCCGCCGCCCCGCAGGCGGGGGAGAACGCTCAGGTCCACACCCTGGGCCCGCTCATCCATAATCCCATCGTGGTGCGCGAGCTTTCCGAGGCAGGCGTCGGTCTGGCCGAGACCCTAGACGACGCCGCATCGGGCACCGTGATCATCCGCGCGCACGGCGTGGTGCCGCAGGTGATCGAGGCCGCTCGCGAGCGCGGTCTCGACGTGGTCGATGCCACCTGCCCCTACGTGAAAAAAGTCCACGTGGCGGCGGAGCGCCTGGAACGCGAGGGCTACCGCGTGATCGTCGTGGGCGAGCCGGGCCACCCCGAGGTTGAGGGCATCCTGGGCCATGCCGGCGATGACGCTCAAGTCGTGAGCTGCGCCGCCGATGCGGACGCGCTGCCGCTCAAGGGCAAGGTTGGGCTCGTCGTGCAGACCACCCAGACCGCGCAGAACCTGGCCGAGGTCGTGGCTGCCATCACGCCGCGCGTGCAGGAACTGCGCGTGATCAACACCATCTGCGCCGCCACGAGTGAGCGTCAACAGGCAGCAGCCACACTTGCCAACCGCTGCGACTGCATGGTCGTGGTGGGCGGCAAGAACTCGGGCAACACCCGCCGCCTGGCGCAGATTTGCGCAAACGCCTGCGAGCGTACGTATCACATCGAGGAAGCTTCCGAGCTTCAGGCCGCGTGGTTTACCGACGCTCACCACATCGGCATCACCGCCGGAGCCTCCACCCCGCAAGAACACATCGAACGCGCCGTCGAGCGCATCAAGGAGCTTTGCCGCTAATCATGGACCAGACCGTACCCGCATACGCCGCTGAGGTGGCCGATTACGGGCGCAGCCGCGACCCCGAGCCGGGTGAGGGCGCGCTCGTTAAAAACGTGCGCCCCGAATCGCCCGCATGGGATGTGGGTATCGAGCCGGGCATGCGCGTGCTCACGGTCAACGGCGAGCAACTGACCGATATGATCGTGTGGCTCTGGGAGGCAGATGACGACACTGTCGAGCTGGAGGTATTCGACCCGCGCGACGACACCGTCACCCCCGTCGAGCTTGACCGCTTTCCCGGCGAGGACTGGGGTCTGGAGTTCGATGGCCCTATCTTCGATGGCATGCGTACCTGCGTAAATGCCTGCGTGTTCTGCTTTATGACCATGCTGCCCAAGGGCGGTCGCTCCACGCTCTACATTCGCGATGATGACTACCGCTTGAGCTTTTTGCAGGGCAACTTTGTCACGCTCACGAACCTCACCGACGAAGATGTTCAAAACGTCATCCAACGCAACATGAGCCCCATGAACGTGTCGGTCCACGCCGTGAGCCCCGACATCCGTCGCCGCATGATGGGCCGCAACGCCCAGCGCGGCATGGACGTGCTCGAGGCCATCATGGCCGCCGGCATCGAGATTCACGCGCAGATCGTGCTGTGCCCCGGCATGAACGACGGCGAGGAGCTGGAAAAGACTCTGCGCTTTTGCGAGGAGCACGAGCAAATCACGAGCCTGGGCATTGTGCCGCTTGGATTTACCAAGCATCAGAACCGTTTTAGCTGGTCCTACAGTGACAAGCCCGAGCTGGCGCGCGAGACTATCGCCATGATCCGGCCCTTCCAGGACCGTGCCTTCGAGCGCTTTGGCCGCCATACCTTCCAGATGAGCGACGAGTTCTACCTGGATGCCGGCATCGAGCCGCCTGAGGCGGACTTTTACGACGGCTACCCGCAGTACTACGACGGCATCGGTATGATTCGCTCCTATCTGGACGAGACCGACAACGTGCTCGCCGCCGATGCCGAGCGCCTGCGCCGCGTTCGCGAGGCAATCGCCGCCCGTGACCAGCGCCTGCTGTGCCTTTCGGGCGCCAGCGCGCGCGATACGGTAGCGCGTTTTGTGGAATCGCCGCAGGGCCTTGCCGGTACCGTCACGGCCATCAAAAACCGCTACTTTGGCGGCAACGTGGACGTGACCGGCCTCATCGTCGCCTGCGACATCTTGGAGCAACTGCCACAGGACCTATCGGGGGTTATGATCTTTGTGCCTAAGCTCATGTTCAACGCCGATGGTATGACCCTTGACGAGTATCATCGTGACGAATTACTCGCAAGCCTTACCGGTCGCAGCGCCGAGGTTCATGTGGTATCGACCATGCCGCATGAGCTGCTCGATACCCTGGAGCACATCCTTGGCATAACGCCCGCCAATTCAACTATTCCCGCTGAAGCTACCCATTAAAGGAGAGCAGATGAAACCTATCGTCGCCGTCGTTGGACGCCCCAACGTGGGCAAGTCCACGCTCGTTAACCGCCTGGCCCAGACCTCGGACGCCATCGTCCACGAGTCCCGCGGCGTTACGCGCGACCGTTCGTATCACACGGCCGATTGGAACGGCCGCGAGTTCACCATCGTCGACACGGGCGGTATCGAGCCGCTCAAGAGCGACGACGTCTTTGCCACGTCCATCCGCGACCAGGCACTCGCCGCCGCCGAGGAGGCCGCCGTCATCCTGTTTGTGGTCGACGGCCGCACTGGCGTCACCGAGGAGGACGAGTCGGTCGCCCGCATGCTCAAGCGCTGCGACAAGCCGGTCTTTCTGCTGGTGAACAAGCTCGACAACCCCGATCGAGAGAACGACAGCATCTGGGAGTTCTATTCGCTCGGTATCGGCGAGCCCACGCCGCTCTCGGCCCTGCACGGCCACGGCACGGGCGACCTGCTCGACGACATCGTGGCCCTGCTTCCGGAGGAAGAGGACGAGGTCGCCGATGAGTTCCCCGACGCGCTGAACGTCGCCATCATCGGCCGCCCCAACGCCGGTAAGTCGTCGCTGTTCAACCGCATCCTGGGCGCCGACCGCTCTATCGTGTCCAACATTGCCGGCACGACGCGCGACGCCATCGACACCGTCGTGGAGCGTAACGGCAAGCACTACCGCATGGTCGACACCGCGGGCATTCGCAAGAAGAGCACCGTGTACGAGAACATCGAGTACTACTCCATGGTCCGCGGCCTGCGCGCCATCGACCGCGCCGACGTGGCGCTGCTCGTCGTCGACGCCTCCGTGGGCGTTACCGAGCAGGACCAGAAGGTCATGGGTCTTGCCATCGAGCGCGGCTGCGCCATCGTTGTGCTGCTCAACAAGTGGGATCTGCTCGACGACGACCGTAAACGCGAGGCCTGCATGGAGACCATCGACCGCCGTCTGGGCGTCATGGCTCCCTGGGCCCAGTACCTGCGCATCTCTGCCCTCACTGGCCGCAGCGTCGAGAAGATCTGGGCGATGGTCGACGCCGCCGAAAAGACGCGCTCGCAGAAGATCAGCACCTCGCGCCTCAACACGTTCCTCACCGACCTGCGCGAGTTCGGTCATACCGTGGTGGACGGCAAGCGCCGCCTGCGCATGCACTACGTGACCCAGACGGGCGTCAACCCGCCGACGTTCACGTTCTTCGTCAACCACAGCGATCTGGTCAACGACACCTATCAGCGCTACGTCGAAAACCGCATGCGCTCGACCTTCGACTTTGCCGGCACACCCATTCGACTCTTCTTTAGGAAGAAGGAGCAAAAGGATGCATAATCCGATTCTGCTGACCGCCATCTGCGCCGTGGTCTCGTTCTTTATCGGAGCGATTCCGTTTGGCCTGATCCTGGGCCGCGTGTTCAACCACACCGACATTCGCAAGGCGGGCTCCGGCAACATCGGCACCACCAACGCCCTGCGTGTGGCCGGCCCCAAGGTAGCCGCGCTCACGCTGCTGCTCGACTGCCTTAAGGGCGCCATCTGCGTCCTTATCGCGCGTCCGCTCATTGCCGACTTGGGCTATGGCTTTCCGCCGAACATTATGGCGCCCGGTGCCCCCGGCGACTGGATGCTCGGCGTCATCTGCCTGGCAGCCGTGTGGGGCCATATCTTCTCGCCCTATCTCAACTTCCACGGCGGCAAGGGTATCGCAGTTGGTCTGGGCGTTATCCTCGCCTGGTACTGGCCCATTGGCCTGTCGCTGCTGGGCATGTTTATCGTGGCCGTCGCCATCACCAAGTTTGTGTCGGTGGGCTCGCTTGCCGCGGCCATCGGACTTCCCATCGCCGCTTGTGCGGTCTTTCCGTACAGCAGCCTAGGCCTTAAGTTTTGCATGGCGATGATCGGCATCACCGTGGTGTGGGCCCATCGTGCGAACATCAAAAAGCTCATGACCGGTAAGGAGTCCAAGCTCTCGTTTACCAAGCGCGTCACCGAGCCCGACGATAAATAGGAGAGAGTCATGAATGTTGCGCTGATTGGCTCCGGCTCCTGGGGAACCGCCGTCGCCGGCCTTGCTGCCGCGCGTGCCGAGCGCGTGACCATGTGGGCCCACAGCGAGCAGACGGCCGCCGGCATCAACGGCGAGCACCGTAACCCCCGGTATTTGGTGGGCTACGAGCTGCCCGGCAACGTCGTCGCCACCACGGACCTGGTACAGGCGCTCGACGGCGCCGAGGCCATCATCTTCGCCGTTCCTTCGACGCACCTTCGCAGCGTGTGCCACCAGGCCGCGCCCTTTATCGCAGCCAATACCCCGGTGCTCTGCCTCACCAAGGGCATTGAGCCCGAGTCCGGCCTGCTCATGAGCGAGGTCATCGCCAGCGAGATCGGCAACGAGGCGCGCGTGGCGGCGCTCTCGGGCCCCAACCATGCCGAGGAGATCTGCCGCGGCGGGCTTTCTGCCGCCGTCATCGCCAGCAAAGATCCGCAGATAGGGGAGACCTTTAAGGACCTGCTCCTGTCCACGGCCTTCCGCATCTATCTGTCGCAAGACATGACCGGTGTCGAGGTCTGCGGCGCCATGAAAAATGTCATCGCCATCGTGTGCGGCATCTCCGCCGGCACCGGTGCCGGCGACAACACGCTCGCCCTCATCATGACGCGCGGCCTGGCCGAGATTAGCCGTCTGGTGCATGCCCGCGGCGGTCAAGCTATGACCTGCATGGGCCTTGCCGGCATGGGCGACCTCATCGCCACCTGTACCTCGGAGCATTCGCGCAACCGCACCTTTGGCTACGAGTTTGCCCACGGCGTGTCGCTCGACGAGTACCAGGCACGCACGCATATGGTGGTCGAGGGCGCCGTCGCGGCCCGCAGCGTCAGCGAGCTCGCCCGCTCACTGGGCGTAGACATTCCGCTCACCTTTGCCGTCGAGCAAACGCTCTACAACGGTGTTACTTTGGATAGGGCGCTCGAGATCCTTACCGACCGCGTCCCCTCTCAAGAGTTCTACGGACTCACCGACTAGCGCAGAAAGGCTTCTACCATGGGTTCCATTAAAATCGCTCCGTCCGTCCTTTCGGCCGACATGGCCAACCTCAAGGGCGAGCTCGACAAGATCGCCGGCGCCGACTACGTGCACTTTGACGTCATGGACGGTCACTTTACCGGCAACCTCACCTTTGGCGTTGATATCCTCAAGGCCGTCAAGCGCTCCACCGACGTGCCGGTCGACGCGCACCTCATGGTGTCGAACCCCGACGAGACGGTCGATTGGTATGCCGATGCCGGTGCCGATATGATCACCGTGCACTACGAGGCCTCCACGCACCTGCACCGCACGCTCACGCATCTGCAGCAGCGCGGTGTCAAGGCCGGTGTGGTGCTCAACCCCGCCACGCCCGTCTGCGTGCTCGAAAGCATCATCGACGTTGTCGATATGGTGCTGCTCATGAGTGTGAACCCCGGCTTTGGCGGCCAGAGCTTTATCCCAGGTACTATCGCCAAACTTCACGAGCTCAAGGCCATGTGTGAGCGTCACGGCGTGTCGCCCATGATCGAGGTCGACGGCGGTATCTCTTCCAAGAACATCGCCGAGGTCGTCAAGGCCGGCGCCAACGTGCTCGTAGCCGGCTCCGCCGTATTTAAGTCCGAAGATCCCGCCGCCGAGGTTGCGCTGCTGCAGAAGCTGGGCAACGAGGCTGCACAGGAGGCATAAACCCTTATGACCGCAGGTCAAAACCGCATACCCGTGAATCTTGACTATGCCGCCTCGACGCCTATGCGCGCCGAGGCGCTCCTTGCGCAGCGCGAGTACGACGACAGCGAGCTTGCCGGCGTCAACCCCAACTCGCTGCACTCGCTCGGTCGCAAGGCCGCTGCGCGTCTGGAGGCCGCACGTCGCGAAATCGCCCGCAGCTTTGGCGCACGCGTCCGCCCGTCCGAGATCGTCCTGACCAACGGCGGCACCGAAGCCAACCAGCTGGCGCTCCTCGGTCTTGCCGAGGGCGCCCGTCAACGCGACCGAAAGCGCAGCCGCGTGATCGTGTCGGCGATTGAGCACGATTCGATCCTGGACAACCTGCCGCTGCTGCGTGCCGCCGGCTTTACCGTAGACCTGGTACAGCCCTGCCGTGCGGGCTACATCGAGCCTGCCGTGCTGAGCGACTTGCTTGGCGACGACGTAGCACTCGTGAGCATCATGGCCGCCAACAACGAGACCGGCGTGGTGCAGCCCATCCGCGAGCTGGCCGCCGCCGCGCATACCGTGGGCGCCCTGTTCCACACCGATGCCATCCAGGGCTATCTGCATATTCCGCTCGATGCCGCCGAGCTGGGCGTCGATGCCATGTCCGTCGCCGCCCACAAAATTGGCGGTCCCGTGGCATCCGGCGCGCTCTACGTTAAGACCCGTACGCCGCTGCGTCCCCGCATCTTTGGCGGTGGACAGGAAGCCGGCCGTCGTGCCGGCACGCAGGACCTGCGCACGCAGCTCGCCTTTGCCGCTGCCGCGCGTACGCTGGCGCCCCATGTGGCCCAGGAGCGCGCGAAGCTGCAAGCCCTTTCCGATAAGCTCTACGCCACGCTTACGGCCCATCCGCACATTCACGCCACCATGGGCGACTACGCACAGGCCGACCGTCTGCCCGGCATGGTATCGATCTACATTGACGGCATGGACTCCGAGGAGCTTATCATCAAGCTCGACGCCGCCGGTTTTGAGGTATCGGCAGGCTCGGCATGCTCGAGCGGCAGCATGGACCCCAGCCACGTTTTAAGCGCGATGGGCATCGGTCGCGAGCAGGCGTTGGGCGCACTGCGCATCTCCTTCGATGACCGCGTGAATCCGGACGATCTAGACGACTTTGCCCAGACGCTGCTCTCGATCGTAGGTGCCGCATGATCATCGCCGAACTCGAGCGCGCCCTGCTCGCACGCTATCCCAAGACGGACGCCGAGCCCTGGGACCACGTAGGCTTATCCGTAGGCGACCCCGGCGACGAGATCCGTGGCGTTGCCTGCGCACTCGACGCCACGAGGGACAACGTGCAGCGCGCCTTGGAAGACGGAGCCAACGTGTTGCTCACGCATCATCCCGTCTACATCAAGGCGCCCGAGGCATTTTGCCCGCCCAGCGCGACGCGTCCCCAGTGCAGTGCGGCGCTTTACGAGGCGGCCCGTTGTGGGATGAGCATTATCTCGCTCCACACCAACCTGGACCGCTCGTATGAGGCGCGCGTTCGCCTGAGTGAGTTGCTGGGCGCTGAGCCCATGAGCTCACTGGAGCATGTGGACGAACCTGAGCTCACCGGTCTGGGTGCACTCGCAACTCTCCACGATCCCTGCAATCTGCGTGATCTCGCCAACCGTGCCGCCATGGCCTATGGCAGCGACCCGCGCGTATGGGGCGAGACCGATTGCCCGTGTCGCACTGTCGCCATTCTGGGCGGATCCCTCGGCGATTTTGGTGAGCTTGCCATCGCCGCGGGTGCAGATGCTATTGTGACCGGAGAGGCGGGCTACCACGTGGCGCAAGACCTTGCCTTGCGCGGGCTGCCGGTGATCTTGCTCGGTCACGACCGCTCCGAGGAGCCGTTCGTTGATATATTGATGAACTCTGCAGTTGATGCCGGGGTCGACCCCCGTCATGCGATTAAAATACTGAACCCTTGCCAATGGTGGACTGTGACAAAAGGAGAGAACTTATGAGCGCCGGCGCTACGCTACTCAAGCTGCAACAGATCGATTTGGAGCTCGCCCGCAACAAGAGCGAACTTGCCAATATGCCGGAGCTCAAGGAGCTCGCTTCCAAGCGCAAGACCTACGTTAAGCTCAAGGCCGAGATGACCAAGCTCTACGCCCAACGCAAGGACCTGGATATTGAGCTCGACGATCTCAACACCACCGAGATCCAGACCAATAACGCCATCGAGGCCGCCAAGAAGCGCCACGTCGACGGCTCTGATTACCGCGAGGTTCAGGACCTGGAGAACGAGCTCGCCACCCTGGCCAAGCGCCTGGACAAGATCGAGCACACCCGCAAGGACGTCGTCATCGCCCACAAGGAGGCGCTCGACCGCGAGGCTCGCGCACAGGCAATCATCGCCAAGTTCGAGGAGGGCGTGAAGGCCGATACCAAGGCCGCCCGCGCCAAGGCCACCGACCTCCAGGCTCAGATCGATGCCGCCACCAAGGAGCGCACTGCCCTTGCCGCCACGCTGCCGACCGACGTGCTCACCGACTACGAGTGCCTGCTCAAGCAGTTCCGTGGCCTGGCCGTCGAGACCATCAAGGGTAACATCCCCACGGTCTGCCACACCGCGCTGCAGGCGTCGTCCATGAGCGACCTCAACCACGACGGTAGCGAGATTACGCACTGCCCGTACTGCCACCGCCTGCTCGTGCTCCCCAGCAAGGAAGCCTAACGATGACGGCGGCACCCAACAATTCAATGCAACTTGAGGGAAAAACGATCCTGCTGGGAATTACCGGCGGGATCGCCGCCTATAAATCATGCAATATCGTGCGCCTGCTGCAAAAGCGCGGCGCGCGCGTCAAGGTCGTTATGAGCGAGCATGCCACCGAGTTTGTGGGGCCGCTCACCTTCCGCGCGCTCACCAACGAGCCGGTCGCGGTGGGCCTGTTCGACGATCCCTCCGACCCCATCCACCACATTTCGCTCGCGCAGGAGCCCGATTTGATAGTCGTGGCGCCCGCGACGGCCAATATCATCGCCAAGATGGCCAACGGCATCGCCGATGACCTCATCTCCACCACGCTGCTTGCCACGCCGCGACCCATCGTGATTGCGCCGGCCATGAACAATGGCATGTGGAAGGCGCCGGCCACGCAGGCCAATATGGCCACGCTTTGCGAGCGCGGCGTCCACGTGGTGGGACCCGGTAGTGGCTACCTTGCCTGCGGCGACGTGGACACGGGACGCATGAGCGAGCCCGAGGACATCGTCGAGTCCGTCTGCGAGGTACTCAATCCCGTGCCGCAGGACCTGGCGGGCAAGCGCGTCGTGATTACCGCCGGCCCCACGCACGAGCCGATCGACCCCGTGCGCTTCATCGGCAACCGGTCGTCGGGCAAGATGGGCATCGCCCTGGCGGGGGAGGCCGCTCGCCGCGGTGCTGCGGTCACGCTTGTGCTGGGGCCGACATCGCTCGATGTTCCCCGCGGCGTGGAGTGCGTGCGCGTGCAGACCGCCGCTGAAATGCTGCAGGCGGCTCTGGGCGCCTTTCAGACGGCCGATGCAGCCATTTGCGCGGCCGCCGTCGCCGACTACACCCCCGCAGCCCCTGCCGACCATAAGCTCAAAAAGGCCAACGAACGATTGGATCACATCGAACTGGTCGAGACGGTCGATATCTTGGCCGAGCTCTCGCGCCAGAAGGGGGAGCGGTGCGTGATCGGCTTTGCGGCCGAGACCGATAGCGTCGTGGAGTACGCGCAGCGAAAGCTCGCCCGCAAGGGTTGCGATGCCATTATCGCCAACGATGTCTCGCGCGCCGATTCGGGCTTTGGAACCGATACCAACAAGGCCTGGATCGTGAGCGCAGCGGGCACGCAAGAACTTCCCGTGCTAACAAAACCCCAGCTCGCAGATACAATTTTGGACTTGCTTCAAAATTTGTAAAAAAGTTCTTGCACAAGGGCAAAGTTTCGGGTTAATATACTCCCTGTTGCGAGCGAGAGCAGCGCAACAAACAAAAGCTTCGGGACGTGGCGCAGCTTGGTAGCGCACTTGACTGGGGGTCAAGGGGTCGCTGGTTCGAATCCAGTCGTCCCGACCAGAAGTTTGCAGGTCAGGCACCTAGTGCCTGACCTTTTTTGTTTTAAGCAATTGCTTAATTTTGATTAAGCAACAGGGTGCCAAAAATCTACCTGCGCGATAATCGCTTTTTGCGGTTACTTGCGCGTTTTGCACGCGCTTGAGCCGATTTATTAACGCGACATGAATCTACATACGCGTAGCTGATATACAGACGAGTACAGGCTGTATTTATCGCGGCGATTTACGCAGATATGGCGACTGTAACGAACTAGTGTGTCGCTGTATTTATTCCAGCAGTTCACTTGATCTGTGGACAAGTGAGCGGTTACAACAAAACGCCAACCAGGATGGACTCCATACGAGGATGCCGCAAAGGTAATGGCGGGGAAGTGCGGCAGGCGCTCTGAGAGCCGCTGTATGCCCCCATTTCTCCTCAACCCGATTACCTGTACAATGAACCTCGAATTGTTTGAGTAATCGCCAAAAGAAAAGCCCTCGCAGGATTGCGAGGGCTTTGCGATGAAAGAGATCAGAAGCAGAAAGCGGGGAAGACATAAAACGAGTCCGTCGCGCTGTAGCTGTAGCAAATACCGCCGCTTTGAACATAGCGAAAGGATGTGGAGCTGCGCGGTCTCACGGAACGAGTCCAGTGGCTATAGCCTGATGCACCGGAATAGTTCGACCTCGTCACGCCCTTGGATTTGTAGCACTCGTACTGGATGCCGTCAGATTGCATATCCCCGTATACTTCTGTTGCCGAGAGCAGAAAAACCTTGTCGGTCGTCGCCGAGGGGGCACCGCCCCCGTTACCGCCAACGTTATCGGTTGTCTTTGTGACGGGTTTCACCTTTGACTGGAGCTCGCTGGGCAGGAGCAACCAGAGGTCACCGCTGTTGAGGCGGGTACGGAGCTCGGACTTATCCCAACCACCGGCATTGGTGTCCGTAGCGTTCATTCTCTGGCTACCCAAGGCAGAGTTGGTCGCCTCGAACGTCAAGCCTGCCATGCCGCTACCATCGGCCAAGTCGTCGTGGTTGATGCCGATGATACGGTACTCGAGCGTCTTGCCATTGGTCAGCTTCATCGAGAACTTGGTGCCGGCATCCATGGCGGCCTTGGCCTTGGCGTAGGCGATAGACGATGTACCGTTCTTGGCAATGTCTTTGGCAACCGCCTCCTGCTCGTCGAGGGTCCAGTCCTTCGCGTCCTTGGCGATGGCCACCTGGACGGCCGCGGAATCGGCGCCTGCGGAGCCGCCACCGGACGCGCCTCCCTCGACGCCGCCGACCGTCCCATTGTTCACCGTGTTGCCGACCAGGTTGGACTGGTTTCGGATGGCTCCGGCCACGCCGGGTCCCGCGAACACGATGACCAGGCCGATGACGGCAATGATCAAGACGTACTCGATAATTGATTGCCCTCGGAAGCGGGTCGTTTCAGGAGCGACCCCCCCCATTACAGTCTGAAATAGGCCATCGATAAATTTCGATGGCGAGCATTCGGCGCATTGCCTACGATACGGGCAAGCCCCGAGGGGCCGCCGATCGGGCGCCTCCGGATGGCCGTCTGCCCCTGCCCCGTAGAGGGCCCG
>JAXJMV010000071.1:0-1004 GCA_036312985.1 Collinsella sp.
ATCTCGCAGCGTTTGGGCAGATACCGGCGGATCATGCCGTTGCGGTTCTCGTTGCTTCCCCGCTGCCAGCTGGAGTACGGGTCGGCGAAGTACGTGGCCATGCCCAGCCCGTCGCGCAGCCTTTCGTGGTGGGCGAACTCGGTGCCGTTGTCGTGCGTGACGCTGACGCGCGCGCCGGCCGGCAGCGGCGAGAACATCGCCAGCTGCGCCCCGACGCTCTCGCCGGCGGTCTTGTCCGGAACGACGCGGGCCATGAGGAACCTGGTCTTCCTCTCCACCTCGGTGTGCAGGTTGCATCCCACTCCGATGACGCTGTCGGCCTCCCAATGGCCGAACGCGCTCCTGCCGTCGGCCTCCGGCGGGCGTTCGGAGATGGGCACTCGGCCGGGGATCGGGAAGCGCGACGTCCTCCTGCCGCCGTGCCTGCGGCGCCGCCTGTGCCCTCGCGGCAGGCACCGCGCCCAGCGTTCCCGAAGCGGCCTGCTGGAGTAGACCCATCGGTAGATGGTCTCCGGGCACACGCGCATGAGCGCATCGTCCGGCCACAGGACGCGCAGCCTGCCGCTGATGAGCAGCGGCGACCAGCCGCGGCCCAGCCATTCGGCCACCTGCGCCCACAGGCGGTCGTGCGACAGCCGGTAGGGCTTTCGTGGCTTGGATCTCCTGCGGTCGGCCTTGCGCTGCGCGGGCCCGGCGATGTAGTAGCGGCCGGTCCATGGCCCCGCCTTCAGTCTTTTCGGCCGGTACGGGCGGTACGACTCGTTCTCGTTGGACGGGAACCATGTGTTGCGCTTGATCTCCCGGCTGATGCTGGACGGGCTGCGGCCCAGCATCGCGCCGATCCCGCGTATGCTGGCGCCGTTGCCTACCTCGATCTGGATGACCTGGCGTTCCTCTTCCGACAGGTGCGAATATACTTCTCCCATAGGTGCGACATCCCTTCGGACTGGTTTTCTAGGCAATTTCCAATCTAACGGGTGTTGCACTTTCATTTAGACAACGGG
>JAXJMV010000072.1:0-44890 GCA_036312985.1 Collinsella sp.
GCCGAAGAGGCGTCAGCAGGTCAGTGGGTCATCGTCCCGGCGTTCAGCATCAGGGTAGCGCTGCGACGCGGAAATCGCGCGCTGTTGACGCGCCCCCGCAGTGCCCGCTTCCCCCAAGGACAATTATCAGTGCAGGTAGAAAGCTTGCCGATTTTCGAAAAGCCGGCTATGGTTGACCCCTGCGGCCTAAACGTAGTAGATGGGCCCTTTCTGTGGTGCGGCACCAAGCCGGTCATTTTGGGATCGGACTATTTTGACTACTCATTGGCTGCTCTGGCAATCGGGCTGCAAAAGTAGTCAAAAAAGCTCCGTCCCAAATTAGCTACCTTGCTCTGGCGGGCGGGAGCAGGTAAGATATACCGAGCGCCTAGCGCGTTCGATGGGTTCGGATGACGACATGTTCCGAATCTGGTCAGGTCCGGAAGGAAGCAGCCATAAGGAGCCTCTGTCGGGCATCCGAATCCATCGAGCGCACGGGCTTTCTTTTTGCGCGGTTTTACCAAACCGCGCAATGCTCGACGCTGCGCGCCACCCAGAGCGACAATTTGTCATTCAAAAGGCAAGGCATGACCAGAAGGTCTATGCCTTGCCTTTTTCATGCCAACTTGTTCGCTCTGGGTGGCGCTCGCTGGCTTTGCCAAAACATCGATGGCTACGCGGTCCAGGAGGCGGCGAAGTGTTTGGTGTCTCGCTGGTCCTCGGCTTCGCCTGCGGGATCGCTCGACTACCAAACACCTCGCCGCCGACCGGGCCCCGTCGTCCAAAAATCATCCGTAAAGGCGCGTTTATCTAATTTAAATCTATCCCTTGTGGAATGCGGCTTGCTGGTGTTGTCTGGGCATTGATGGCTATGTGGTTCAAGAGGCGGCGGTGCTGTTGCTTGAATTTTTGCAGTTAAAGAGGCCCGTTTCCCTGGGTTGGGGAAACGGGCCTCTTTTCTCTCTGGGTTTGTGGATTGGCGAAGGTGGTATGCTCTGGCAGCTATTTTGAGTTCCTGATGCGGCGGGTGGCTGTGGCGGTTATTCCGAGGCCTGTGGCGGCGATTCCTGCTAGCGCGATTGCGCTTGGCGTTGTGTCGCCTGTGTTTGCGAGCTTGTCGGCGGTCGTAGTTGCTTGCTTGCCGTTGCTTGTGTTCGCCTGCTTGGCGGAGCTCGGTGCGGCGTCTTTGCCGGCCGCGGGCGAGCCGGCGGGCTGTGCCGTCTCGGCCGGTTGCGCCGAGCCGGAGGGAGGCGTTGTCTCGGTGGGTTTCGTTATCTCGGGCGAGGCGGCCGTATCTGCTGCGGCTTTTGCCTCTTCGTATGCCTTGCAGGCGTCGTCATAGGCCGCTTGCGCCTTTTTCAAATTATCGAGGAGCGCATCTCGCTTGGCTGTTTCTCCGTCGAGGTGGGTTTTATTAAACTCTACTTCGCTTTCTAAGAAATAAATCAGGCTTTTCTGACTTTCGAGGCGCATTCGGCAGTGCTCAAGCTTATCTTCACAACGAGATTCTTGCTCTTGTGCATCCATGATCGCCAGTTCCAACTGCCATCTAGTTTCGTAATCCGTGTGGGGGATTTTATTTAATTCTGCCTCAAGGTCTCTTGTTCGGTTGTGGGCCTTATCGCATTCGGATTGGGCTGCATCGATGTCCGCTTGCATGGTAGGAAGGGATTCCTTATATATGGCAGCTCGCGCCAAATTAGTGTCGTAGTTCTTTTGAAAAATGGCAATTTTAGTATCGATTTCCGCAATTTTCTCGGGACTTGCGGCGTCTTTTGCGGCCTCGAGGTTTTTGAGCGCTTCCTGCATGGCCGCATGCGCTTTTTCTTTTTCGGTGGCCGCGTCTTCCGTCTGCAAGGCGACTGCATCGACAGGGGAGCTGGTTTCTGCCGCGATCGCCGTTACGGGGGCGATTCCCGCGACAAGTGCCGCGGAAAGGGCGATGCCCATGGTTGCTCGTCTTGCTCTTCTTGCGAGAATGTCGTTCATCTCGGCACCTCATTTCAAGGGTTGGCAACTTACTTGGTAGCACTAATGTAAGTATATCAGGCGGTTAACCCGCTCTTGAATCTCGCCAGAAATGACGAGTTGTTTACGCTTCTTTTGAGCTCACCGTACTATCATGATTCGAATTGAGTGTGAATGATGATAGGGAGCGCCTTTTTATGATTGAGTTGCTCAGGCGTTTTGGTGGTAAGTTTCGCCGGTATATGGTGATCGGCCCTGCGTGCAAGTTGATCGAAGTGATCTTTGACCTGCTTACGCCGCTCGTGATTGCGCAGATGATCGACAAGGGCATCGGCGCGCACGACGTCAACGCCGTCGTCCACTACGGCATGCTGCTTGGCGCCATGGCTGTGATCGGCATCTCGTTTACGCTCGTCTGCCAAAAGATGGCGGCGCTGACCTCGCAGGGCATGGGCACCGATATTCGCGGCGCGCTCTACGAACACATCAACAAACTGAGCTATGCCGAGCTCGACCGTTTTGGCACGCCGTCGCTCATCACGCGCATCACCAACGACGTCAATCAGGTGCAGCTCGCCGTGGCGCTGGGCGTGCGCATGCTCATCCGCTGGCCTTTCCTGGCGGTGGGCTCCATGGTTGCGGCCCTTGCCATCGACCTTAAGCTCGGCATTATCTTTTTGATTTGCACGCCCGCGATCGGCCTGGTGTTTTGGTTTGTCATGGCGCGCTGCATCCCGTACTACAAGCAGCTGCAGGCAAAGCTCGACCGCATCGCACTTATCTGTCGCGAGGGGCTTTCGGGCGCCCGCGTGGTCCGTGCGTTTGTGCGCGAAGATCACGAGCGTGAGCGTTTTGCCCAAGCGGCTGACGATCAGGCGCATGTCGCCATCGCGGTGGGCAAGCTCTCGTCGATTCTTAATCCCGTTACGTTTCTTGTGATGAACCTGGGCGTGTGCGCCATCCTGTGGGTGGGTGGCATTCAGGTCAACGTGGGCGAGCTCACACAGGGCCAGGTCATGGCGTTTGTGAACTACATGACCCAGACCCTCACCTCCATCGTGTACGTCGCCAACCTGGTCGTGGTCTTTACCAAGGCGAGCGCCAGCGCGTCGCGTATCAACGAGGTGCTCAATTGCGTGCCGAGTATCACCGACGAGGGCAACGAGCCGGTCGCCCTGCCCGAGCCGAGCGAACTGGCGGGTGGCGCTGTTCCGGTCCCTGCGTTGAGCTTTGACCATGCGAGCTTTTCGTTTGGCGTGGGCGCGGCAAATGCCGTGAGCGATGTGACGCTGGAGCTGCCGCTGGGCAAAACGCTCGGCATTATCGGCGGCACGGGCAGCGGCAAGTCCACGCTCGTCTCGCTTATCCCGCGCCTGTACGATGCGGGCGTGGGCAGCGTGTACGTGATGGGTGCCGACGTGTGCGCTTGGCCGCTCGACCAGCTGCGCCACGTGGTCGCGACCGTTCCGCAGCGAGCGTCGCTGGTGAGCGGCACCATCCGCAGCAACCTGACCTGGCGTGACGAGTCGGCGACCGACGAGGAGCTCTGGGCAGCGCTCGATATGGCGCAAGCGAGCGAGTTCGTGCACAACAAGCCCCAGGGCCTCGACGCCCCGGTCGAGGCGGGCGGCAAGAACTTCAGCGGCGGACAACGTCAGCGCCTGACCATCGCACGTGCCCTGGTGGGCGCTCCGCAGGTCCTGATCATGGATGACTCCGCGTCGGCGCTCGACTTTAAGACTGACGCGGCGCTTCGCCATGCCATTCGCGAGCGCAGCGTGCGCGGTGCCGCCGAGGGCGGGCTGCCGCTGACGACTGTCATCGTGAGCCAGCGCGTCTCGACCGTGCGCGATGCCGACATGATCTGCGTACTCGACCACGGCTCGGTTGCGGGCCTGAGCACGCATGACGAGCTGTACGCGACCTGCCAGCTCTATCGCGAGATCTGCCAGTCGCAGCTGCGCCGCGAGGAGCTCGAGGGCCAGCAGGGGAGTGCGGCGCCCACGTCCGTCCCAAGTCCCGCGTCCGCCCCGGCTGCCCCGGCATCCACTTGCGCAAAGGAGGGCTGCTAAATGAATCCGTACACTTCCTCCGGTTCGGTCGCCACGATGACGGCCAACGTGTCCGGTAACGATAACCTCAACGACCTGGGCGACGGTCCGCGCCAGCCCGGCGATCCCGAGCGCTATCCCGTGGGTGCGGTGACCCGCCGCCTACTGGGCTATGTTCGCCCGCATCGCATTTCGTTTGTAGCGTCGTTTGTGAGTGCCGCCGTCTCGGTGATCTTGCAACTCTATACGCCCATTCTCATCGGCGAGGGCATCGACCTTATCGTCGCCGCCGGGCAGGTGGACTTCGACGCGCTGCTGCCGCTTGTTACCAAACTCGCGCTCGTCGTGGTGGGGGCCGCGGCCTTCCAGTGGCTACAGGGCTATTGCGTTAACCGCCTGTCCTACGAAACGGTGCGCGACATGCGCGTGGAGGCGAGCGATAAGCTCAGCCGTATGCCGCTCAGCTTTATCGACAGCCATGCCCACGGCGACCTTATGAGCCGCGTGGTCAACGACGTCGATCAGGTGGGCGACGGTCTGCTGCAGGGCTTTACGCAGCTCTTCACCGGTGTTATCACCATCGTGGGCACGCTCGCGTTTATGCTCTCCATTAACCTGACCATGACGCTCGTGGTGGTACTCATCACGCCGCTTTCCATTTTTGCAGCTGGTGCTATTGCCAAGCTTTCCAACAAAAGCTTTACGGCACAGCAGCGTATTCAAGGGCAGCTCGGTGGTCATATCGAGGAGTACGTAGGCGAGCAAAAGCTTGTCGACGCCTTTGCCTATGGCCCTAACGCCCAGCAGCGCTTCGATGCCCTCAATGCCGAGCTCTACACCGCGGGCGAGCGCGCGCAGTTTATGGGTTCGCTCTCCAACCCCGGTACGCGCTTTATCAATAACATCATCTATGCCGTGGTCGCTGTGATCGGCTGCGTGGGCGTGATCACGGGCGTGCCCGCGGCGCTTACGGTGGGCGGCGTGCAGATCTTCCTGTCCTATGCCAACCAGTACACCAAGCCGTTCAACGAGGTCACCAACGTCATTACGCAGATCCAGACCGCGTATGCCTCGGCGCGCCGCATGTTTGCGCTGCTCGATGCGCGCGAGCAGGAGCCCGACGCGCCAGATGCCGTGGAACTTGCCGCACCGCAGGGCGAGGTCGCCCTTGAGCATGTGGACTTTAGCTACGTGCCCGACCGCAAGCTGCTTCAGGACATCTGCATCGAGGCTAAGCCCGGCATGCGCTTTGCCCTGGTCGGTCCTACGGGCTGTGGCAAGACAACGCTCATCAATTTGCTGCTGCGTTTTTACGATATCGATGCCGGTCGCATTGCGGTCGATGGCCGTTCCTCGCGTGATTACACGCGCGCAAGCTTGCGCCGCGCCTTTGGCATGGTGTTGCAGGACACTTGGCTGTTCGAGGGCACGGTGGCGGAAAACATCGCCTACGGCTGTCCCGACGCCACGCGCGAGCAGGTTATCGAAGCTGCCAAGCGCGCGCACGCGCACAAGTTTATCGTGCAGCTGCCAGGCGGCTACGATACGGTAATCGGCGAGGACGGCGGCACGTTTAGCCAGGGTCAAAAACAGCTGCTGTGCATCGCGCGCGTCATGCTCACCGACCCGGCGATTCTGCTGCTGGACGAGGCGACCTCGAGCATCGATACCCGCACCGAGCTGCAGGTGCAGGCGGCATTCGACGAGCTCATGGCTGGCCGCACAAGCTTTGTCGTGGCGCACCGCCTGAGCACGATTCGTAACGCCGACTGCATTCTGGTGATGCGCGACGGGCAGATTATCGAGTGCGGCACGCACGACGAGCTGCTAGCGGCAGGCGGCTTCTACGCCGAACTCTACCGCAGCCAATTCGCCCAGTGAGCAAGCCCGTGGGGCAAATTAATCAATCGACAGACGGTGGTTTACATCTGTCACGTTAGTACTAAGATATTCATCTAATAAATTGCATTAGTGGCTTTAGTTTTGGGGGATACGAGGCAACGTGACTATGACGTGCTCTTTGGTGGTTAACAGCAAGAGCGGTAATACCAGGATGGTTTCGGGTGCGATCAAGCGCGCTCTGCAGGCTGCGGGTGTTGAGTTTGTCCATGCCGCGGCGTTGAGCGACGATGCGGATGCAGATCAGGTTGCGCTCGAGGCGCAGGGCGCCTGCGCGGCCGACACGGTGCTCGTCGGTTTTTGGTGCGACAAGGGCGCGTGCACGCCTTCGGTTGCCGCGCTGCTCTCCGCTCTGCACGGCAAGCGCGTTTTCCTCTTTGGTACCTGCGGTTTTGGCGCCGACCAGAGCTATTATCAGCAGATTATCAATCGCGTGACCTCCAATTTGGCCGAGGATGCCGAGCTTGTGGGTTGGGCAATGTGCCAGGGCAAGATGGGTCCCGCGGTCAAGCAGCGCTACGAGGCCATGCTCGAGCAAGATCCCGACAATGTCCGCTTTAAGATGCTGCTCGATAACTGGGTCGCCGCAAAGGATCACCCCACCAAGGAAGATCTGGACAACATGGCTGCAGCCGCCAAAAAGGCCGTGCTGGGGGAGTAGCTCCCATCGCTGACGGCGGTCGGTCCATCTTTCTAAATGAAACGTCCTCCCGGGCGTCGGGGCACGAAGTTCCCTGCTCTACAGTCCTGCGCAAGACGAAGGCCACATTAAGTGGCCTTCTTTGCGTGCGGAACTCGCGATGAACTTCGTGCCCCGCCGTCCGGGAGGACGCCTCTTTATTGATGGGAGGCCTGATAGGTCGATGGTTCCGTGCCCGGATGCGTCCAAAGTGGGACGGGCTTTCCGGATGGGCAGGCTTTCGAAAAATGCGTCCCGGAATTTGCCTTTGGAATGGGACGTAGTTTCCTGTTGAGGTGCTTTGCGGAAAGTGCATCCCACTCTGGGCGGTCGAAGTGGGACACACTTTCCCAAAGGCGCTCCAACGGGAAATTGCGTCCCATTATTCGGTCAAGAAACGGGATGCATTTTCCCAATGAGAGCAAAACCGGAAAATGCATCCCACAATCAGCCCTCAAAGTGGGACGCCGTTTCCCAATGAGGCTCAAGCGGAAAATGCATCCCGGAATTTGCGCTCAAAGTGGGATGCGGTTTCCGGTTGAGGGTCTAAGGGGAAAGTGCGTCCCAGAATCGACGCTTGAAATGGGATGCAGTTTCCCGATGAGGCACTCGACGGAAAATACATCCCAGAAATGGCCTTTGAGCTGGGATAAGATTTCCGCGGCATCTCGGATTCTCAAAAATGAGACACGCCGTTGGCGAAAATGAGACACGTGATATCGGGCATCGGACGTATCATTTGTAAAAATGAGTCCACTCCACTCGAATAAAGCGAGGTCCCTCATGTACGTTCCACACCCCCGTATCCGTAGGCTGTCGAAAATCCCGCTTGTTGGGACGGCGGCGCTTGCTGCGTTGATCGCCATGAGCGTCGCCTGCTTCACGGCCACGCCCCAGGTTGCCCAGGCGGCAGACGCGCCCGCAATCACCGATATGACCGAGCAGGATTATCAAGCCCTGGGTCTGGGCGCGAGCGAGGACATTCCGGCCGATACCGTTGGCCCCTATTCCACTGATACCCCCACGACGTTTGCCACGCGCAGCGAGGTCTATATGGCAGCTAACGGTAGCCATGGCAATCGCTACACTCTGCGCGACAAGCTCGAGAACGTCGAGCGCGGTGACATTGGCGGCAGCAGCAAACTCACCGATGGCTATGGAAGTGTGTGGGGCGCCGCAAAGTTCTGGCAAAACGTCAACAACTTCGATACGAACAGCGATCTCTACAAGCATAGCGACTACGGTGGCGGCACCTGGTCGTACCTAAGCAACAATGAGTCCTCAACAGTACTCGCCAACGACAACAACGGTTTCTCGGGCATTCACGCCACGAGTGTTGAGTTCTGCAGCGACGCCAGCACGGGCAAAAAGAGCCGCGTTGCCGAGCTCCGTGCCTACGGCGACAGTTCCTCCACGACGATTGACGGCAAGTCATACGCCGGAAAGGTTGAGCTGGTCCTCTACTCGTTTAGCAACGGGCGTACGCGCACTCTCGACACACACCTGCCGGTGACGGTCAACACTAATATGATGTACGAAGGCCGTTTTAAGTACCTGGATGCCGGTTACCTGCAAGAGCACGACGCCGTCTTTGATGTCGAGGCGGGCGATGTCGATGGCGACGGCGTCGACGAGCTTTTTGTCTACGCGGGCTGCTATGTCGACGAGAACGGCGTGCGCAAGGCTGTAGTCGACATGTATGACTTGGAGGGCGGCAACTGGAAGCAAAGCGTCGTCAAGATCGATGCCGGTAACGCCGCGGACTACACCACGCACAACAAGGGCGGGAACGACTCCTGGACGCAGCTTCAGTCAGCTCCTGTCGTTTCGCTAGCGGCCGGCGACCTCGATCGCGATTTTTGCGATGACCTCGCCATCGTGGTCTCGGCACCCTACGGCAAGAAGAATATTGATAAGTCGACGCATTGCGAGCTGTTTTCGTGGGATGCATCCAAGGGTGCGCTCGTCCATGTCGATGCTCTGGGCGACGCGGGCGCAATCTCCCTCTCCGCGAACGGCAAGACCATGGTCGCTGCGAATGCGACGTTCGGCACGTTTGCCGCCTACGATGAAGAAGGAAAGAAGACGGGTGAAACCGTCACGGGCCTTATTCTTGCGGGCTATGACTGGCAACGCAGCGCTTTTGATTACGGCGCTTCTGACGGCAGCAAGGGGCTGTACGGCGCGCTGTACCGCTACGCGTATTTTGACTCGGAGTCTGGCGAGTTCAAACTTTCCGATTGCAAGGAATACAGAGACGGGCTCCTCGCCTCCTATGGGCTGATGCATGTGCCCAACAGCGCATGGAAGGATAGCGCTCAGGATAAGCGCTATCCGTGCACCTTGGCGCCTATTGCCCTTGCCACTGCCAACCTTGACGGCCTGTCCGAGCAGCTGGCGGTCGACGAGGTGCTCGTGGGCGGCGATGTGTTCCGCGACTTTGCCTGCAACACGGCACAGAGCGGGGCTCAGGGCTTGGGGTCCATGGTCGGAACCATGAGCATGAGCGGTCAGCAATACAACAGCAGCAACAAGCATGACCACAAGGGTATAGAGCAGGTGTGGATCAGCGACGTCAAGGCGGGCAGCGTCTCGGGTTCGGACCGCTATAACGAGAGCTTTATCGCCGTGGTGGGCAAGCACCGCGACGAGGACCTGCGCAAGAACGATGACTACTATTGGATGACCGCCTCGCATTTTTCGCTCGACGAGAACGGAAAGGTGCGCCGCGGCGAGGAGCAGGTGATTAGCGAGAGCAACCGTCGCGGCACTACCTACGGCACATTTATCTCGCTCGCGCTGCCCGATGTCGACAACGACAGCGTCAAGATCACGTACAAGGACCGCTACAAGGTCTATACCAACCCGCGCGTGCTTGCCGTGCTGCAGGATGCGCCCTATGTTGAGGATCTGGAGCAGGCATACGGCTATCTGGTGTTGGGCGGCACGTCATACGGAGAGGAAAAGGGCACGGGGACATCCCAGGGCTATACCATTGGCGCCGAGTTGGGCGTTGCCGTCGAGGTGCAGACCGGTCCGCCCCTGGTCGCGATGAATGCTTCAGTCGATTTTGCCGCCGAGGGATGCTATGACTACCGGAGCGAGCGCACGGTCAGCGCAAGCGTAAGCTATGAGTCGCATGCCGGCGAGGGTGACAAGGCCGTGCTCTACACGATTCCGATGGTCTATTACGAGTATGAGATCGAAAATGAGGAAACTGGTGGCAAGGGCGTGATGGCGGCGCCCGTGTCGCTCGGCGCGCAGACCTCGGTCGTTAATGTCGAGGCCTATGACCGCATTGCCAAACAGCACAATATGACGCCGCTCAGCTACTTTTTGACCAACCGGTCGGGAGAACCCGGAACCTATCAAACGACGCTCAACGGCGAGACTCCCGTTGGGGATTCCTTTGGCCTGGGCAAGCCTGGCGTAACGCGCGCCTACACGCACGATGGGTTTAACGGCGCCGCCGCGCAGTCGGGGGCGAGCATTGAGCAGACCATCGAAGTCGAGGAGGGCAAGGAGCAGGAGCTCGAGCTCGGCTTGACGCTGAACGGCAGCGTTGTCATGGGCGCGAAGCTCGCAAAGCACGAGTTGTTTGGCGGCCTGTGCTTTGGTGCCAACGCCGGCTTTACTACGGGTAACTCCTCGAGTGAATCGACCGAATACGGCGGCACCGTCGACAACCTGCCCGAGGCCGCGCAGGGCAAGTACGGTTTTGTGTGGCGTCTGGGCGTCAACGCGGTGGATGTCGACAAGTTCGAGGCAGACTCGGGCGACAAGCTCGGCACCAAGGACACCGACCAGTTCTGGATCGTGGGCTATGACGTTAAGGACGTCGAGATGCCCGACGCGCCGGCCGTGACGGGCTTTACGGCAAACGCCGTCGATTCGACCAGCGTTACGTTTAGCTGGGACGATGTACTCGCAAACAAGAGTGGCTTTAGCTACGGCGTGGGCATGCTGCAGAGCAATGCGGCGGATGCGGTCGTCAATAGCTGGAAGATTGCCGACAACACGCAGACCTCGCTCAAGTGGGATGGGCTGCAGCCCAATACGGAGTATCGATTCGCCATCGCCGCCGTTAAGAATGGATCCACGACCGAAACAGGTATTCGCTCGGCAATCATCACGGTCAAGACCATGCCCGATGGCATGACGATGACCGTGAGCGGACCTGCAGCGGATGCTGCGGAGGGGTCGGATCTTGGATACGACTCTTCGGTTGAGCGCACGGCGGGAAGCCACCTGACGCTCTCGGCGATTGGCTATGTGAAGCAACTCGGTGCCGACGATAGCGAAACAGGGCTGGCACCGACCTATATGTGGTACCGCAAGGGCCGCGGCGAGACAGAGTTTAAGCTCGTGGGTGCCGATGGCAACCTCGCGGCTGGAACGGCCTCAAAGCTCGAGATTGACCTGACCGCAGACGATGACGGTGCGCAGTATTACTGCCACGTGGGATACAACGACGTGGGCCTCGACACCGGCACGACGCTCGTGAATATCGAGGCCGAGGAGACGGCGCTCACAACGGTGAACGCCACCCCGATCCGCACGCGCCGCCTGTTCTCACAGGCAAGTGCGGGCGCCAAGAAGTTCCTGGACCATACGCTGGTAAACACCGCCGGCCCAACCGATTCCGAAGGCTCAAAGGACCCCGAGACTCCTGAGACCCCGACGAACCCGGACAAGCCCAAGTCCGACAACGGAGCTAAGACCGACACCAAGGTCAAGACTACGACCACAGCGAAGAACCTCGCAAACACCGGCGACCAAACATTCGCCCTAGTCGCCACCGCAGCAGCAGCGGGAGCAACGCTCGTAGTGATAGCCCTCATCATGCTGATCAAGCGCCGCAAGACCCACTAGTAGCCAGTCGAACATATCGACAACCCAAAAACCCGGGTAGCCAAAAACAGGCCACCCGGGTTTTCTGTTGAGTGGAGACTCCGCAAGCGGAAACTGCATCCCACAATTAGCGCCCAGACCGGGACGCACTTTCCCAAAGGGTCCTCAACGGGAAACTGCGTCCCATAATTAGGCCGAGAAATGGGATGAACTTTCCCAATGAGAGCCAACCGGAAACCACGTCCCAGAATCAGCCCCCAAAGTGGGACGCACTTTCCCAACGAGCCTCAACCGGAAAATACATCCCGGAATCCAGCTGAATAGTGGGACACACTTTCCCAATCGGGTCCCAAGCGGAAACTGCATCCCATTCCAGACAAGAATTCCGGGACACACTTTCCGCAAACAAAGAAGGCCACATAACGTGGCCTTCGTCTTGCGCAGGACTGTCCGAGCAGGGAACCTTATATGCCTCCGCCCGGACAGACGTTTCAGTTATGAGTGACCCGCTACTTGATCTTGGTTGTACCTGGCGCCAGGTTGGGGTCGGTTTCGTTGGCCTCGGTCTGGAAGTGCTCGGTGTAGACGTTCTTGCCGTCGCGGAACATCTCGTAGTACTGCATCTTGGCGTAATCCTCGCGCGCCTTGGTGGCGGCTGCGGCAGCGGCGTCGTCGCCGGTGACGTTGGAGGAGAGCGCCCAGCGCAGGCTGGCGTCCTCGTAGCCGACGGAGTTGATGGCGGGCAGCGACTTGCGCAGCGTCATGTGCGCTTTCTGGTAGTCGGTCAGCGGTGCGCCGATCAGCTGCATAAGCTGCGTGGACAGGTAGTTGGTGGATAGGTCGTCGACCTCGCTCGTCTGGTCGCAACCGGCAACGTCGTAGTTGGCCCAAATGATGTAGTCGGTCTGCCACAGGCGCTCCTGATGCGTGGCGTCGTCCTCGCCGGTAAACCACTTGTCATTGAACTTGGACGGGAAGAACGGCTGGTGGTCGCCCCAGAACACCACGACCACCTTGCGGTCGAGCTTGCTCAAGGCGTTGAGGAAGTAGCGCAGCGCCTGGTCGGACTGCTCAATGCACGAGACATACTCGTCGACATCGGACAGTGTGCCGTCCTCGACGGTCTTAGCGTCCAGGTCGGTCGCGTCGATGTTCAGGTGCATCTGCTTGTCGACCGGCAGCAGGCCCGTGTCGTAGCCCGAGTGGTTCTGCATGGTCACGTCGAAGATAAACTGCGGATCGGCGTTCTGGTCGAGCAGCTCAAGAATCTTGTCGTAGGTAGCCTGGTCGGTCACCATGCCGCGCAGGGTGTCGGCTCCCTGGAAATCGTTGATGGGCAGGAACTGGTCAAAGCCAAAGTCCTTGTAGACGTTCTCGCGGTTCCAGTTGGTCGCGTGGTTGGGGTGCATGGCCGTGGTGGAATAGCCGAGCGATTTGAACTGCTCTGCCAAGTTCCCGGTCGTTTCCATGTTGTAGATGGTGTAGGGGTACACGCCCGATCCCAGGTTGGCCATGGAGTTGCCGGTCATAAACTCAAACTCGGTATTGGCGGTGCCGCCGCCGTAGGCGCTCACGTAGAGCTTGCCGCGGCTGAGGCAGTTGGACAGGCTCTTAAAGTACTGCGGGCCCTCGTAGCCGGCGCGCATGTTCTGGTAGATGGATAGGTCCGAGAACGTCTCGTTCATGATGGCGATGACCGTGGGCTTCTCGCTGTCGAATTGCTCTTTTGCGGCGGCGCGCTCGTCGCTCTTGGCCGCGTCGGACTTGTCGTAGGCCTTGGCGTACTTTTTGAGCGTGGCCTTGGCGTCATCGACGGAGTAGTCGGCGGGTTTGGGCGGCTTGATGGACTGCGCTGCACTAATAAAGGCGGGCAGGTAGCCCTCGCGCCAGTAGCTCTCGAGCGGACGCCAGGTGTAGACGGTGATGCCGAGAGTGTTGTAGTAGTCGATGAGCGTAACATGCGCGGTCACACCGCCCAGGCACAGCACGGCCACGAGCAGGTTGGTGAGCAGCATGCGCTTGGCGTTGGCGGCGCCCTTCTGACGGTGCGGTGCCACCAGGCCAGCGTACTCGCACAGCAGCATGGCGATGGCGGTAAAGCCCATGGACAGCACACAGAACAGCGAGATGGAGAAGGTGTAGCCGGTGCCGGCGACCGCGGCGGCGGTGGAGATGGCCGAAAGGTCGCCCGGCTGGATGGGCATGGACTTAAACGTGATGACGAAGAACTCGGCAATGCCCAGGACAAAGAGGGCAAAGGCCAAGACCGCGGGGGCTGCGCCGTGGCGCTGGAACAGGAAGAACAGGCCGACCATGAGCGTGGTGATGATGGCCCACTCGAGCAGGATGCACAGGGGGTAGACCCAGGTAAAGTCGTGGTTGGACGAGACCTCCATGCCCAGCAGCGCAAAGACGCCGGCGAGCAGCAGGCACAGGACGGCGGCGACGAGCGGTTTACCCACAAAGGCTCCGCGCAGGCGGGCGAGCTTGCCGGTGGGGGCGGGGGCGTCGGGCCCGGCGAACGCAAAGACGCGCGGGGCGATGCGGTCGCGGGCGATGCTGGCCCAAGCGCAGCCGGTGAGGATGGCGTTGGTCAGGATGAGCATCACGAAGGCGAGCGGCTCGTTCTGCGCGACGAGGCCAATAGCGCCCCAGACGGTCAAAAAGAGCTGGAACAGGCCAAAGGCGACGCTCCAGGCGAAGGCGCCCTTGGCAACGGTGCCCGACTGAGCGCGAATGGCCTTGGCCTCGCGCAAGACAAGGTAGACGGTCGCCGCAAGACCGACGAGCGAGATGGCGGCAGCGAACATGCTGAGACTCCTCACAAACTAAAACGTACGAAAGCGGGGGTTTACCCGATTGTTACCAAGATATGCGCTGCAATTGGTGTCTGCGCACAACAACCAGCCATATTAACGCGCACGTGTGACGGTGTGGCGCAATGTAGTGGCGACCTGCGCGATAATGGACGGGAATTACACGGAAACGTAAAGGCTTCTTAAAGAATTGGCGAGGATGAGGCGATGAACGAACGGGCTTGTATGACGAGTGCGGGTGACGTGGACGCTGGCATGGACGCGGGCGGCTATCCGGTCGAGACGACGGGCAATGCGGTGCTGGACACGTTGGAGCACCGTTCCTCCACGCGTGCCTTCGCGCGTGATGACGACGACCGTCCCGTGGCGGTGACCGACGAGCAGCGGGCGGCAATTTTGCATGCGGCGAGTCGCGCGCCGTCGGCGGGCGCCATGATGATGTATTCCATCGTGAGCATTCGCGAGCAGGCTACGCTGGATCGTCTGGCCGACCTGTGCGACCACCAGCCCATGATCGCCAAGGCGCCCTGGGCACTTATATTTGTGGTCGACTATGCCAAGTGGATCGATCTGTTTGAGCACGTGGGCTGCTTTGAGCCCGAGTTTGTCGAGCGCACGGGCAAGGCGCCCCGCCGTGCACCGGGTTTGGGTGACTTTGCCATCGCGGCCCAGGACGCCGTGATCGCTGCGCAAAACGCCGTGGTCGCCGCCGAGGCCCTGGGCCTGGGGAGCTGCTACATCGGTGATATCGTCGAGAATGCCGAGGAAGTGGCCGAGCTGCTCGATCTGCCTCCGTATACCATGCCGCTGTCGATGCTCATCATCGGCACGCCCCGTAAGGAGCGTCCGGCCATTGCGCATCCCGTGGTGAACCTGGTGCACGAGGAGCGCTACTGCCGCGCCGATGCTGCGACTATGGACGCGCAGGTAGCCGAGATGGACGCGATGTTCCGTCCGCATGCCCGCGTGGTGGGGGAGCGCGTCGTGGACATCTATACCCGCAAGCACACGAGTCCCTTTATGGCCGAGATGAGCCGCTCCATGGAGTGGTGGTTCAAAAATTGGCTCGGAAAATGACGGATGCGACAAAGAGACAGTCCCTTTGTCACATTCCATATCGCCGAGGTGGCTTAAAGGCCGTATAAATGTTTATCTAGCTGGGAAAACAGTGCCATTCAAACATGGGCCGATTACCTATAATTCCTTCGAACATTAAAGTTGGGAGGAAACCGGCTTATGGAACAAAAGGCCAAGGAGGCAGCTTCGCACGCTGCGATTCCTGTGAGCATCTCGGCGATGCTCGTCACGCTGGGCGTGGTGTACGGCGATATCGGCACCAGCCCTATGTATGTAACCAAGGCGCTCGTTGCCGGCAACGGCGGCATCGGAAGCGTCACGGAGGAGTTCGTGCTCGGCGCGCTCTCCCTTGTCGTGTGGACGGTCACGTTGCTGACCACCATCAAGTATGTGCTCATCTCGCTGCGCGCCGATAACCATGGCGAGGGCGGTATCTTTGCCCTGTACAGTCTGGTCAAGCGCTGTGGCAAGTGGCTTATCATCCCCGCCATGCTAGGTGGCGCCGCGCTGCTCGCCGACGGCATCCTCACGCCGGCCGTTACCGTTACCACGGCCATCGAGGGCCTGCGCACCATCCCGGCGGTCCATGCCGTGCTGGGCGATGACCAAGGCCGCGTCGTCGCCATTACGCTCGCCATCATCATCGTGCTCTTCTTGGTACAGCGCATCGGTACGGCCAAGATCGGTCACGCCTTTGGCCCCATCATGACGCTGTGGTTCCTGTTCCTGGGCGGCACGGGTCTGTTCTTTGTTTTCCAGCACCCCGCCGTGCTGCTGTGCCTCAACCCGGTGCGCGGCATCGCCTTTTTGCTGAGCCCCAACAACCACGCGGGCATCATGATTCTGGGCAGCTGCTTCCTCGCCACCACCGGTGCCGAGGCGCTCTACTCCGACATGGGCCACGTCGGCCGCGGCAACATCTACGCTACCTGGCCGTTCGTTAAGTGCTGCCTGCTGCTTTCCTATATGGGCCAGGGCGCTTGGCTTATGAACAACGCTGCCAACCCCGAGCTCATGGGCATTGCCGACCTCAACCCGTTCTACCAGATGCTCACTCCGGGCCTGCGCCCGTTTGCCGTTGGCCTTTCCACCATCGCGGCCATCATTGCCTCGCAGGCGCTCATCACCGGCGCGTTTTCGCTGGTGTCTGAGGCCAGCCGTCTGGACCTCATGCCGCACATGCAGGTCTTCTACCCTGCCGAGACCAAGGGTCAGCTCTACATCCCCATGGTCAACAACGTCATGCTTGTCGGCTGCGTCATCGTGGTGCTGCTGTTCCAGAACTCGGCGCATATGGAAGCCGCGTACGGCCTTGCCATTACGCTGACTATGATGTGCACCACGCTGCTGCTCTTCTTCTACCTGCACGAGGAGCGCAAGCTCAAGGTTGCTCCGTGGATCTTCGCGGCCTTCTTCCTTTTGCTCGAAGGCTTCTTCTTCGTGAGCTCACTCACCAAGTTCTTCCACGGTGGCTACTTCACCATCCTCATGGCTGCACTCATCATGGGCATTATGGTGTGCTGGTACAACGGCACGGCGGTCGAGCAGCGCCAGTTTACGCTTCTGCCGCTGCGCAGCTACCTGCCGCAGCTCAAGCGCCTGCGCGACGACGACCGTTACGAGCGCATGAGCGACAACGTCGTGTACCTGACCAAGGACACCCATACCGACTACATCGACCGCGATATCGTCTATTCGATCTTGGACAAGCATCCCAAGCGCGCCCGCGCCTGGTGGTTTGTGAATGTCGAGACCATGGACGAACCGCACACCTTTGCCTATTCGGTCGAGACGTTCGGCACCGATTACGTGTTCCGCGTGCATCTGTACCTGGGCTACAAGATCAACCAGCGCGTCAATGCCTACCTGCGTCAGGTTGTTCAGGACCTGGCTGCCACCGGCGAGCTGCCGCCGCAGACGCATGACTACTCGGTCTACAAGGATCCGGGTAACATCGGCACGTTCAAGTTCGTCCTGATCCGTAAGCTTCTGGCGCCCGAAAGCGATGTGGAGCCGAGCGAGCGTACGGCCATCACGCTCAAGTACATCATCCGCCGCGCCGCCGGCACGCCTGCGCGTTGGTACGGCCTGGAGAACTCCAACGTGAGCTTTGAGTACGTGCCGCTGTTCACCAAGTTCAAGGCCGTGAACAAGATGCAGCGCCTGGCCCCCAACGAGCGGCCGTAGACGTCGGCGGCTACACGGAGTTGGTTTTTGATGGATAAGCATGAGGCCGGGGAGGTAAACATGGATACAAAGGCGCTCGATGGCCGCGAGGCGGTGGTCGAAATGGTGCGTGAGGCGCGTGTCGACGCCGCCGAAGATCGGTTCCTTACGAACCGTGCCAACATGGATATGGCCGATCGCGTAATTTCGATCGTGGCACTGGTATTTGGAGCGGTGTGCGTGTGTGCCCTGCTCGCGCACGTGCTATTTGTCTAGCGACCGCCGGTTGCAAAGGCTATACACTTGGAACCACCACAAGGGAAACCACCACAAAGGTGCCTGTCCCTTTGTGGTGGTTTTTGTTTTTGAGAGAGGGGCGGGGCACTGATGGACGTCCGTACGGACGGCGATATTGCCGATAGCTTTTGGTGGCGGCGCACAACGCTGACGCGCCGCACTCCTCTGTATGACGCCTGCGTATCGGTGGGGCTGCTGGTCGCGGCGACGATTGTGGGCGCGCTGCTCGACCATCCGGGTCTCGCGCCGAGCATCATGATCGTCTATGTGTTCGCCGTTCAGCTGTGCGCATTCTTTACCTGGAGTCGCCTGTATTGCTTGCTGAGCTCGGCTGCCGCCGTGGCGCTCTACAACTTCTTGTTTGTCGACCCGCGCTACTCGCTGTCGCTTATCGACCGCGGCTATCCCGGCATGTTCTTCATCATGTTCGTGGTCTCGCTTGTGTCGAGCTCGATTGCGTTGGCCCTGCGCCGCGCCTTGGCACAGGCTGCCGCTAGCGACCGCCGCACGCATATGGTGCTCGAGACCAACCGCATGCTGCAGCGGTGCGCCGACGAGCAGCAGATCGTTCACGCCATGGCCACGCAGCTGGCGCGTCTTTCGGGCTGTCCGGTCGTGTGGTACAGCGCCGACGCCGAGGGCGATGACCTGCTGCCGCGCGCGACTTACACGGCCGTGGGCGATGCCGCACCGGTGCACGAACTGGCGCCGCAGATGCCGCCTCGGCTCTCGGCGTCCGCCTATGTGGGAACGCCGCTCGATGCCACGTTTGGCGGCTCGGCGTTTTATGGCATCTACCTGACGGTTCGCACAGGCGACGGCTTCGCGCGCTCGGGCGACCCCGCCTCGGTGGTGGGCGTGCTGGCTATCGTTGCCGAGCCCGACGTGCTGACGCATGAGGAGCGGACACTTGCCGATGCCATCGTGAGCGAAGGCGAGCTGGCGCTCGATCGCGCCCGCGCCATGGAGGCCCGCGAGGAGGCGGCGGTGCTTGCCAAAAACGAACAGCTGCGCGCCAACCTGCTGCGCTCCATCTCGCACGACCTGCGCACGCCGCTCACCAGTATTTCGGGCAATGCCGACGTGCTGCTCGACCAGGGCTCGACCGGCACCGCGGTGCTCGATGCCCAGACGCGCCGCGGCCTGCTCCTGTCCATTCGCTCGGATGCGCAATGGCTCAACGCCACCGTCGAGAACCTGCTCGCCATCACCAAGCTCGAGGGCGGCGGTATGCGCCTGTCGACCACGCTCGAGCTCATGGACGATATCGTGGAGGAGGCGCTGCGCCACGTGAACCCTGCCGTGCGCGAGCACGACCTTAAGGTGGTGGCGTGCGATGAGCCGGCGCTCGTCAACGTCGATGCGCGCCTGATGGTGCAGCTGGTGGTCAATCTGGTGAACAACGCCATCACCTATACGCCCGCAGGCTCGCATATCATGATTTCGATTAGCGTCGACGATGGACGCGTGGCGTGCTCGGTGGCCGATGACGGCCCGGGCATTGCGCCCGAGGACCGCGAGCGAATCTTTGAGTCGTTCTACACCGCCAACCACGGTCTTGCCGACAGCCATCGCAGCGTGGGCCTGGGTCTTTCGCTCTGCCGCTCCATTGCGCTGGCGCATGGCGGTAGCATAGAGGTTGCCGCGGCGGACCCGCACGGCTCGGTCTTTACGATTGAGCTTCCCGTCGCCGACGTTTCGTTTGATAAGGAGTAGCGCTGTGCCGATCTCTGCCGTAAAACCGCTCATCTTGGTCGTTGAGGACGATCCCGCCGTCCGCAACCTTATTGTTGCCGCGCTCGAGGCGCACGGCTTGCGTCATATGGCCGTGGAGACCGCCCATGCCGCCATCGCCGCCGCCTCATCGCAGGCACCGAGCATCGTGCTGCTCGATCTGGGCCTGCCCGATATGGACGGCGTCAAGGTGGTGGAGTCGGTGCGCGCATGGTCGGGCATGCCGATCATCGTGGTCTCGGCGCGCAGCGAGGACGCGGACAAGATTCGCGCGCTCGATGCCGGCGCCGATGACTACCTGACCAAGCCGTTTTCGGTCGAGGAACTGCTTGCACGCATTCGCACGACGCTCAGGCGCCTTTCGTATGCGCAAACGGGTGGTGTTGCCTCCGAGGGCTCGTTCGATACCGGTGAGCTGCATATCGACTTTGATGCCGGCATTGCCACGATGGATGGCGAGGAGCTGCATCTGACGCCGATTGAGTACAAGCTCTTGTGCCTGCTGGCACATAACGCCGACAAGGTACTAACGCACCAGTTTATCCTGCACGAGATTTGGGGCACGGCAACTAAGAGCGACCTGGCGAGCCTGCGCGTCTTTATGGGCACGCTGCGCAAGAAGATCGAGTCCGACCCCGCGCACCCGCGCTATATCCAAACACACGTGGGCATCGGTTACCGATTGGTCACCCAAGGCTAGATTGCCAACCACCGTCCCAATATGAGTTGCGGTGAAATACGGACGGAAATGGCCTATTTGGCGGCCAAACAGTCCATATTCCACCGCAACTTTGTTATTTGCCCTTGGGCTTGCTGGCGTAGAACTTCTTCTTTTTGGACTTGCCGGCAGGGGAGGGTTTGCCGGCAAAGTTTGATTTGCCGTTGCCGGCCTGCGTGGGCGCGGGCGCTGCTGCACGAGGCTTGCGCGCCTCGGGGTTGCGCAGCTCCTCGGTTCGCTCGGCAATCTCCTCGGCGCTAAAGCCGACCTCGGCCATGGCGTCCTCGATGGGCAGTCGGCGCACGATATAGCAGTGGTGCACCTTCTGGTTGCGCGCGAAGTCCTCGGGGATGGTCTGTGCCGTAATGTCCTCCAGCACGACGCCCGCGCGCGCGAGCTTGCGCGTTTCGGGGCGGAAGCCGCGCAGGTTGCAGCTAAAGATGGCATGTCCGCCCTGTGCAAGCAGGCGAGATACGCCGGCCAAAAGCTCAACATGGTCGCGCTGGACATCCCAGGTGCGGCGGCCCATCTTGGACGAGTTCGAGAACGTGGGCGGGTCGACAAAGATCAAGTCCCAGCGGTTGCGCGTCTGGCGCTGGTCGCGAATCCAGGCGAGCACGTCGTCGCGCACAAAATGATGCTGCGGACCAACAAAGCCGTTCTGGCGCATATTGCGCTCGGCCCAGTCCAGGTAGGTGTTGGAAAGGTCGACTGTCACGGTTTCCTCGACGCCGCCGTCGGCCGCATAGCAGGTGGCGGTGCCGGTATAGGCGAACAGATTGAGGAAGCGGCGTGCCTGTTTGGCGTGTTCGCGCACCAGGTTGCGGGTGACGCGGTGATCCAGGAAGATGCCCACATCCAGGTAGTCGTCAAAGTTGACGGCAAAGGTGAGCCCGCCTTCTTCGATGAGCGGCAGACGCCGGCGCGCGATGTTGGCGCGCTCGCCCGATCCGCCCTTGCCGGCGCCCTGCTTGCCGTACTGCGAGCCGCCGCGCGAACGCATGCGGGCCTTGGCGTGCACATGCTCGGCCGGAACATCAAGGATGCGCGGCGCGATGGCCAAGATGTCGAGCATGCGGGCCTGGGCCAGCGCGGGGTCGATGGTCTTGGGCGCGGCGTATTCGGCGATGACGAGCCAGCGGCCCGGCGTCTGCGGGCAACCCTCGTACAGGTCGATGGCAGCGGAGTAGTCGGGCAGATCGGCATCGTAGACGCGATAGCAGCTCACGCCCTCGCGCTTGGCCCACTTGCGGCGCAGACGGGCATTCTTGCGCAGGCGGTTGGCGAACTGCTCGGACTCCGGGATGAGCACGGGCAGCGGCTTGCCGTCGCCCAAGTCGAGCGTGGCGGCAGGTTCGGGCATGGAGGAAGCGGCGGCTTCGCCTTGGGCATCTGCGGTCTGCTCCTCGGCATCTGAGCTGGTCGCAGCTTCGAATGCCGCGGCGGCGTGGTCGAGCGAGGGCCAAACCTCAAGAGCCGCCTCCTCGTTATTGGGCATGACGGCGATGGAGCGCGCAGGCTCGGCATGGAGCGCGCGGGCCATAAGGCCGTCGCGGGCGAGCGCGGCGACCGGCGCGGCGGTAAGCTCGGGCGCGCGACGCAGCTCGCCGATCAGCGTCATGGCGTCGTGCATGAGCGAAAGCGGTGTCTCGGTCGTATCCGCGACCACGGCGGCACCGGCGACGGCGCCCACATGGTCCAGCACGGTGACGGGCTTGGCGGCGCAAAAGTCGACAAAACGCTTGTAGCCAGCGCTCTTGACCATGCGCTCGGCGGTCTTGCGGGCGGCGGGGTCGATGTCTACGGCCACGATGCGTGCCTGGCGCTCGCGCGCTGCCGCCTCGCGCTCGCGCGCCTCGGCAAGCAGCTGCTCCCACAGAGCGGCGTCGTGCAGCTGCCAGCCCTCAAAGCCCCAGCGCTCGCGTGCGGCGCCCGGGGCGCGGTCGGTCAGAATGTTCACGGCCTCCAGCAGCAGACCGCCGCCGGCGCACGAGGCATCGATCAGCGTGGGAAGGGCTTCGTTCTCGTAATCGTCGGCCGTCAACTCGCGCTCGCACAGTGCGGTCCAGCCGACCTGCGCCAGCACCAGGGCGGCGTAGTCGGGGCGCAGCACGTGCGCGCCCTCGCCGGCGCGGGTCGCTGCGGGCGGCAGGCGTTTGAACAGCGGGTCGCCCGAAAGGTCCAGGCTGATGCTCGCGCGGCGCTGGCGCAGCGAAAGCAACAGGTGAACGTCGGGATCGGCGGCGTCGACATCGGCGCGACGGCCCGTGGTCTCGGCCAGACGGTCGCACAGCGCGTCCTTGGCGCGCAGGGCCGAGAAACGCGTGTTGCGCAGCTGCTCGGTCACGCCGCGGGCGGTGATGGCGATGGTGGCGCCGGGGCGGATGATGGTCTCCCAGGTGATGTCGTAAACGCTGTCGTACAGCTCATCGGCATCCTGCGCCTCAAAGCGCCCGAGTACCACGAACACACGGCTCGCCAGGCGCGACCACAGACAGGCGCGGTAGCCTTCTTCGAGCTCGCCCTCAAATGTAGCGCGGCCCTTCAGCCGGCGAACATGCGAAAGCCCGAGGCGTTTAAGCTCATCGGCGAGTGCGGACTCAAAGCCCTCGGGGCAGCTTGCGTAAAATTCCATGGGTGACCTCTCTGGTTGCGTCGCTCCATTATATGATGGATGCTTCGTTTGCCCTTATCCTCGAAAGGAACTCATATGATTGATGCGTGTCCCAAACCCGCTGTGCTCTTTTTTGACGTGGACGGCACGCTGACGTCGTTCGATCCCGACGATATGACCGATAAGGACTTCAATGCAGTCCATCCGTCGAAGGCTGTTGTCGATGCATTTGGTCGTCTGCGCAATGCGGGTCACCAGGCATTTATCTGCACGGGTCGTCCCTTGTGGCTGATTGCCGATGGCCTGCGCGCGCTGAACCCGGCGGGTGTCGTTGCCATGGCGGGAGCGACGCTCGAGGTCGAGGGCCGCGTGGTGCATGAGGACTGCTTTGACGAGGACGTTATTGAGGAGCTTGCGCGCCGTATGGCCGCGGCAGGGATTGAGGCCTTTTTCGAGACCAACGTGGCTACTTTTGCCCTGGAACCCGCGGGTGTTGAGCAGTCGTCTCTGATCGGCACTTCTGTGGTGCACAGCACCGAGGAAATGCGCGTCGACGGCAGTCTGCACGTGGGCAAGGTATGCATCACCGCGGGCGACCTGGCTCGCGTAGCCAATGATGACGGCTTTATCGATTGCGAGTTTGAGCTGTGCAACACCGGTGGCCAGAATCGCGAGCTGAGCCCCAAGGGCATTGACAAGGGCGTGGGCGTGGCGCGAGCGCTGGCGTATCTGGGCCGCGAGGGAAATGCGCGCACCTTTGGCTTTGGCGATTCGGGCAACGACCTGGGCATGCTCGCCGCCGTCGAGACAGCCGTGGCCATGGGTAATGCCATGCCCGAGGTCAAGGCGGTCGCCGACTACGTGACCGACGATGTCGCACACGACGGTACCGTCACAGCGATGCAGCATTTCGGCCTCATCTAATGAATCCCACGTTCTGACGTTTGCTCAAACTGCGACTCTTTGCTTTTGCATGCTCAATCGATTTATCAATCCAAACACTGAGGTGTTTATACCGTTCGCCGAGAAGATAAAAAACCGCAGCTCACGCCTTGATAAACGTAGGTAAAGTGTTTAGCAGTTTAACGCCCATGTGCAAGCGAAAGGAATCAGGCAGATGGCAATCAAGGTGTTCGCTGACGGTGCAAACCTCGAGGGCATGCTCGACATGTACGAGAACGGCAACGTTCAGGGTTTCACGACCAACCCGTCCCTTATGAAGAAGGGCGGCGTGACGGATTACCGTGCGTTTGCCAAAGAGGTCTTGACCCACATCACCGATGTGTCCGTCTCGTTTGAGGTCTTTGCCGACGACGTCGAGACCATGGAGGTCGAGGCGCGCGAGATCGCTACCTGGGCCGAGAACGTCTACGTCAAGATTCCGTGCGTGACCACCAAGGGCGGGTCCACCGCCGAGCTGGTGCGCAAGCTTTCGGCCGACGGCATCAAGGTCAACGTCACCACCATCTTTACGCCTACGCAGGTCGATGAGATGGTCGAGGCCGTTGACGCCGAGACGCCGTCCATCATCTCGCTCTTTGCCGGCCGTATTGCCGATACCGGCGTCGATCCCATTCCGTTTATGACGGAGTCGGTCAAGAAGGCCGCCGCCAAGCCCAACTGCGAGGTCCTGTGGGCGTCCACGCGCGAGCTTATCAACATTTACCAGGCCGAGGCCTGCGGTTGCCAGATTATCACGGTGCCAAATAGCATCCTGGCCAAGCGCAAGAACATCGGCCGTGACCCGTACGAGGTCTCGCTCGATACCGTACGCGGTTTTGCCAAGGATATCGCCTCGCTCGGCTTCCATATCCTGCCGTAAGGCAAACACGAGCTGCGGGCGCTGCCGTGGCGCAGGGCGAGAGGGCCGGCTCCGTTTACTCTGCGCTCACGCGCTTCGCGAGGGTCGCGCCGAGCAAACGGGGCCGGCCCTCTCGCCCCGCGCCTAGGGCGTCCTTGCTCGTAGGGGTTCTGAGCTGAATAAGACTTGGTTGCTGCTGCTTCTTTGATGGGGCGGCACCATTTTTTTTGTCGACGTAAGCGGGGACGACTGCCATATGGGACAGGTGCACCTAATCGGTCAGACTTACCCGTCTCCGATGGGCGAATCATCGCGATGAGTGACATTGATGCTAGAAACGCCCAAGCAGAAAGTCGACAGCCGAAACGATTCTGATGCCATCTATGTCCGTAGGGTGATCGCCGTGACGGACGACGAGGATCTTCTCGTAACCGGCGGCGACCTTCTCGAGCGATTTCAGCTCGAAGGGGCGCAGCTCGCGCTCGCGCGTGGCTTCCTCATCAATAGCGTCCGTGACCTGGATAAACTTGCGGTCCGCCCCGTCGCCGATAGCGACGAAATCAATTTCGGTATTTCGCATGTGTCCCGTGAAAACCCGATACCCATCGATGACGAGGCGGTTATATACGGCGTTTTCGAGGGCGCGTCCGCTATCGCTGCTGCGGTAACCGTCAAGGTAGGCGCGGAGTCCAAGGTCCTCGATATAGTATTTCCCCCCAGTTTTGAGCACCTGGCGCCCTTTGATGTCAAAACGATGAGCATGGGAGAAGATATAGGTTTCCTCGAGCGCCGACACGCAGGTGTCGATAACACCGTGCGAGGTTTTCGTTCCGTTTTCGTTCAAAGACCCGACGATCTTGTTGATCGATGTTGGGTTTGAGATGTTGTCGGCCAGATAGGCGCAAACCCTGTCGAGTAGGTCTCTGCTCGTTACGGCCCTCCGCCCTCGGCGGGCCTCACGGGCCAAGATATCGCGACCGACAATGGTCTGATAGGTGCTCCAGATATATTCCTTCATCTCTCGTTCGGGTAGACCGGAAATCGCGAGATAGGGGAGCCCTCCAAATTTCAGATATCGGTCGAGCAACTCGTCGAGCGGGGTGATTTCTTCCCTCCCAAAGACGGCGTATCTGCTTGTGACTTCGGTCGGGCCAAGGAAGTCGAGGTACTCGGAGAAAGATAGCGGGTGCATTCTAATCTCGACGTATCTTCCCGAGATCAGAGTCGCTATTTCGCTTGAGAGCAAAAACGCATTTGAGCCCGTAATGTAGATGTCGCAGTCCTTGTCGACGCGAAGCGCGTTGACGGCTTTCTCCCAGCAGGCAACTTCTTGCAGCTCATCGAAGAAGAGGTAGCACTTCCCGCTCGACGGCATTCGCTCGACGACATAGCGGTAAAGCTCGCGCCAATCGCGAATTCCCTCGAGCTCGAACGATTCCATTCGAAAAGAGAGAAGGCGTTCGGTCGGTACGCCGTCTTTGGCAAGATGGGAGCGCATCATGTCGAGCAACGTTGATTTGCCGCACCGCCGCATGCCGGTGACGACCTTGATAACATCTGAATCGCGAAAAGCAATCAGCTTCTTGAGGTAGTTATCCCTTGCTACAGGCTGTCCGTTCATCGTTCGTCCAATCTGCAAGTTTTTCTCAGAGCGTAACAAAAACTTGCAAAAGCTGCAAGTTTTTCCCATCCAGTGAGAAAAACTTGCAAGTTCGACGATGGACAGCGGTGGTACGCCCTCTGCTGTTACTTCCCCTGCACCATAGTGAGGGAGATCTTCTTGCGGTCGCGATCGACCTTCTCGACCCACACCTTCACCGTGTCACCGACGCGCACCACGTCGCTGGGGTGCTTGACAAAGCGGTTGGCCAGCCTGGAGATGTGCACGAGGCCGTCCTGGTGCACGCCCACGTCGACGAAGGCGCCAAAGTCGACGACGTTGCGCACCGTGCCCTTGAGTTCCATGCCGGGCTCCAGGTCGTCGATGGAAAGTGCCGAGCGGCTAAAGGCCACCTCGGGCGCGTCGTCGCGCGGGTCGCGGCCGGGCTTCTTGAGTTCGTTGACAATGTCGATGAGCGTCAGGGTGCCGCAGTCCAGGTCGCTTGCCAGCGCCGAGATGCTGCCCAGGCGGCGCTCGATGTCGGGCACGCCGCCGCGGCTGAGCTCGCTTGCTTTAACGCCGGCGCGTTCCAAGACGGACGTGGCCACCTCGTAGCTTTCGGGGTGGACGCTCGTTGCGTCGAGCGGGTTCTTACCGCCGCTAATTCGCAAAAAGCCTGCAGCGTTGAGATATGCCTTGGGTCCCAGCTTGGGGACCTTCTTGAGCTGGCGGCGATCGGTGAAGGCGCCGTTTTCCTCGCGGAAAGCCACGATGTTCTTGGCCACGCTCGGCGTGATGCCCGAAACGTATCCCAGCAGGCTCGCGCTCGCGGTGTTGACGTCGACGCCCACGCGGTTGACGACGTCCTCCACCACGTGGCCCAGGGTGCGCGAGAGCTCGGCCTGGTCAAGGTCGTGCTGGTACTGGCCCACGCCGATGGACTGGGGCGGAATCTTGACGAGCTCTGCCAGTGGGTCCTGCAGGCGGCGGCCCAGGCTCATGGCGCCGCGCACGGTGACGTCCAGGTCGGGATACTCCTGGCTCGCGAGCTCGGAGGCGGAGTACACCGACGCGCCGGCCTCGTTAACAATGGTGTATCGCAGCCCAGGCGCCTGCTCGGCAATGAACTCCGAGACGACTTCCTCGGTCTCGCGGCTGGCGGTGCCGTTGCCGATGACGATGGTGTTGACGCCGTCCTTTTTGACGAGGCGGGCGAGCTCGCGCTTGGTGCCGGCGACGTCGTGGCGCGGCTTGGTGGGGTAGACCACGCCGTGGTCGAGTAGCTTGCCGGTCTCGTCCATGACGGCGACCTTGCAGCCGGTGCGGTAGCCCGGATCGAGCGCGAGCACGCGGGCGCCGCGCACAGGGCGCGCCGAGAGCAGGCCCTCGAGATTCTTGGCAAAGACGTTGATGGCCTCGGTCTGAGCGCGAACGGTGAGTTTGGCGCGGGCCTCGCGCTCCAGCGAGGGGGCCATGAGGCGCTTGTAACCGTCAGCGATGGCGGCATCGAAGATGGGCGCGAAGACGCCCTGGCGTCGGGGCTAACGGCTGCTGAGGCGCGCTGTGGCGGCAGCGCCGTCGACGTTCACGCGCACGCGGAGCTTGCCCTCGCGCTCGCCGCGGTCGATAGCCAGCACGCGGTGGTTGGGTATACGGCGCAGCGGCTCATCATAGTTGTAGTAGGGCTCGTAGGGAGTCTTTTCGGCGGGGTCGGTGGCCTCGACGACGATGTCGGCGGTGTTTTGCGTAAAGGCGCGCAGATCGGCGACGTTCTCGGGGTCCTCGGCTACCGTCTCGGCCACGATGTCCGCCGCGCCGGCGAGCGCCTTCTCGGGCGTGTCGAAGCCGGCTTCCTCGTTGACGTAGGCCGCGGCGGCGTCGAGCGCGCTGCCCTTGGCCGAGGCCTGCATGATGATCATGTTGGCGAGCGGCTCCAGGCCTGCCTCGCGGGCCTTCTGCGCGCGGGTCATGCGCTTTTTGCGGTAGGGCTTGTAGAGGTCCTCGACACGCTGGAGCTGCGTGGCCTCGCGAATCTGCTGCTCGAGTTCGGGCGTGAGTTTGCCCTGGGCGTCGATGAGCAGGATGACGTCCTCTTTACGCTGCTCAAGATTGCGCAGGTAGGACAGGCGCTCGTCGAGCGCGCGCAGGGCGACGTCGTCCATACCGCCCGTTGCTTCCTTGCGGTAGCGCGAAATAAAGGGGATGGTGTTGCCCTCGTCGATGAGCTTGACGGCCGCCTCGATGTTGGCGGCCTTAAGGTTGAGCTCGCGGGCGAGCTGGGCGATAAGATCCATGGGACTCCTTGCGTTTAAGGTGCGTTTGCAGCACAGGGCTACCAAGGATACCACCCGCCACTCCACCCAAGTAGTCATTTTGGGACGGGGCTCTTTTAGCCACTTTTGCCGCCCCGTCCCAGAAAAATCGTCGGCAAGGTAGCAAAATGCCCCGCGGGCAGGAGGCTGCTCGCGGGGCAAAGAAGAGGGGCTTGTTGGTGGCGGACCGAAGGGTTCGGCATGGGGCTTCTGCCGCGGTCTGCCCTAAGGCATTACAGCTCGACGAGCTGGCCGGTCTCGGCGGCCTCCTTGATAGCGTTGAGAAGCGTGAGCGTCTTAACGTTGTCGGCGGGGGTCACGACGGGCTCGACCTCGCGGCGGACAACCTTCACAAAGTGCTTGAGCTGCATCTTGTGCGGCAGCGCCGGGTCGACGGCCGGGATCTCCATCTGCAGCGGCTTGTGCCAGTTGGAGGCGCCGTCGTAGGAGAACTGATGCAGGCGGGGCAGCGACAAGGCGCCCAAGGTACCGCCAATAAAGTAGGCGTCGGCGTCGAAGGGGCGATACTGCGGATCCTCGCGAGCGGTTGCCTCCCAGTTCCAGGGGCTGGCGGTGGCGTCGGAGATGGTCATGCTTGCGAGCGCGCCATCGGCAAAACGGACGTTGACCACGGCGGAGTCCTCGGTCTCAAAACCGCGGGCGGCGCTGGACTGCATGCCCTGGACGGCAACGGGCTCGCCCAGCAGGTAGCGGAGCAGGTCGACGTCGTGCACCAGGTTGACCAGGATCGGGCCGGCACCCTTCTTGCGACGCCACTCGACATCGAAGTACTCGTCATTCTTATAGATCATATAGTGGAAGCTCGACACGGTGAGCTTGCCCAGCTCGCCGGACTCGATGATCTCCTTGGCCTTGTTGACGAAGGGGTTGTGGCGACGGTGCTGACCCACGAGCACGGGCACGCCGGCGGTCTCGGCCTCGGCGGCGAAGGCCTGAGCATCCTCGAGGTCGTTGGAGATCGGCTTTTCGACCAGCGGCACGATGTTGCGCTTGATGGCCTCGCGGGCAACGCCCAGGTGCAGGTCGTTGGGGGTGGCGATAATGACGGCCTCGGGCTTGACCTCGTCCATCATCTGGGCGGGATCGGTATAAAACGGCACGCCGGCGGCCTCGGCCGTGGCGCGGGCGCCCTCAAAGGCGTCAGCGATGGCGACGAGCTCGGCCTCGGGCTCCTCGGTGACAAAGCGGATGTGGTTGCGGCCCATGGCGCCGGCACCGATAACGGCAATGCGGACGGGGTTGAGCTCAGGCATTTCGACTCCTTAATACTGGTGACCAGTGGAATGCGACAAAGGGGCTGTCCCTTTGTCGCATCGGTAAAACTAGGCGGACTTCTTCTTGCTGTCGGAGACCATCATGTAGACGGTGAGCACGACGGCGATGGCGGCGATCACAATAGCGCCGTAGAAGGACTGCTGGTAGGCGGCGCTGCCGGCCTCGGCGTGATACAGCACGGCGGTGATGGGCTGGCTGATCCAGGTGGAAGCGGCGTAGCCCAAAAACATGATGCCGTAGTTGACGCCGATGTTGCTGGTGCCGAAGGCGCCACCGGTGAGCGGCGGGTAGATGACGAGCAGGGCGCCAAAGCTAAAGCCGAGCAGGGCGAGCGCCACAAAGAACATGCCCTGCGTAAAGCTCATCGACATGATGACGAGTGCGACGATGGTGACGACAAGGCTGATGAGCAGCGACTTATAGGCGCCGAGCTTGTCGATGATCTGGCCAAAGGACAGACGGCCAACCAGGTTGGCGCAGGTGTTGACGGAGACCACCACACCGCCGAGGGCGACGGCCGCGGCGCTCGTGGGGTCGGCGAAGAGCTGGACGGCGGCGATGGAGGCAACCTTGCCCACGAGCAGGGTGCCCGCGGTGGCGGCAAAGGCGAAGGTGACGATGAGGACCCAGAAGCGCGGGGTCTTGACCATCTCGCCCGGGGTGAGGTCGCCGAAGGTGCCGGCATGCGCGCCGCCCTTGGGGGCCTCGAAGCCCTCGGGCAGCCAACCGGCCTCGGGGGCCTTCAGGAACAGGGCGGAGGCGGCGATCATCACAAAGAAGATGACGCCGAGCGCCTTAAGGGCGCCAAAGATGCCCAGGCTCGGGATGAGCAGCGAGGCGAGCACTGGGGACAGCACGGCGGGGCCGGCGGTTGAAGCGGCCAGGGTGATGCCGGAGGCGAGGCCCTTCTTGTCGATGAACCACTTTTGGCCGGTGGTGAGCGCCGGGTTGTAGCCCAGGCCGTTGCCGATGGCGGCGACGAGCGAGAACCACAGGTAGAACTGCCACGGCTCGGTGACGGTGCCGGACATGAACCAGCCCACGCCGTAGCACACGGCGGCGGCGATCACGACGTTGCGCGGGCCGATCTTATCGGAGATGCGGCCGGCGAAGATGCCCGTCACAGCCATGATGGTCTGAAAGACCGGGAAGGCCCAGGTAAGAGCGCTGGACCACTCGGGGTAGACGGCGAGCAGGTTCTTGCTCACGACGGAATACAGCGCGATGGAGCTGATGAAGAACATGGTGACGCACGCGGCGGAAAGCACGACGGCGCGACCCTTGTTGGAGTTGGTGGAAGCCATTGGACTCTTTCTAATCGATGCGGGGGAGGAGCGGGCGTGTCCGCGGGCCTCCCTGTTAGGTTGGTTTACTGGTCAGTCGGCTTGGCGACGCCGGACTCATCGGACCAGAGCTCGACGCCCTTGTTCTTAAGGTAGTTGTCGGCATATGCGCGACGGCCGCCGGGCTTGGCGGTGAGGTCGCCCATCATGTTGGAGAAGCCGCCGTCGACCTTGATGGCGTCGCCGGTGGTAAAGTCCGAACGCTTGGACGCCAGGAACATGACGGCGTTGGCGATATCGCTGACCTCGCCGATGCGACGCGTGGCGATCAGACGGCTGCGGCTCTTCTCGACCTCGGGGTCGGCGTAAAAGCTTGCCGACATGGGGGTTTTGACAAAGCAGGGCTCGACGCAGTTGGAGCGGACGCCGTAGGGGCCCCACTCGGCGGCGAGCATCTTGGACATCATGTTGACGCCGGCCTTAGTGGAGCTGTACACACCCGAGAACGTCTCGGGGGAGTGGCTGGCAACGGTCGAGATGTGCACCAGGCGACCCTGGCCGGCCTTGATCATTTCGCGACCAAAGCGCTGCGAGGTGATGAAGTAACCGGTGAGGTTGACGTTGAGCACCTGCTCCCAGTCGCTCAGCGGCAGGTCCTCCATGGCGGCGAAGCGCAGGATGCCGGCGGTGTTGACGAGAACGTCGACGCGGCCGAAGTCGGCGATGGTGGCATCGACGGCGGCCTGAACCTCAGCCTCGTCGGTGGCGTTCATCTTGTAGCCCTCGGCGTGGATGCCAAACTCGGCGGCGAGGTCGGCGGCTGCGGCCTTGACCTTTTCCTCGTCTAGATCGAGCAGGACGACGTTGGCGCCGTTGCGGGCGAACTCGCGGCAAATCTCGACGCCCATACCGCCGAGTGCGCCAGTCACGGCGCAGACATCGCCTTCGAGCTTGAGCCAATTGCTCATAGGAACTTCCCTTCTTGTGCCTCCCGGTGGGTCGCTCCCATTAATCGACCCACGTGGTTTTCGCTGGTTATCGTATGCTTTGCATTTGCGCAGGTGAATTGCATATTTGTTAGAATGGCGTTAACCGTAGGTTTACACCGTGCGATGCAGTTTTTCTCAATTAAGCGCGTGACCTGCGAAAACAACCCCCTGTGGCGCCATGTGGCCACGGGTGCGAAAACGGGGGATTGACGTGTACGATCGACGACTTGAGGCCATATCGGCCGCCGCGGAGCTGGGAAGCTTCTCGCGTGCGGCGGCAAAATTGCGCGTGTCGACCCCGGCGCTCGTCAAGCAGGTGTCGGGTTTCGAGGCCGAGTTCGGCATCACACTGTTCGAACGCTCGCACTCGGGCGTCAAGGTGACACCGGCCGGCGCGTTACTGGTAGACGACGCGCGCTCGATTATGCGCCAGTCCGAGGATGCCCTTCGCCGTGCCCGACGCGCGGCGGGCGATGGCGGCGCGGTGCGCCTGGGCGTGTCGATGATGTGCCCGGGGCGCCAAACGCTGTCGATGTGGTCGGGCGTACACGAGCTGGAACCGTCGCTTCGATTTGAGATCGTGCCGGTAAGCGATCTCTACGACGAACGCGAATCCGTCATGCGCAGCCTCGGTCGCGAGGTGGATGTGGTGCAGTCGAGTTTTTCGACCCCGCGCTGGGGTGACGCCTGCCAAAAGCTCCGCATCGTCAACGTACCGTTTTATATCGACCTGCCGCGCACGAGCCCGCTGGCGCGCAAGACACGCATTACGGTTGCCGACCTGGAGGGCATGCGCCTGCGCGTGCTCCGTCACGGCAACGACGCAATGGACAGCCTGCGCATCGACCTTCTGGCCGACGGCGGCGTTGACGTGATCGACGTGGACAGCTTTGACTTTGCGCTCTTTAACGAGGCAGAGGAAAAGGGCGACGCGGTGCTCACCTGCGGCGCATGGTCGGGGGTACACCCGGCCTTTGTGGGCGTGCCATTCCTATGCGGTCGCGAGGTGCCGGTCTTTTTGCACTATCCGCTCGAGCCCACCCTCCAAGTCCAAAAATTCGTCAACGCCATGGCACAACTTCTCAAATAGCTATCGTGTCGATGATTCTTTAATCCCCGTCCTAGAAAAATCATCTGGTAGAGTTGACCTCACGTGAATTTCAGCACACTGCGTGCTACCTGCACTTTTGTCATTTGGGGGAGTGAACTTGTGAATACCTCTGTCGCCAAGAAAGCCAGCCGGGCGGTGCGCCTGCTCATGATGGTGCTCACGGCAGTTCTCATCTTCTTCTTCATCAATGTTATGCTGCTCGTCTCCGATATCCAGGGCACGGCGCGCGTAGTCAACTACGCCGGTCTGGTGCGCGGTACCACGCAGCGAATCGTTAAGCTCGAGGACGCGGGCCAGCCTCAAGATGACCTGCTCAAAGCCGTGGATTCATACATCAACGGTTTGCGTTGCGGAAGTGACGTCCTCAACCTCGTCCGTCTCGACGACGATGAGTATCAGGCAAAGATGACCGAGCTTGCAAACTATTTTGATGAGCTTTGCGCCGAGATCATCCACGTGCGCGAAGTCGGTTACGAGAACACCGATATCATCGCCATGAGCGAGGAGTTCTTTGGTATTTGTGACGATGCCACACGACTCGCAGAGGACTATTCCCAGGAGAAGGCTACGGCACTCAATCGTCTCGAGGGTCTGGTGATCATCGATATCGTTGGTTTGGTGGCGACCTTTGCGGTTGAACTTGCTCGCGCGGTGCGCACTGCCGCGCTCAATCGCGAGCTGCAGAGCAAAGTCTATCTCGACGAAGCCACGGGACTGCCCAACAAGAACAAGTGCGAGGAGATCTTGGGGCAGGAGCGGCCTGTCTCCGCAGAGGCGCCCGTTGCGGTGTGCGTCTTCGACCTTAACAATCTGCATACGGTCAATAACAACTTCGGCCACGAGAAGGGCGACGAATACATCCGTTCTTTTGCCCAGCAGCTGGGGTGCGTGGCGTCCGAGACCTGCTTTGTGGGCCGCGACGGTGGCGATGAGTTTATCGCGGTGCTGTGGGATGTCGATCGAGCTGCCGTGGAGTCCTGTCTCGCTCGGGTTCGTGCGAACGTGAACGAGTATTCCGAGGCTCATCCCGACATGCCTATCAGCTATGCGGTGGGCTACGCGCTTTCCAGTGATTTTGATGAACCGCCTACGATGCGCGAGCTCTTTTCCCAGGCCGACAAAAACATGTACATCGACAAGAACCGCGTAAAGACAGCCGAGGCGGCCGGGCCGCAACGCGAGGAACGGTAAGCTTGTAACGAAGATCATAGAAAAGCCTCCGCAGCTCATGCGTGCTGCGGAGGCTTTATTCGTTGCGGCGCATTGTGTTTGGGTCGCTGAGATGAGTCGATTTGCCCCGAAAGAGGAGGGCATTGACCTTAGGGTCATGCCCGACGAATGAGCGGCAAATCGGCCATCTCGGCGAGCCGAACTACTCCAGCTCAAACGCTCCGGTATAGAGCTGGTAGTAATACCCGCGCTTGGCAATCAGCTCGTCGTGGTTGCCGCGCTCGATGATGCGGCCGTGATCCAGACAGATGATCGCGTCGGAGTTGCGCACGGTGGACAGGCGGTGCGCGATGACAAACGTCGTGCGGCCTTCCATGAGCTTGTCCATGCCGGCTTGCACGATGGCCTCGGTGCGGGTATCGATGCTCGACGTGGCCTCGTCCAGGATCATCGCCGGCGGATCGGCGACGGCGGCGCGTGCGATCGAGATCAGCTGGCGCTGGCCCTGCGACAGCTGGGCGCCGTTGCCGGTGAGCATCGTGTCGTAGCCGTCGGGCAGGCGGGTGATAAAGTCGTCCGCGCCGGCGAGCTTTGCTGCCGCGATGCACTCCTCGTCGGTGGCATCCAGATTGCCGTAGCGGATGTTATCCATCACGGTGCCGGTGAACAGGTTTACGTCCTGCAGCACCACGCCCAGCGAGCGGCGCAGATCGGCCTTGCGGATCTTGTTGACGTTGATGCCGTCGTAGCGAATCTTGCCGTCGGCGATGTCATAGAAGCGGTTGATGAGGTTGGTGATGGTCGTCTTACCGGCACCGGTGGCGCCGACAAACGCGACCTTCTGGCCCGGCTTGGCAAACACGGACACGCCGTGCAGCACCTCGTGGTCGGGCGTGTAGCCAAAGTCGACGTTGTCCATGACCAAGTCGCCACGCAGCGGCACGTACTCGATCTCGCCGGTTGCGCGGTGCGGATGTTTCCACGCCCACATGCCAGTGTGGTGGTCGGCCTCCTCGAGCTGCCAGGTATCGGGGTTCACCTGAGCGTTGACAAGCGTCACATAGCCTTCGTCGGCTTCGGGCTCCTCGTCGATGAGCTCAAAGATACGGTCGGCGCCGGCGAGGCCCATGACCACGGCGTTGATCTGCTGCGAGATCTGGCCGATCTGTCCACAGAACTGCTTGGTCATGTTGAGGAACGGCACCACGACGGCGATGGACAGCGCCATGCCCGAGATGCTCAGGTTGGGCACGCCCAGCGCTAGGAAAATGCCGCCGGCCAGTGCGACCAGCACGTAGAGCAGGTTGCCCAGGTTCATAAGGATGGGCATGAGGATGTTGGCGTACATGTTGGCCTTCTGCGAGACCTCGAAGAGCTTTTCGTTGCGCTCGTCAAAATCGGCTTCGGCGGCAGACTCGTGGCAGAATGCCTTGACGACCTTCTGGCCGTTCATGACTTCCTCGATATGGCCCTCGACAACGCCGAGCTCGGTCTGCTGCGCAATAAAGAAGCGCGCGGAGTTGGAGCCGAGCAGCTTGGTCATAAAGGTCATAAAGGCGACGCCGGCAATAATGACCAAGCACATCCACACGCTGTAGTACAGCATGATAAAGAACACCGTGACGATGACGATGACCGTCATGAGCAGGTTGGGCAGCGACTGGCTGATCATCTGGCGCAGCGTGTCGATGTCATTGGTGTAGTGGCTCATGATGTCGCCGCGCTGGTGCGTGTCGAAGTAGCGGATCGGCAGGTCCTGCATGCGGTTGAACATCTTCTCGCGCAGCTTCTCCAGCGAGCCCTGCGTGACGATGGCCATGGCGCGGTTCCAGAAGAGCGAGGACAGGATGCCGATGCCGTAGATGCAGGCGAGGGTGGTCACGAGCTGTGCGATCTTGGGCTGCGCGGCTCCCCAATCGCCCGACTGCCACGATTCGCTAATAATCTGCAGGGCGCTCTGAAGGAAGGTCGCGCCGATGGAGTTGATGATGGCGCAGAGCACCACGCCGACGACGACGAGGGGCAAAAGCACGGGGTAGAAGCCAAAGAGCGTCTTGATGAGGCGCGACATGGTGCCACCCTTGCGGTTGAGCGCGCGCTCGGCGGTCGTTGCCTTACTCATGTGCCTCGCCTCCTTCCTGGGTTTGAGCTTGCGGTACGGATACCTCGGTGTCGGCCTCGGCAGACATCTTGTTCTGCGAGGTAAAGGTCTCGCGGTAGATCTCGCTCGTCTTGAGCAGCTCGTCATGGTTGCCGATCTGCGCGATACGGCCACCCTCCATGACGATGATGCGGTCTGCGTCCTGCACGGAGCTGATGCGCTGGGCGATGATGAGCTTGGTCGTGTTGGGCAGATAGCTTGCCAATCCTGCGCGAATCTTGGCGTCGGTCTTGGTGTCGACGGCGCTGGTGGAGTCGTCCAGGATTAAGATCTTGGGGCGACGCAGCAGGGCACGCGCAATGCACAGGCGCTGCTTCTGACCGCCGGAAACATTGGAGCCGCCCTGTTCGATCCAGGTGTCATAGCCCTTGGGGAAGCCGTCGACAAACTCATCGGCGCAGGCCAGATGTGCCGCCTCGCGGACTTCCTCGTCGGTGGCGTTCGGGTCGCCCCAGCGCAGGTTCTCGGCAATGGTGCCGCTAAACAGCACGTTTTTCTGCAGCACCATGGCGACCTGGTGGCGCAGGGCGTCCAAGTCGTAGTCGCGCACGTCCATGCCGCCCACGCGCACGGTGCCCTCGGTGGCGTCGTACAGGCGGGCGATGAGGTTTACGAGTGTGGACTTGGCCGAGCCGGTGCCGCCGATGATGCCGATGGTCTCGCCGCTCTTAATGTGCAGGTCGATATCGTCGAGCGCCTGGCGTTTCGCATGCGCGGAATACTTAAAGCTCACGTGGTCAAAGTCGATGGAACCGTCGACAACCTCGAGCACGGGCTCGGCGGGATCGGCGATCGTGGGCTCGGCGGCCAGCACCTCGGTAATGCGGTGCGCCGATTCGTCGGCCATGGTCACCATGACAAAGATCATCGACAGCTGCATCAGGCTCATAAGGATCTGGAAGCCATAGGTAAAGATCGAGGAGAGCTGGCCCACGTCGAACAGCGTGCCCTGGCTCGTGATGATGAGCTTGGAGCCCAGGTAGATGATGACGACAAACGCGCCGTTGACGCAGATGTTCATCATGGGGTTGTTAAAGGCGAGCAGCTTCTCGGCGCGGGTGAAGTCCATCTGGACGTCTCGTGCTGCGGTCGCGAATTTTTCCTTCTCAAAGTCTTCGCGCACGTAGCTCTTAACCACGCGCATGCCGGTGACGTTTTCCTCGACGGACTCGTTGAGCGCATCGTACTTGTGAAACACGCGCGAGAAGATGGGGCGTACCTTAAAGATGATAAAGAACAGCCCAAAGCCCAGCAGCGGAATGATGACCAGGTAGACCATGGCGACGCTGCCGCCCATGATAAACGCCATGGTAAAGGCGAAGATCAATACCAGCGGCGCACGCACGGCGATACGGATGATCATCATAAAGGCCTGCTGCACGTTGTTGATGTCGGTGGTCAGACGCGTGACGAGCGAGGAGCTCGAGAACTCATCGATGTTGGCAAAGCTGAACGTCTGGATTTTGTAGAACAGGTCGTGACGCAGGTTCTTGGCGAAGCCGCAACTCGCGTGGCTGCAGGTGACGCCGGCAGCGGCGCCAAAAGCCAGCGATGTCAGCGCGATGAGCACCAAAAAGCCCGCGGTGGGAAGCATCTCGGCTACGGTGGTGCCGTCTTTGATGGCGTCGATCAGGTTGGCGGTGATAAATGGAATCAGCATCTCGCAGAGCACCTCGCCAAGCACGAGCAATGGCGTGGCAACAGTGACTTTCATATAGTCGCGGATGCTGCCCATGAGGGTTTTAATCATCCAGTTCCTCCCAGGTTACACGGATTTTCTCGAGCATTTCGGCGAGCTGCTCGCGCTCGTCGTGGGTGAGGGCACCAAAGGCCTGCTCTCTAAAGCGAATGCGGGCTGCCTGGTCGATGCGGGCGTTTTCCCGGCCGGTTTCGGTCAGGCGAATGGTGAGCTGCCGTCGATCCTTGGGGTTACGGCTGCGCTCGATGAGGCCGTTGAGCTCGAGTTTGGACAGGATCTCGGAAAGCGACCCCGGCTTGAGGTCAAAGTGCATGCCGAGTTCCTGCTGCGACATCTCGCCGCCGGGTTGCTTGGCCAGCAGGCAGATGATGGGCGCCTTGCCGGACACGCCTCCGCCATGAAAATGCATGTAATGGCCGCAAAAGCCCAGGCCATTGAGGATGCGCTTGGCAAGCTTGTCTTCTGAGCTAACCGCTTCGGGTGCATCCGCCGGCTGTGACGGGCCGCCGCCGGGCTCGTGCGAACAAAGGTTAAGAGGTTCATCGCACATGAATTAGTGTTGCTCCTTTCTTTAGTTAGGTAGTGGAATTGTTTTGTGCCTAACCAATCTAGGAGCATGAGAAATGAATGTCAAGGTACCAAACTAGTGGTTACGCGGTTTTACCAAACCGCGTAACGGCTCGACGCTGCAAACCCGCCAGAGCGGCAATCTGGCGTTCAATCGTCGGGCATGGCCACAAGGCCTATGCCCTCCTCTTTCACGCCACCTTGCTCGCTTAGGAACGTTTTCGCTGTCCGTCCTCAACCTGTGATTCCGCTACGGTCCGCTTCGGTGCATGTTGGTCCCTTGGGGACGGAGGATAACGGATCATTTTGGGCTGCGGTGACACCCTTCCGAAGTTGCTTTGCCCAAAACTATGCCGGATTACTACGATGAATTCGAAATCTCAGACCTCGGCATTGTTTTTCGTAAAATCACAAGCTGTCTACCTGCGGTTTTGCTGGAGTGCAATTCGTTGTGGTTGGAGACTGGCGGTTTATCGTAGTAATCCGGCATAGTTTTGGAATGGTAGTAAATAGATGGCAGCTACTGTGCCGCTACCGCCGCGATTTGCCTTCCATTTCCGAAACCTTTCCGCAACAATTTGCCCTTCGTGCCGCTCGACTCCGCTCGCAACGTCCCCTGCGCTACACTTAGTTGCACTATGGCGACATCGCGCCGCGCCCGACCCAAGGGGGACACTCATGAAGAACACTCAGCTGCTGCTGATTAACGATATGTGCGGCTACGGCAAGGTCGCGCTTTCCGCCATGCTGCCGGTGCTGTCGCACATGGGCTACCGTATCCATAACCTGCCGACGGCGCTCGTTTCCGACACGCTTAACTACCCCAAGTTCTACATCCACGACACCACCGAGTACGTGCGCCAAAGCCTCGCTATCTGGGAGGAGCTCGGCTTTGAGTTCGACGCCATCTCGACCGGCTTTATCGTGACCGAGGAAGAGACGCGCATCATCTCGGACTTTTGCCACCGCCGTGCGCGAAAGGGCACCAAGGTGTTCGTTGACCCCATCATGGGCGACAACGGCAAGCTCTATGCGGGCGTGCCCGAGTCCACGATCGGCCTCATGAGGCACCTGCTCGAGTGCGCCGACTACGCGGTTCCCAACTACACCGAGGCCTGTTTGCTCACCGACACGCCTATCGTCGAGCAAATCACGTCCGATGAGGCCCGCGCCCTTGTGGACGCTGTGCGCGAGCTGGGTGCCAAGTCGGTGGTCATTACGAGCGCTGTGGTCGACGGTGCGAATGTCGTCATCGGTTACGACCATGTGGCGGGGGGGTACTTTACGATTCCCTTCGACCTGATCCCGGTCTACTTCCCGGGCACGGGCGACACGTTCTCGGCGGTGCTCGTCGGCCGCGTTATGGCAGGTTGGAGTCTGCAGCGCGCGACGTCCGATGCCATGCGCGTGGTGGCTGAGCTTATCGAGCGCAATGCCGACCAAGAGGACAAGTCGGCTGGCCTTCCCATCGAGGCCTGCCTGGATGTGATTGACCATGAGTAATGCTGGCGAGGGCGGCGCCAAGCCTGTGGGCGAGAACAAGCCGCTCGGCGCGCCGCGGGGCAAGCGTCCGCGCATCCGCGTGAGCTGCGTGGACCAGCTGGGTGCGTGCCGTTGTCACCACGGGCACAAGCCGGGAGACGTCTTCGACTTCGATCGAGACCGCGGCAAGATGTGCGCCATGGCCTGTCACGTGGGCTTTCCCTATATCGATATCCTGCGCTATGGCGGAACCGTGCCTGGCAACGAGCCTGGTACGGCAAAGTTCTGCTGCCCCGAGGTCGATACGCTGAACGTCTGGCTTGCCGAGATCGTTGACGAGTAGTCGAGCGTGGATTTTCTCCCGTTTAGGGCGCACTTGAACGCTCAAAGTGGGAGAAAATCTACGCTCGATCTGTATGCCGATGACGCGGCTCGCGAGGTTCGTGCGTCCGCGAACCTACAGTTGCTCGAGCATAGCGGTGCAGCCGGCGAGCACGTCGCGGTAGGTGGCATCGAAGTTGTCGGTGTACCAGGGATCGGCCACGTCGCCGGGGCGATCAGTCCAATCGAGCAAGCGCGTAATCTTGCCGTCGGGGTCGTCGTCAAAGATGCGACGCAGGCCACGTGCGTTCTCGGCATCCATATAGACAATGCGATCCCAGTTGCCATACTCTGCGCGACGCACCTGGCGCGCGCGATGTGCGACGACGGGAATTCCGACCTCGCGTAGCTTGGCAACGGTACCGTGGTGCGGCGGGTTGCCGATCTCCTCGGTCGAGGTCGCCGCGGAATCAATGACAAACTCGCCCGCGCGCCCAGCGCGGCGCACGAGCTCGGTAAACACTGACTCGGCCATCGTCGAGCGGCAGATGTTTCCATGACAGATAAACAGTACACGTTGCATATGCGGTTTCCTTTCGATCGCCATTATCGAGCTCGAGTATCGCATCTACGCCTGCGCCCTCGCCCGCTTGCGCTCCCAACGTGCCAGCTTAATCGTCACCAGCGTAAGTATCCAGGCCACAAGCGAGAACGCGGCGCCCACTGCGCCCACGTACGCAATGCCAACGCTGCTTACCACGGCGCCGCCCACTGCGGTGCCAAACGAGACGCCGACGTTAAACGCCATGGGCTCAACCGAACTTGCGAGTACCATCGACTTGGGATGGCGGCTGCGCGCCACGTCCATAAAGTGCGTGATGCACGACACCGAGAACAGGTACATAAGCAGCGCCAAGCTAAAGACAAAGACCAGCGCGAGCGGCATGGTGCCGCCCACAGCAAACAGCCCGAGTAACGCCGCAGCCTGCAGCACGAACGTCACAAGCAGCGCCTTCATGCCAAAACGCGCGTCAATCCATCCGCCCAAGATGTTCGAGATCAGGCAGAACACGCCGTAGGCCATGAGCGTGGTGCTGGCTTCGACCGTGCCCATGCCCAGCACCTGCTCAAGATAAGGCGTCACGTAGCCGTAGAAAACGTAGACCGACCCCACGCCAAACAAAAAGATGAGCATGCCGGTGATGATGCTCGGCTCGCGCAGCAGACCCGCCTGCTCGCGAAAGGTGGCGGGCTCGTCGGTCTGTCCGGCGCGCGGCATAAACGCCACGAGCGCCCCGCATATCAGAACGGCAAAGGCAAGCGTGCCGTACATGGCCACGTGCCAATCAAGTGTGTCGGCCACAAACTTGCCGATCGAAGTGACAAAGACCATTGCCACGGAAAACGCACCATATACAACCGAGATTGCAAGCGAAGTTTGCTGCGGGGACAGCAGCTCAGGGATGTACGTCACGCCCACGGCGAGCAGCGCACCCGAGACAGAGCCCAGGATGATGCGCGAGATAAACAGCACTTGGAAGTTGGGCGCCAACGCCATGACCAGGTTGCCGAGCACAAAGACGATGCTGTAGCACACGAGCAGCTGGTAGCGGCGGAATCGTCCCGTGCTGAGCGCAAGCACCGGCGTCGCGATGGCGTAGACAAGCGCAAACACGCTGATGAGCTGGCCCGCAGTGGCAAGCGATACGCCGAGTTCCGTCGCCAAGTCGCTTTCGATGCCGATGACCACGAACTCGGAGCAGCCGAGCGAGAATCCCAACAGTACGAGCAGCGCCAGGCAGAGCTTGGTGCGCGCGGGGGAGAGCGCGGCGGCGGTTGACTTACTTTTTGGCGTGGTTGCGGCGGTCAAGGTTGTCACTCCAATGTCGCATGAATAAGCGGGATTCAATCCCTGCAACTCTAACAGAATGTGACAAAGGGACAGTCTCTTTGTCACATTCGCGGCGTGGCTGCCGCCCAAACCGTCACAACATTCGATGAAAATCTCGAAAACGAGGAAAAGCGTCGAATGTTGTGATGGTTTTCCTATCTGTGCCGGCGAGCCGCCGTGCCGTCTGGGGGTATAAGGCTAGCAAGTGTTTATTTGCGAGGCCTAAGGGGCGCCCCGTATGGATATCGATAACTTTGAATGGTGGTATAGCGAGGGTGAGGCTCCGGACGAGGAGTGGGACGAGCCCATGCCGCGTGACGTGTCGAGCGACGAGGACGAGACCGGCAACGACGTCGCCGCCGATTCGGACGCCGCCCTCGACCCCGTCGAGCCCCTGACCTTCGAACAAGCCTGGGCCCAGGCCGAGGCAGACGAGGCCAAGGCCGACGCTACGGCCACGCTCGGCGAGCCAGCCGACATGTCGATCTCGCCGGCAAAGACCCCGCAGCCGCGCCACACTATCGATCCCGACAGCACGGCATCCTTCAGCATTCTCGACGTGCCCTCGCAGGGTGCCCAGGCGCCCGCGCCCACACGCCGCCCCAATCTGTCTCGCGAGGAAGATGCAGGACGTCGCTCGCCGCTCGGCCCCATCCTTATCGCCTTTATGGCCGGCGTTATCGCATGCTCGGTAATTGGAAACGTCTGGAGCCATGTCGAGCAGCAGCGAAAAGACGCCGCCAAGGTCGAGATGTCTGTCGAGCAATCGCTCGGCCGCACGCGCTCGGTACATGTGTCGGTCGAGGTCAAGGACGGCGCGACGTGGGACACCGCGCGCGGCGACAGCCAAATGCTCATTCACATCGTGGGGCGCACGCTCAAAGGGCAGACGATTGACGAGTATCAATACGTCAATTCCGCTGGTGACGGCATCGAACTTAAGCCCGGCGACTACGAGCTCACCGTCGATGAACCGCCCGTCGCCACCGACGGCACGCGCTTCCGCGCCTCAAAGCGCATGGTCCCCGTGAGCTTTAACTCACAGGCGCCCGACACGGTCGACACCACACCGCAGGGCGGGTTCGACCTTTACGTGGATACCCAGTAGGAGCTCGCCGCTCATTCCGCTATGGCTACTCAATAATCGCCTGCCGCCCCGTCCCGCCGCCAAGAGTGGGACAATAGCCCTCGACACTATTGTTTACTTTTGGAGGAAGTAGCATGTCTACCGTCACTACCATCAAGCGCGGCAGCCTCACCGCGGCCATCGATTCCATGGGCGCCCAGCTCACGAGCCTTGCCCTCAACGGCAACGAGTATCTGTGGCAGGGCGACCCCGCCTTTTGGGGCAAGCATGCGCCCATCCTGTTCCCCATTGTGGGCTCGCTGCGCAACAACACGGCGACGTCTGCGGCTGGCACCTGCGAGATGCCGCGCCACGGCCTCGCGCGCATCGTCGAGCACAAGCTGGTCGAGGTTTCGGAGGACGGCTCCTTGGTAACGTACGAGATCACCGACACGCCCGAGTCGCTCAAGGCCTTTCCGTTCCACTTTAAGCTCAACATGACCTATGCCCTGACTGGTGACGCCACACTTACCCAGACCTTTGCCGTCACCAATACCGGCGACGTGGACCTGCCGTTCTCGGTGGGCGGCCACCCCGCGTTTAACGTACCGGCTCCCGGCGCCGAGGACGAGGCATTCGAGGATTACGAGCTGGCGTTTACCGAGGCTTGGACGAACGAGGCTCCCATCATCACGCCCGACGGTCTTATGACGTTCGAGGGTAGTTACAAGGCTCCCGATAACTCGGACGTGCTGCCCATCACGCACCGCAGCTTCGATAACGATGCCATCATGTTCACCGATACCCCGGGCTCCACGCTCACGCTGCGCGGCCGCAAGTCGGGCCACGGCGTCAAGATCGACTTTGAGGGCTTTAAGTACATCGGCGTGTGGTCTGCCGCCAACGACGCCCCGTTTGTGGCGCTCGAGCCCTGGACCGGTCATACCACCACGGACACCGAGGATGACGTCTTTGAGCACAAGGTCAACACCATCACCTTGGCTCCCGGCGAGACGGACAAGCGCAGCTTTAGCGTTACCTTGCTCTAGAGGTTCCGCCGCTCGGTCGACGCTGCGCGCCGCCCAGGGCGACAATTTGTCATTCAAAAGGCAGGGCATGACCAGGAGGTCTATGTCTTGCCTTTTTCATGCCTAGTCGTTGGGTGTTCCTATAGTTTTGTCAACCGTCGGGGCTACTCCCGGTAGGGCACCCGGTCGCGCATCACGGCGTATATCGCCCTGAGCCGCTTCCTCGCGACGGCCTTGAGCGCCCGCCCGTGCCCCATGCCCCGC
>JAXJMV010000073.1:0-3613 GCA_036312985.1 Collinsella sp.
CAGCGGCGTCCCGCTCGAGGTGAGGATGCACGGGAGGAAGGGTTCCGAGCGCCTGCTCCGGCGCCGCGAGGAGATGCTCGCCAGGGGCATGCCCCAGGCGAAGGCGAACGCCGCCACCGCCGCCGAGCTCGTGAGGTGGCTGTGGGCCCTCGGCGCGATGTGCCGGGAGGCAACCGAATAGACATAGCCCCCGTCCCGGCGAGCCGGGCAGCCTTCGGGGACACCCCCGTTCTCGCTGGGCGCGCGGCAGCGGCCGCATGCGCGTAGTCAGACTTGGGGAGCCCCGCCGAAGGAGAGGATTGCGGGCCGCCGGAGCGGTATCCGCGGATATGAGACTGAGCCGAAGGCGTCGACGACATGCCGGGGGCGGACCGGGACGGGTTCAACGGCAGGCCCCGCCGACCGATTGCAGGCGGTCGGCGGGGCCATTGTGGCTCTTGACAGCGGATTGGGTCATATGAGCGAGCGCCGTCCAGGACGTACAAGTTGGCATGAAAAAGGCAAGGCATAGACCTTTTGGTCATGCCTTGCCTTTTGAATGACAAATTGTCGTTCTGGGCGGCGCGCAGCGTCGACTGGTTGCGCGGTTCGTAGAACCGCGCAACATGAGAGCGCCCCCTCCCGCGCACGGAACGGAAGGGGGCTAAAGGTAGGAGTCTACCGGTGGGTTGACCCCACCGGACAGACGATGACCAGGTGATCCTTTACAGGATCGTCAAGGTTTCCGTGGGGTACCCGTTGGGTACTTAGATCAGCACGCAGGCAACGGTCAGGATGACGGCGCAGACGACGGAGAGAGCGACAATGAGCTTAAGGGCAAACTTGAGCCAGGTCGTCCACTCGATCTTGGCCAGGGCGAGACCGCCCATGATGGCGCCGGAGGTCGGGGTGAACAGGTTCACGACACCGATGGCGGCGGAGAAGATCATGACCATGACCTCGGGCGAGAAGCCGAGCTTAACAGCCAGCGGTCCCATGATGGGCATGGAGACGGTAGCCATACCGGAGGTCGAGGGGATCAGGAAGGACAGGCCGAAGTAGACCAGGAAGCTCATGGGAGCGAAGATCACGCCGGACAGGCCAGCCAGAGCATTGGCGGCAGCGTCGAGGACGAAGACGTCGAGGCCGGTGTTAGCCATGAGGACGGAGATACCACGGGCGAGGGCGATGACGAGAACAACGGACATCATGTCGGCAGCGCCGGTGATAAAGGTGTTAACGATCTGCTTCTCGGACAGGCCACCGATGATACCGATCAGGACGGCCATGAGGAAGAACCAGGTGGAAGCCTCGTCGAAGTACCACTGGCCAATGGGCAGGCCGGTGATCAGGGCAGACCAGCCCTGGACGACGGCGTTACCGTCGGCGTCGTAGACAGCGCCAGCGTCGAAGAAGTTAGCGACGCCCTCGTTGAGGTCGGCCAGCGGAATGAAGCCGACGATCATGACGACGAAGGTGAAGGCGAAGGCAATCAGAACACCCTTCTGACGACCGGTGAGCTTGACCTCCTTGTGGACCTCGGAAGCAGCCTTGCCGTGAGCCTCTTCGGCGTCCTTGAGCTCCTGCATCGACAGGATGGTGGAACCCTTGTCAGCCTTGACCTTCTTGGCGTAGCTCATCACGAAGAAGATGGACATAGCGGTAGTGACAATCCACAGGACGGCACCGAGGCCGATGATGATGGACTGGTTGACCTCAATGCCAACGCCGGTCAGAGCGTCGACGGCAGCGCCGACGGCGAACGGGTTAACCGTGGAGCCCAGGCAGCCGCAGCCAGCGCCGAGCAGGACGGTAGCGGCACCGACCATGGGGTCGAAGCCAGCGGCCATCATGGTAGCGGCGAGCAGGGCGTAGAAGGGAACGGTCTCCTCGCACATACCATAGGTGGTACCACCGAGGGAGAAGATGAGCATCAGCACGGGAATGAGCATAATCTCGTTGCCCTTAAGCTTCTGCACCAGAACGGCGATGCCGTTGTCCAGGGCGCCGGTCTCGGTCATCATACCGAGGAAGCCGCCCAGGATCATAACGAAGAGGCAGACGGGCAGAGCGTCAGCGAAGCCCTTAATCGGGGCGGTGCAGAAATCGCTCAGACGGGCGGCAGTAACCGCGCCGCCGGACGTGCCGGAGACGATAACGGTAATCACTGCGACAATTGCCAGCAGAGCAAGAAGAATGGTGAACGATGAAGGCATACCGCGCTTTTTCTTAGCGGTCTCAGTCATAGTTCTCATCCCCCCTTCATAAATCATTTACTGATCTCGCCAGAAGCGGCTCTTCCGTGCCGTGCCTGCCGCTTGATGCGAGATTATTACCAGATAAAACTGCTCGGGGTGTGCAGCAATACACCCCGAGCGAGATGCTAGATGCTCTTACTTGAGCGTGGCGTACATGACAGCCTTGATGGTGTGCATGCGGTTCTCGGCCTCGTCGAAGACCTTGGAAGCGGGGCTCTCGAAGACCTCGTCGGTGACCTCCTGCTCGGTGATGCCGAACTGCTCGCACTTCTCGGCGCCAATGGTGGTGTTGGTGTCGTGGAAGCTGGGCAGGCAGTGCAGGAAGATGGCACCCGGGTTGGCCATAGCCATGACCTCGGAGGTGACACGATACGGGGTGAGCTGAGCGATGCGCTCGGCCCAGACCTCGTCGGGCTCGCCCATGGAGACCCACACGTCGGTGTAGATAACGTCGGCACCGGTGACGCCGTCCTTGACGTCGGTGGTCAGCTTGATGGTGCAACCGTTGGCCTCGGCGATGGGCTTGCAGGCCTCGATGACGTCGTCGGCGGGCATGCACTCCTCGGGGCCGCAGGCCACGAAGTTCATGCCGAGCTTGGAGCAGACGACCATGAGGGAACGAGCGACGTTGTTCTTGCAGTCGCCCATGAAGACGAGGGTCTTGCCCTTGATGTCGTAGTTGAAGTTCTCCTGGACGGTCAGGATATCGGCGAGCATCTGGGTGGGATGCCACTCAGTGGTCAGGCCGTTCCACACGGGCACGCCGGACTTAGCAGCGAGCTCCTCGACGTCGTCCTGGGCAAAGCCACGGAACTCGATGCCGTCATACATGCGGCCGAGAACGCGGGCAGTGTCCTCGATGGACTCCTTCTTGCCCATCTGCGACGAACCCGGATCGAGGTAGGTGACGCCCATGCCCAGATCCATGCCGCCGACCTCGAAGGCGCAGCGGGTACGAGTGGAGGTCTTCTGGAAGAGCAGAACGATATTCTTGCCCTCGAGATAGCGGTGCGGAACGCCAGCGCGCTTCATATCCTTGAAGTTCTTGGAGAGCTTGAGCAGGTACTCGATCTCCTCGGTGGTGAGGTCGAGAAGCTTGAGGAAGCTACGGCCGGAGAGGTTAACACCCATGGTTCGATTCCTTTCGAAGAAATGAATTACGTAAGTATTAGTGTTGCCCGTTTAACGGGCGAAGCCGGTGCGGTTGTAGGGGGACCGCACCGGAAACGGAAAGACTTAGAGGTCCTCGCGCCAGAAGGGCATGCTCATGCAGCGCGGGCCGCCGCGGCCGCGGGAGAGCTCGGCGGAGGGCACGACGAGAAGGTCCAGGCCCTCCTTGTACAGCACGTCGTTGGTGACGGTGTTGCGGGCGTAGA
>JAXJMV010000074.1:0-32196 GCA_036312985.1 Collinsella sp.
CCGGGCCCTCTACGGGGCAGGGGCAGACGGCCATCCGGAGGCGCCCGATCGGCGGCCCCTCGGGGCTTGCCCGTATCGTAGGCAATGCGCCGAATGCTCGCCATCGAAATTTATCGGTGGCCCACTTCAGACTGTAATGGGTGGTCGCTGGGCTGGCGAGATGGTTTTGGTTTGCTGCTCGGACAGTCCTGCGCAAAGAAGGCCACATTAAGTGGCCTTCTTTGCGTGCGGAACTCGCGACAAACCAAAACCATCTCGCCAGCCCAGCGACCATGGGGTCCCAAGGTTTTCAAAAAAGCGGTCGGCGCGCAGTGCGCCGACCGCCGATATATGGTGTCTGATATTTTCTACCAGCTAGGGCCTCTTACTCGTCTAGGAGATCTTCTGGCATGTCGTTGCCGTCGCCTAGATCGACAGGGGTTTCTTCGGAAGCAGAGACGTTTTCTGTGGCTTCGCCCTCGGGCTTCTCTTTGGCGGCCGTCATGCGGGCTACGGCGCAGATGCGGTCGTTGTCGTCGACGGTCATCATCTTGACGCCCTGGGTGGCGCGGCCGGTCTGGCTGATCTCGTCGGTCTTGACGCGAATGACCGTCGCGCCCTCCGTCACGATGAACAGCTCGTGCTGTGGGCCCACCGTCTTCATGGCCGCAAGGTTACCCTTACGCTCGGTCATTTGGATGGTGTAGACGCCCTGGCCGCCGCGATTCTGCTCCGGGTAGTCCGCGACCGGCGTGCGCTTGCCGTAGCCGCGCTCGGTGATGACGAACAGATCGCCGTTGCCGTTAGTGACTTCCATGCCCAGAACGCTCACGCCGTCCTTCATACCAATACCGCGAACGCCGCTGGTATCGCGGCCGGTGGCGCGCACCTGCTCCTCGGAGAACATGATCGCCTTGCCCGCGGTGGTGGCCAGGATAATCTTGTCGCCCTCGCGCACGCGGCGCACGTTCAGCAGCGCGTCGTCGTCACGCAGGTTGATAGCGATCAGGCCGTCGCGACGGCTGCGGTCATATGCGCTCATCACGGTCTTCTTGACCATGCCGCTCTTGGTGGCAAACATCAGGTACTCGTCGGCTGGGAACTCGCGGCAGCTGATGACGCTCGCGATCTTCTCGCCCTCCTCGAAGGGCAGCAGGTTGACGATCGCGGTACCGCGCGCCTGGCGCGTACCCACCGGCAGCTCGTGCACCTTCAGGCGATAGACCTTGCCCTTGCTCGAGAAGAACAGCACGTACTCGTGCGTGGACGCGATGAACATCTCGTCGATGACGTCGTCCTCTTTGAGGTTGACGCCCGACACGCCCTTGCCACCGCGCTTTTGGGCACGGTAGGCGGCCACCGGGATACGCTTAACGTAGCCGGTGTGGGTGATGGTCACGACCATATCCTCGTCGGCGATGAGGTCCTCGACATCCAGGTCCTTCTCAACCTGGCTGATCTCGGTGCGGCGCTTGTCGCCGAACTTCTTGGAGATCTCGCGCATCTCTTCCTTGATGACGCCCAGGATCTTCTCCTCATGCGCCAGCAGGTCCTCGTAGTAGGCGATGGCGCGGCGCAGGCCGTCCAACTCTTCCTGAATCTTGTCGCGCTCCAGGCCGGTCAGGCGGCGCAACTTCATCTCGAGGATGGCCGTGGTCTGCTCGGGCGTAAAGCCAAACCGCTCGATCAAGCGGCTGCTGGCCTCGGAGTCGGTCTGCGAGGAGCGGATGATGCTAATGACCTCGTCGATATGGTCGAGAGCCATAAGATAACCCTCGAGGATATGCGCGCGGGCTTGGGCCTTCTTAAGGTCGAAGCGGGTGCGGCGAGTGACGACGTCGACCTGGTGGTCGATGTAGTGCTGCAGCATCTCACGCAGGCTCAGGCATTTGGGAACGCCGTTGACGAGCGCCAGGTTGTTGGCGCCAAAGGTCGTCTGCAGCGAGGTGTACTTATACAGGTTGTTGAGCACGACCTGCGGAATGACGCCCTTCTTGAGCTCGATAACCAGACGGATGCCCTTCTGGTTGGACTCATCGCGCATATCCGAGATACCCTCGATGCGCTTGTCGTTGACAAGCTGGGCGATCTTCTCCTGCAGGGTGCCCTTGTTGACCATGTAGGGAATCTCGGTAAAGACCAGGCGGCTGCGGCCGGTCTTGGTGGACTCCACGTGTGCCTTGGCACGCACGGTAATGGAACCGCGGCCGGTCTCGTAGCTCTGCTTAATGCCGGCGCTGCCCATGATGATGGCGCCGGTGGGGAAGTCCGGACCGGGCATGATCTGCATGAGCTCGTCGACGGTGGCGTCGGGGTTGTCGATCAGGTAGCAGGTGGCCTCAATCGCCTCGGTGAGGTTGTGCGGGGCGATGTTGGTGGCCATGCCGACGGCGATGCCCTGGCTGCCGTTGACCAGCAGGTTGGGGAAGCGCGCAGGCAGCGCCACGGGCTCGGCGAGCGATTCGTCGTAGTTGGGCTGCCAGTCGACGGTATCCTTCTGCAGGTCGCGCAGCAGTTCCATGGCGGGCTTTGCCAGGCGGCTCTCGGTGTAACGCATGGCTGCCGCGCCGTCGCCGTCGATGTTACCGAAGTTGCCATGACCGTCGATGAGCGGCGTGCGCATGGAGAACCACTGTGCCAGGCGGACCATGGCCTCGTAGACCGCAGAGTCACCGTGCGGGTGGTACTTACCGATAACTTCGCCGACCGTCCACGCCGACTTCTTGTGCGGGCGGTTGGGGTAGATGCCGCTCTCGTTCATCGCGTACAGGATGCGGCGGTGCACCGGCTTTAAGCCGTCGCGCACGTCCGGCAGGGCGCGCGCCGTGATGACCGACATCGAATACTCGATAAACGACTGCTTCATCTCGCGACCGAACTCCGAAATCTGGAGCTGGCCGCCGTTGATATCCTCGCCGGCCGAGGCGCCACGGTCGACTTCGCCAAAACTCTCCTCGAGCTCGCCGTCGTCATCCTCTTCCTCGTCATCATCGACATCGGGGTTATAGGCGTCCGGGTCGCCGTCCTCGCCCTGCTCAGCACGGGCAAGCAGGCGCTTCAGATCGTCGGGCATGCCGGCATCGCCGGCCTCGTCCATACCCCCGTTATTGTTGATATCGTCTGCCACGTTACCTCCTCTTAAGCGTCAAGGAAACGCGCGTCATGCGCATGTTTTTCAATGTACTCGCGGCGATAGCCGACCTCGGAACCCATGAGCTCGCGCACGGCGCGGTCCGCCACCACGGCGTCCTCGATCGACACGCGCTGCAGGATGCGGGTCTTGGGGTCCATCGTCGTCGAGGCAAGCTGCTTGGGGTCCATCTCGCCCAGGCCCTTGTAGCGCTGGACGGTATAGCCCTTGCGCTTCTTGGTGATCTTGCCGTCCTTGGCCTTGCCGTCCTCGTCGTTATCGTCGGGGTTCAGGCCCAGACTCTGGATGGTATCGCGCAGGATCTCGTCTTCGGGCTGGCGGCCGTTGGGATACACGTAGTGGATCTTGTTGCGCACCTTAATGCCAAAGATGGGCGGGCAGGCAACATAGACGTAGCCGGCATCGATCAGCGGACGCATGTACTTGTAGAAGAACGTCAGCAGCAGGATGCGGATATGCGCGCCGTCGACGTCTGCATCGGTCATGATGATGATCTTGTGGTAGCGCGCCTTGGTGATATCGAAATCGCCGCCGTCGCCGGCACTCGTCGTGACGCCGCAGCCGATCGCGGTAATCAGCGACTGGATGGTGTCACTCGAGAACGCGCGATGGTCACCAACGCGCTCGACGTTCAAAATCTTGCCGCGCAGGGGCAGAATCGCCTGGATGTCTCGGCGGCGGCCGTCCTTGGCCGAACCGCCTGCCGAGTCGCCCTCTACGATGAAGAGCTCGGTCAGCTCGGCATCGCGCACCGAGCAGTCGGCGAGCTTACCGGGCAGGGACGCCGTCTCGAGCAGGCTCTTGCGGCGGGTCGCCTCGCGCGCCTTGCGGGCGGCATTGCGCGCCTTGCAGGCCTGCTGCGCCTTCTTGACGATCTCGCGAGCGGGCTTAGGGTGCTCCTCGAGGTAATCGGCAAGGCCGTCGGTCACGATCTTGAGCGTCAGCGCGCGCATATAGGAGCTGCCGAGCTTGGCCTTGGTCTGGCCCTCAAACTGCGGATCGGGCAGCTTGACCGAGATAACGGCCGAAAGGCCCTCGCGCACATCGTCGCCGGTCAGATTGGCGTCTTTTTCCTTGAGCAGGTTCTGCTTGCGCGCATAGTCGTTGATCACGCGGGTGAGCGCGGTGCGGAAGCCCTCAAGGTGCATGCCGCCCTCGGGGGTGTAGATGTCGTTGGCAAACGACATGACGTTCTCGCCGTAGCCGCTATTCCACTGCAGGGAAACCTCAACCTCGCCCATCTTGGCCACAGGTGCGTCCGGGTCCGATTTGCCCTCGATGTAGATAGGCTCCTTAAAGGCCTCGGGGACGTCCTTGCCCTCGTTAAGGAACTTGACGAAGTCGATGATGCCGCCCTCGTAGCAAAACTCCTCCACGTGGGGAGTAGACTCGCGCTCGTCAGTCAGCACGATTTTGAGGTTCTTATTGAGGAACGCCGTCTCCTGCAGACGGTTGTGCAGCGTATCGAAATCGTAAATGCAGGTCTCGAAGATCTCGTCGTCGGGCCAGAAGGTGACGGTGGTGCCCGTCGAATCCGAGGTGCCCACGACCTCCATCTTCTTGACGGTCTTGCCGCGCGAGAACTCCATCTCGTAGGTGTTGCCGTCGCGACGAACCTGAACGACCACGCGCTTGGACAGTGCGTTGACGACGGAGATGCCAACGCCGTGCAGGCCGCCCGAGACCTTATAGGCCGAATTATCGAACTTACCGCCGGCGTGCAAAATCGTCATGACGACCTCGAGCGTCGGGATCTTTTTAACAGGGTGCTCGTCGACGGGGATACCGCGCCCGTTGTCGACGACCGTGATGGAGTTGTCGGCGTGGACCGTCACCTGGATCTCGGTGCAGAAACCGGCCATGGCCTCGTCGACGGAGTTGTCAACGATCTCCCACACCAGGTGATGCAGACCGCTGGCGCTCGTCGAGCCGATATACATGCCCGGGCGCTTACGAACGGCCTCGAGACCTTCGAGAATCTTAATCTCGCCGCCATCGTAATCGTTTTCGTTTGCCACACGTCCTCCTTCAGTCAAGAAAATGTGTACAGCCTTACTAGTTTATCGTAAAAAAATACCCTCGGGAACGAGGGTATTTGGCTCTACAAGGCCACCAGATGCGATTTAAGGCTCTTTTTTGCTTTGCACGCCCTTGGCCCACTCGGCACTGGCTCTCATGGCGTTCTCGAGGGCCTCGCGCAGTTTTTGGTCTTCGATGGGCGCCACTTGGCGCTCAATCTCGGTGCGCTCGGCATCGCTGAGGTCGGCGTGTGGGGCCGGCGGGCGCTCGGTCGCCGCTGGGCGAAGGCGCTCCTTGGCGGCGGGCGGCGTGTGACCGGGCGCGGTGGTTTTGAACACCAGGCCATCCACATGCGCACCGGCGCGCTCCATGCGCGCGCGGATGATCTCGCGCAACAACGTCATTTCCTGCGTCCACGAGGGCGAGTCGAGATATACCAGCAGCTCATTGGACTCGGGCAGGTAGCGCAGGCCCGTCACATGCCGCCCCTCGCGCGTGCCCGAGCACACCGCGTTCCACGCGCGATAGACCGCGCGCGACTCCTCGGCGGCCTCCATCTGCGCACGGCGCTCAGGGGTCGCAGCCGCCAGGATGCGCTGGCGCTCTGCGTTCAAAAAGCCACTGAAGGCGACCGTTTCGCTCTCGCGCTCGTAATTAGCACGTCTCACCCATGCTCACCACCTTGGCTCGATCAAGCAGGTCATCGGTAAAGTACCCCAGGTTGGTCGTGGTTATGACCGTCTGGATATCATCGCCGATCAGCCGCAGGAAAGCACCGCGGCGTTCGCCGTCGAGTTCGCTCATCACGTCGTCCAAAAGCAGCAGTGGGGCGGTGCCCAGGACATCGCGAGCCACGGCCACCTCCGCCACCTTCCAGGCCAGAACCAACGTTCGCTGCTGACCTTGGCTGGCAAATGAACGGGCGGAGCGACCCGCCACAGCAAACTCAATCTCGTCGCGATGCGGTCCCACCAACGTCACGCCGCGGCGAATTTCCTCGTCGGCGTGCTCATCAAGGGCAGCCAGCATGCGCTCGTACGCCCAGCCCTTCAGCTCTTCGCGATCATCGACCTGGGGCAAATCCCCCAGCGTGGACGCATAGGACACGTTGGCGGCTTCACCGGATGCCACTTGCCCGTAGGCAGTACGCACATGGCCCGCCAGCCGGTCGAGCAGGGCCAACCGGTGCACGAGCAGAGCCGCGCCCGCGCGGGCAATCGAATCGTTCCACGCGCCGAGCATCTCGCGGCAGCACCAGGCCTCCTTGAGCAAGGCGTTACGCTGGGTCACGCAGCGACCATAGGTGCTCGCAAGATCGGCATAGCGTGCGCTCAGTTGCATGCCAAAGTCGTCGAGGGCGGCGCGGCGCACACTGGCGCCTCGCTTAACCATGTCCAGATGGTCGGGGCAAAACAGCACGCTCGGCAGAACCCCGCGCACACCGGCGGCAGAGCATCTCTTGCCGTTGCGGCTAAACGAGCGTTTACCGTCCTCCGCGCTCAATCCCATATCAAGCACGCGGCCGTCGCCCTCGAGCCTCAGCTCGACCTTGCACGAGCCCACGCCGTCATGGACGAGCTCGGCTGCGGTCGGATGCCTAAACGAGGCGCCGCTCGTCAGCAGCTGCAGCGCCTCTATGAGATTGGTCTTTCCCGCCGCGTTGGGTCCCGCAAGTATCGTCACGCCCTCGTCCAGGGCAAGGCGATAGCTATCGAAGCTGCGGTAGTGCGCGACGGAAAGATCGCGGGCGAACATGGTCATAGGGCAGTTGCTAGATGCGGACCGGCATGACCAGGTACAGGTAGTTGATCTTGTCGTAGGACTTGAAGATGCCCGCCTGCGAGTAGCTCTTGAGCTCCAGCGTGATCTCCTTCTCCTTGGACAGGGCATTGAGGCACCCGAAGATGTAGTGGTAGTTGAAGGCGATGGTGCCCGACTCGCCCTCGGCCTCGACATCGATCGTCTCCTGCGCAAGGTCCTGGTCATTGGAAATGGAGGACAGGCCCATCTGCCCGTTCTCGACATCGATCTCGAACTTGACGGCGGGGTTGGCGCTCGCGATAACGGCCACGCGCTTGAGGGCGGCGTTAAAGGCGGCGACGTCGATCTTGACGCTCGTCACGCACGAATCGGGGATGAGCTGCTTGTAGTTGGGGTACACGCCCTCGATGCGGCGCGACACGTAGGTGGTGTTGCCGGCCTCAAAGACGACCTGGGTGTCGGTAGCCCCGATCATGATGGTCGCCTGGCTGGCCATGATGTTCAGCGCGTCGTTAAAGGCGTCGGCCGGAACGTTGAGTTCAAAGGAGCCCTCGAGGGTTGAGGTCTCGACCTGCGTATCGCACACGGCCAAGCGGAAGGAATCGGTCGCCACCAGGCGCACGGTGTTGTTCTCGACCTTCATGTGCACGCCACCCAGGATGGGGCGGGCCTTGTCAGTCGAGGTGACGCGCCACACGCGGCCGACCATTTCGGACAAGATATCGGTCGGCAGTTCCACGGCGCTCTCGATGGCATAGGCCGGAAACTCGGGGAAGTCATTGGCATCGAGCGTGTTCAGGCGGAAAGAGCTCTTCTCACAACCAATCAGCACCTGGCGCTCGGACAGCTCAAAGGTGACCGGGGCATCGGGGAGGGTCTTGGTGATATTGGAGAGCATCTTACAAGGGATAACCATCTCGCCCTCTTCTTCGACATGTGCCGCGATGCGATGACGGATCGAGATGGTGTAGTTAGAGGTCTGGAATTCCAAGATGCCGTCTTGCGCCTTGACGAGCACGCCCGACAGGATGGGAAGGGTGGATGCCGAAGCGACGCCCTTCATAACGACGCCGATGGCTTGTGTAAGCGAGCTCTGGCTGACGGTGAACTTCATCTTTTAATACCTTTCTATAGATATAAATATCTTAATAATAGTAATAGCACTGACGAAACTGTTGATTACTCCCAAAGACGCAGGTCAGACCCAGAAAGAGAATCGACAGCAACCTGTGTGCAACAGGGGTGGTTTTCCACGTTCAAAACCTGCGCAAAACTTTTCATCACCGCGGATTGGGTTTTAGACACCTTATGCCCGTGGTTTCGACAAGTTTTCAACAGGTGTCTCTATTTCCCTACGAGCGTAGTGTAATTTTATCGCGCAGCGACTTGAGGTCTTCGGTGACGGTGCGGTCTTCCTGGATCATCTTCTGGACCTTTTTGTAACTCGTGCTGACGGTCGAGTGGTTGCGGTTGCCAAATTCGGCGCCTACCGCCGTGGTCGTCATCTCGCACATTTCGATGGCCAGGTAGATAGCGATATGGCGTGCTTTGGCGATATTGGCGTTGCGACGCGGGCCGATGAGCTCCTCGTGCGTCACGCCGTACTGCTCTTCGATGACGGACTGAACCGTTTGCACGTTGATCTTTTTGGCCGATGTGTCGAAGTACTGGCTGGCGATGGCGTCGATATCGTCAAAGGTGAGCTCCCCGCCCTCGCGCTCGCGGTCGCCCGCCTCGCCGGCGCAGCGCTCGCAGAAGCTCTCGAGTTCGCGGATGTTGGTGCCCGACACCTCTGCCATGTGCTTAAAGTGCTCATCGGTCAGGTGCCCGCCGTCGCCCCCGTAGGCCGCCAACAGTGAGTCGTCGCCTGCCTCGGGAGCGGCGACGATGGTGTTCTCGTAATAGCGCTGCAAGATCTTGTATTTCATCTCGTAGCTGGGCTCTGCGACCAGGCAGAGCATGCCGGCGTTGAAGCGGCTGGTCAGACGCTCGTCCATGCTCAGGTCCTTGGGGGCGCGGTCTGCCGCGATGACGACCTTCTTGTTGTTGCGGATGAACTCGTCCATGAGCTGGAAAAAGTAGTCCACGCTCGCGCGCTTGCCGATGATGTTTTGGATGTCATCGATGATGAGCACGTCCACGCCGTGGTACGCCTGCATGATGGGGGCGTTGCTCTTCTTTTGGCGGTCGAACTCGGTCATCAGGTCGTCCAGATATGCCTGGGAGTTGGCATACTTGACCTTGATCTCGGGCGACTTCTCGGCGAGCTCGTTTTTGATGGCAAGCAGCAGGTGCGTCTTGCCCAGGCCCGATTTGCCGTAGATGAACAGCGATGTGCACGTGCCGCGCTCGTCCGCGAGGGCGGCAAACTTGAGTGCCGAGCGATAGGCATGGCTGTTCTCGGGGCCGTAGACAAAGTTCTCAAAGGTGAATTTTGAGTTCGCGGCGAGTGGGGCTCCATCCGTATTCTGCTCGGCCGGCACGGTCGGCGCTGGCATGGGTGAAGCGGGGGCCGCAGCTTGCGTGGATTTAGTCGGCGCTCCGCCCTTCATCTGGTTCATCATGCGACGAAAATCATCGGCCGAGAGCGTGTTCTTGATTGCAATGCCCGAATCCGCGCCCGCCGCTGCGTCGTGAGCGATGGGCATGTGCGTGACGGGTGCATTCGTTGACGTCGCTGCCGCGGTCGGCAACGGTGCCATGGTTTCACGGGAAACATCGCTGTGCTGGTGCTCGATTGTCGGCACGTCGCCTGCGGAGGCCGGCACCGCCGGGGAAGCAGCGGGAGCCGTGGCGGGCGCCGTCGCGGCAGCGGATTCCGTCGCGGCGCCTTGCGGTGCCACGATGTCGAGCGCAATCGGTGCAAAGGCGATTTCTTCCAGATAGGCCTCAATAGTCGGCTGATGCTTTTTGAGCTGCGCGATGGCAAAGCGCGAGGGGGCCTCGATCGTGAGCGTATCTTCGGTCAGGCTTATGGCGCGCGATTGCCCCAGCATGTTGATGAGGCGTGCATCTTGGCCGTCGCGCTGACAAAAGGCGATGGCATCCCCCAGGATGATGCTTGCTTCCTCGTCCACTGTCTCTCCCGTTCTTTAGCTCTGAGCTCGCACGCGAGCGGCGCCGAGTTCGGTCAGATGGTATTTCTGGCCATGCTTGATGACCAAGCCGGCCTGCGCCAAGTCATTGAGCGTGCGTGACCAAGTGGGGGCCGAGTTTCCAAACGTCCTCGCCAGATCGGTTGCACCGCACGCTTGATTTTGCGCCAGATAGCCCAGCGCGGCGTTGCCGCGATCGCTTACGAACACGTCCGGTTGTGGCTGCGCATACTGATTTGCTGCATTAGGATACATCATTTGAGCTGCTGGTTGTTGAGAACTCTGCATCGGCGGCATTTGCTGTTGAAAACTTTGAGGCCACTGTTGGTAAGGCTGTGGAGGCATCTGCTGGGTCCAAGGGTTGTACTGCTGCTGCGGCATCTGCTGGTACGGCTGCTGATATCCCTGCTGGTACTGCTGCGGGAACTGCTGGCCATACCCCAGTGGCGGCATCTGCTGATATGGATATCCCTGTTGGTACGGCTGATAGCCCATTTGCTGGCCACCCGGCGCCCCCGTCGCCTGCTGCATTGCTGCTGCATCCTGATCAGCCAGCGGCATGGCCTCTGGCATGTTTGGCGGCATCGACATAGATGCCGCCTGGGGTTCTTGTGTGGGAAGCATTCCGGGCTGCTGCATCTGTCCCACGGGGGGCTGCATCTGCTGCGTTGCCACGGGCTGCTGCGCAAAAGCTCCCGGCAGGGGATATGTGGGCTGCTCCGTCTCGGGCCGCACGGCAGCGCCGCGTCCGCCGGCACGCTCGATTTCCTGCACGCGTTTAGGGTTCAGGCTTACCGTAACCACGGTGCCGTTGCCCATGTTGTCCTCGATGGATACGGCACCGCCGGCGTTTTCCAAATACTCCTGCACCATGGGAAACCCTGCTCCGGTTCCACGGATATAGCGCTTCATCTTGCTGTTTGCGCTGGTAACGCCAAAGTCGAAAGCACGTTCCTTGTCGTCGATGCCGGGTCCTTGGTCAGCAAAGCGGATGGTGTCTCCGCCGTCCAGAATCGAGATGATGGGCTCGGCAAAGTGTGCGTGGATAAAGTTTTCGACAATCTCGCGGATGACCATGAGCGAGATGTGGCCACCTTGTTCTTTCATGCACTGGTAGACGGTGTTGGTCGTCTCTTCCAAATACGTGCGGACATCTTGCGGATCAATGACGATCACACGCGGTGTCGACAGCATGTCGTCATAGACGGCGATGCGCGCGGCGTACATGGCTTTTGGCGCTTGCGTTGTCGTCTGTTCACCTTCGTCACGCTCTTCGCGCACGCCGGTGATGTGCTCGTTGTCGGGTGCCGGGTCTCCGGAATCGACCATGGTGTAAAAGTCGTCAGACATGCCGCTCGCAATCTTCCAAAAGGTTTCGAACAAATAGTAGCTCACCGTGCAATGTTTCTCATCTTTCGACAACTTTTCAAAACCTGTTGAAAACTTTGGAAAACGGACGAAAAGTTCTCAACATTGCCAACATGACCTGTTGAAAACTCGATGAAATATCGTGAAAAGTTGCCATGCACCGCTAAATCGAGCTTGGCTTATGGGGGAACCGTGTGAACTGTGCAACCTTTTACCTTTGATTTCTTGACATTTGAACATTGATTTCCCTACAATCTTCAAGCTCACGTGTCTATATCTGCGTCCGCGTCCCCGCGGACACTCGAAATGCAGCAGGAGGAACTTAAGATGAAGCGTACGTATCAGCCTAATAAGCGTAAGCGTGCCAAGACCCATGGCTTCCGTGCCCGTATGGCCACTAAGGGTGGTCGTGCCGTGCTCGCCCGTCGTCGCGCCAAGGGCCGCAAGCGTCTCACTGTCTAGCAGCGATACACACATCTCGCATGAAGACTATTAAGTCTCGGCAAGATTTCGAGCATGTGTTCAGTCAGGGGCGTCGTTTCAATCACCCTCTGATTCGAATGACCATATGTGAATCGGTTGGCGAAGGCGACTCCGGAAGGGTCGCCTTCGTTGGTGCTAAGCGACTCGGTTGTGCCGTCGTGCGCAACCGATCTAAGCGTGTGATGCGCGAGGCCGCCCGCAGCTGCGGATTTCCCGTTGCGGGTTATGACATCATCTTGTTTGCAACTCCCAAGACGAGGGTTTCCTCGCCGCAGGAGATGGACAAGGCGTTGCGTTCGCTTATGAAGCGCGCCGGCGTTGCCGGGGAGGAGCGATGAGCAATCACGTTTTGCGACGTGTTGTCATCGCTCCTATTCGCATATATCAACAGGTTATTTCGCCCTTATTGCCTGACGCCTGCATTTATTATCCAACGTGCTCGCAATACGCCATCCAGGCGATTGAGAAGTACGGTGTTTTGAGAGGCTGCTGGCTTGCCGTGAGGCGCATCGCTCGCTGCAATCCCCTGCACGTCGGCGGTTATGACCCTGTGCCTTAGCGGGCACTCGCTATCGGAGGAAAACTTACATGTGGGATTGGATCGTTAACATCCTTTTCGAGCTGCTCAAGCTCATCCAGACCTTTGCGGTCGACTGGGGCCTGTCCATCATCGTCCTGGTGGTCATCATCCGTCTACTGCTGACGCCGCTTATGCTCAAGTCGATCAAGTCGACGGCTCGCATGCAGGTGCTGCAGCCTAAGATGCTCGAGATCCAGGAGCGCTATGCCGACGATCCCCAGCGTCAGGCCGAGGAGATGCAGAAGTTCTACAGCGAGAACAAGTTCAACCCGCTATCCGGCTGCATGCCGCTTCTGATTCAGATGCCCATCCTTGCCGCCCTGTTTACTCTTCTGCGCAACCTGCCTCAGTACTTTAACGAGGGCACGTTCTCGTTCTTTAACATCCTGCCCGATCTGACCACCACGCCGAGCGCCTCTTTTGCCGATGGCTTTATGGTTGCGCTGCCTGCGCTGATCTGCCTGATCCTGTTTGCTGTCTTGACCCTGATTCCGCAGCTGTATATGTCCCGCAATCAGACTGGTCAGCAGGCCCAGAGCATGCGCATGATGGCTGTCGTCATGACCGTCATGATGCTTTGGATGGGCTGGAGCCTGCCCGTCGGCGTTCTGCTGTACTACGATGTGTCTTCTGCCTGGCAGGTTATCCAGCAGATCTTCGTGACGCAGAAGGTTATCGACAAGGCCAAGGCCAATGAGGAGGAGCGCCTCAAGAACGCTCCGCTGCAGGTCGAGGTTACCCGTCGCGAGAAGAAGCCGCGTCCGCACAAGAAGAAGTAGTCGTGATATCAATCTTATTTAGGTACCTAACTTTTGGAGTACGTTATGTCTGAAGAGATCATCGAGGATATGCTTGAGGAGGTTGCCCCGCAGATTGCGGGCGATTATCCCGAGATTGCACAGCGCTACAAGGCCGGTGAAGAGCTGACCGATGAGGAGCTCGACACCATTGCCGATGTTGCGATTTCCATTCTGCGTTCCATCCTTTCGCACTTCGATGCCGCCAACTCTCCTATTGATGAGTACGAGGGCGACGAGGGCGAGCTGATTTTGGATGTTACGGCTCCCGATCTTGCCGTTCTCATTGGCCGTCATGGCCGTACCCTTGATGCCCTTCAGGTTATGTTCTCTTTGCTGGTGAGCCGCAAGCTTGGCTTTAGGTATCCGGTTGTGGTTGACGTTGAGGGCTACAAGAGCCGTCGTCAGGACAAGGTTGCCTCTATGGCTCAGTCTGCCGCCGGGCGTGCCATTCGTACTCATAAGAGTGTTTCGCTTCCGCCCATGAATGCCTATGAGCGCCGACTGGTTCATATTGCACTTCGTGGTAATGATGCCGTCGATACCCATTCTGAGGGTTCTGACCCTGATCGCCATGTGGTGATTGTTGCTCGATAATCTACTCGAGCTTATGCTAAGGGGACGTGGTTTCCACGTCCCCTTTTTTTGTCAAAAGTTCTCGATACACTGATTTTTGTCAGAAAGGAGCTTCTGTTGTTTGTACTTACAGATCAGCAGGCTGACGAGATGCTGAGTCGTCTAACTTCCTATTGCAAAGAGTATTCCCTGAATATAACTGATGCTTATCTAAGGAAATGTATTCAGCATTTGGATTTGGTTCTTGAAACAAATAAGACAACCAACCTCACCCGTATTCTTAACGTAGAAGACGCTGCGGTACTTCATATCCTCGACTCACTTGTCTTGCTCCCTTATATCAATAAGGCTCCTGAGGGAGCTTTGCTCGATATGGGAACTGGTGCGGGCTTCCCTGGTATTCCATTAACGATAACCACGCATCGTAAAGCTACTTATATTGACTCTGTTGGCAAGAAGGTTGATGCTGTCAATTCTTTTGTTCATGCTCTTGGATTGAAACATGGTCATGCAGTCCATGATCGCCTTGAAGAATATGCCCGGGGCCATAAGAAGCAGTTTTCTGTCGTAACCGCCCGCGCACTTGCCCCTCTACCGATTCTTGTTGAGTATGCGGCTCCATTCCTCAAGGATGGTGGTCTATTTGTTATCACGAAGGGCAATCCAACGGATGAGGAGCTTGCTTCCGGCATGTCAGCGGCTAAGATCTGCGGCTTCACTTTGCTTTTGAATGACGCTATCGATTTGCCTGAGGGCTTGGGTCACAGGGAGTTCATTGTTCTTAAGAAGAGTCATCCAGCATCCGTTTCACTGCCTCGTGCAAATGGCATGGCAAAGAAGAATCCGCTTGCCTAGATGTTTCACGTGAAACATAATGGATACTAACAACTTGCAGTGTTTCACGTGAAACATGGCGGTTGATATTGAATCGGAATGTTTCACGTGAAACATCCTCCGTTTGACAGCTTTAATACACACCAGGAGGGACCGTGGGATTTCGCGACGTTAAGCGTTCGAAGAGCGCAAAAGACACGCGTATTATTGCAATCATCAATCAAAAAGGCGGCGTCGGTAAGTCAACGACGGCAGTAAACCTTGCAGCAGCACTGGGTGAACAGGGACGCAAGACGCTGATTGTCGATTTTGATCCGCAGGGAAACAGCACCAGTGGATTTGGAATTGAAAAAGAAGACCTTGATCAGTGCATCTATGATGCATTGCTGAATGACGTGCCGGCAGAATCGCTCGTTCTTGATACAAATTGCAAAAAGGTATTCGTTATTCCGGCGACAATTCAGCTTGCAGGCGCCGAAATTGAGCTCGTAAGCGCAATTGCTCGTGAAACCCGCCTCAAAGATTTGCTTGAGCCCATTCAAGACGAATTCGATTTTATTTTCATTGACTGTCCTCCTTCGCTCGGCCTGCTTACCATCAACGCTTTGACCGCAGCAGACAGCGTTTTGATTCCGATTCAGTGCGAGTATTACGCACTCGAGGGCGTTACGAAGCTGCTTGAGTCAATGAAGATGGTCAAATCACGTCTGAACAAGGGCTTAGACACCTATGGCGTGCTTATGACCATGTATGACTCGCGTACTTCTCTGTCGAATCAGGTTGTTGAGGAAGTTCAGTCGTACTTTGGTGATAAAGCTTTTAAAACGCTAATTCCCCGTACCGTAAAAATCTCTGAGGCTCCGTCTTTTGGAGAGCCGGTAATTACCTATGCACCTCAAAATAAGGGTGCAAAAGCGTATATGAACCTTGCAAAAGAGGTGATCAAGCGTGCCTAGTGCAAAGAAACGTGGAGGATTGGGACGTGGACTCAATGCTTTGGTCTCAGAGGCCGAGTATGAGACTGGTGGTTCGGCTGCATCGGCTTCAAATGCCGCATCTGAAATAAAACTGCCTATTGAGGATATCGTTCCCAACCCTAATCAGCCGCGAATTCACTTTAATGAAACCGAACTTCGCGAGTTGAGCGAGTCAATCCAAGAACATGGCGTTTTGCAACCGCTGTTGGTTCGCAAGCATGGAAATGGCTATGAGATTATTGCCGGTGAGCGTCGTTACCAGGCATCGAAACTTGCTGGCCTTGAGGAATTGCCTGTCATCATTAAGGAAGTTAATGATGAGGAAATGCTCGCTCTTGCTCTTATTGAGAATCTTCAGCGTTCTGATCTGAATCCCGTCGAAGAGGCTAAGGGCTATCGTCAGCTCATTGATGCCAGCGGTATGACGCAGGAGGCGTTATCAAAGGCTGTCAGTAAGTCTCGTTCCGCAATTACAAATTCACTTCGTTTGCTAGATCTTCCCGAAGTCGTGCAGCAGATGATTTTCGAAGGCAAGCTTACTGCAGGTCATGCAAGAGCGATTCTTGCGGTTCCATATGAAGATGCCAGGATTCGTCTTGCTGAGAAAGTTGTTGCTGAAGGTCTTTCCGTTAGAGCGACAGAAAATCTTGCTCCATTGTTTTCTGCCGGAGAGACGCCAAGGACTCCGAGGCCAGCAACACCTCAGTCATTCAAAAAGGCTGCTCGAGTCCTTCGTCAAGTTTTCAACACGAATGTACGCGTGAAGAGCTCGCGTGGCAAGAATAAAATTGAAATCGAGTTCAAAGACGAGGAGGAGCTCTCCCGTATCCTTCGCGAAATGATTCAATTTGGGCAGGAGGATCAGGATGAAGAATAAGGTTCTCGCGGTCGTTGCGTTGGCAACCACCGTCGCCGCTGGTGCCTTTGCTGGTTATAAGATTGCGACAGATGATGAACTACGCGGTCGACTGCTGCGCGGAGCTCAGGATATCGTCGATACATCTAAGAAGAAAATGGATGTAATGACCGAAGATGTCGCCATGCGCACTGCTCAGGTGACTAAGAATCCCAAGATTAACCAAGACTGGGTTAACCATCAATGGGAAAATGTTGGTTATTAGGTACCTAACAATTACTTGCCTTTTTTGAAGGGGTCCTTGTCTGATTCATGAGACAAGGACCCCTTATTATGGCTATAAAACTAAGGTTACGTAAATCAAGTCCTCTAGAATGAAAACAAATGAAACAGCCCTGGTTGCATTATCTACAACCAGGGCTGTCGGATGTTTCACATGAAACGTTATGGGGTGCAGACTCCCCTATGCGTTCTTCTGGACCTTGAAACGTTGCTTCAACTGACCGCAAGCGGCATCAATATCATTGCCGCGAGAATTACGGATCGTGGTCTCGATGCCACGAGACTCAAGGCGGCGCTGAAGATCCTCGACCTTATGAATCGGAGACGGCTTGAGCGGGCTGCCCTCGATGTCGTTAAGCTGAATAAGGTTAACGTGGCACAGCGTTCCCTCGCAGAAGTCGCAGAGCGCCTGCATCTCGGGATTCGTATCGTTGACGCCTTCAATCATGGCATACTCATAGGTCGGGCGGCGGCCAGTCTTTTCGGTGTAGAGCTGAAGCGCCTCGTGAAGGCGGAGCAGCGTGTACTTCTTAACACCGGGCATGAGCTTATTGCGCGTCGACTGGATGGCGGAATGCAGGGAAACGGCAAGCGTGAACTGCTCGGGGATGTCGGCAAACTTGCGAATGCCAGGAATAACGCCGCTGGTAGAGACAGTAAGATGACGGGCGCCGATGCCGATGCCATCGGGGTCGTTAAGGATGCGCAGTGCCTTGAGAACCTCGTCGTAGTTGGCAAACGGCTCGCCTTGGCCCATGAAAACGACGCTTGTTGCACGTTCGCCAAAATCATTCGAGACGTGCAACACCTGGTCGACGACCTCTTGAGCGGTCAGAGAGCGCTTGAGGCCGTTGAGACCGGTAGCGCAAAAGGCGCAGCCCATGCCACAGCCTGCCTGGGTGGAAACGCAGACGGAAAGCTTGTTACGACGGGGCATACCGACAGTCTCGACGGAAATGCCGTCGTGGTACTCGAGCAGATACTTGCGAGAGCCATCTTTGGAAACCTGCTTGGTGAGTTCAGTCGGCGTGTCAAAGGCAAAAGCCTCTTTAAGCTGCTCGCGGAAAGCCTTAGGAAGGTTGGTCATATCGTCAAACGAACAAACGTTCTTCTCAAAGACCCATTCGATGAGCTGCTTCGCGCGGAAGGCGGGCTGGCCAAGTTCGGCAACAAGCTCGCGAATATCGTTTTGGCTCAAGTCGCGAATGTCCTGAGATTTAGTCCTGGGATTCATGGAAGCCTTTCGATTTTGGGGAAACGTAGAGGGTATCGCTACAATATGGTATCAGCTGCAGAAATTTTAGAGGAGGAGTCTGCCCATGCCGGGTAAAAGCCTAGAGAACATGCACGTAGCGGTCTTGGCGGGCGGTCATTCCGCTGAGCGCGAGATCTCGCTCAATTCGGGAAAGAACGTCGTGGTGGCCTTGAAGGAGGCCGGCTACACTTCGGTGGAGCTGCTCGACACGGCTGCCGATGATTTTATGGTAACCATGGCGACCGGTGGCTTTGACGTGGCGTTTATCGCCATGCACGGCGCCGGAGGTGAGGATGGTGCCATGCAGGGTGCCATGGAGACCCTGGGTATCCCCTACACGGCCTCGGGCGTGCTCGCGAGTGCCTGCGGTGCCGACAAGGAGGTCTCTAAGCTCCTGTACGCCAAGGCGGGCATTCCCATTGCCCCCGGCATTGCGCTCGAGGTGGGCGATGAAGTCGATATCGATCATATCGTCGAGGTTTGTGGCGAGCGCTGCTTTGTGAAGCCGGCCGTAAACGGTTCCAGCTATGGCATTTCCCTGGTCCATGAGCCCTCCGAGCTACCCGCGGCAATCGCCAAGGCATTTGAGTACGGCGACAAAGTGCTGGTCGAGAAGTGCATCGAGGGTACCGAGATCACCGTCGGCGTATACGGCGAGGATGACGTGCGCGCCCTGCCGATTGTTGAGATCCGTAAGCCCGAGGACTGCGAGTTCTACGATCTGGACGTGAAGTATGTCGACCCTACGGACATCCACCGCATTCCGGCGCAGATTTCACCCGAGAACTACGCTCGTGCTCAGGAGCTCGCCTGTGCTGCCCATAAGGCACTCGGCTGCCTGGGTATCTCGCGCAGCGACTTTATCGTGAGTGAGGACGGCCCCGTTATCCTCGAGACCAATACCATTCCCGGCATGACCGATACGTCGCTGTATCCGGACGAGATCCGCCACACCGACGACATGACGTTCCCGCAGGTCTGTGACAGCCTGATCCGTATGGGCCTTCGTCGAGCGGGCATTGCATGCTAATCGAGGACGCGGTTTCGTCAGGAACGCCGCAGTTTGTCATCGACTCCTATGCCACGCTTGCCGAACGCGCCAAAACGCAGTCCTTTGGTCTTATCGAGGAAGATGTGATTGTCCTCGATACCGAGACCACAGGTCTTTCGGTGCAGGACAATGAACTGATCGAGATCTCGGCGGCCCGTCTTTCGGGCCGCGAGATCGTCGACCGTTTCGATACCTTCGTGCATCCCAAGCAGCTGATTCCCGCCGAGATTACCGAGCTCACGAGCATTACAAATGCCGATGTGGCAGATGCCCCGTCGGCCGTTGAGGCCGTCGCCGCTCTCGCCGATTTTGTCGGTGGTTGCCCGGTGATCGCACATAACGCCACGTTCGACCGCTCGTTTATCGAGTCGGTCAAAGGCGGCGTCAACGTGAGCGATATTTGGATCGATTCGCTGGCGCTGTCGCGAATCGCGCTTCCGCGCCTGGCCTCGCACAAGCTGTCTTTTGTGGCCGATCTGTTTGGCTGTGACTCGGTATCCCACCGTGCCAATGCCGACGTCGACGCCCTGTGTGGCGTATGGCGCGTGTTGCTCGTGGCGCTCACCGACTTGCCCCAGGGCCTCATGGCGCGCCTAGCCGACATGCATCCGGATGTGCCTTGGTCCTATCGTCCTATCTTCTCATTCTTGGCAGGGCAGAACCCTGGTTCTATCTTCTCTCTCGACGCCGCTCGTGCTGACGTTCTCAAGGCCGATCGCGCCGACGATCGGGTGGACGCCGACGAACTGCCGGTCCTCAAGATGCCGAGTCGTGAGGAGATTGAGGCAGACTATGCGCCAGGTGGCCTGGTCAATCGCATGTACCCCACCTACGAGCCGCGTGATGAGCAGATCGCGATGGCGCTCGAGGTCCGCGATGCGCTGGTCACGGGCACTCATCGTGTAATTGAGGCGGGCACGGGCGTCGGCAAATCGATGGCCTATCTGGTGCCTTTTGCCGAGGCAGCACGCCGTAACAACATCACGGTTGGTATTGCGACCAAATCGAACAATCTTGCCGACCAGCTCATGTATCATGAGCTGCCAAAACTTGCCGAGCAACTGGACGGTGGTCTGTCATTTTGCGCTCTCAAGGGGTATGACCACTATCCGTGCCTGCGCAAGCTTGAGCGCATGAGCCGCGGACAGGTCGAGATTACCACCAAGCGCGATCCGGCGGACACGCTCACGGCGGTCGCGGTCATTATGGCGTACGTTTGCCAATCAGCCGATGGCGACCTCGACTCACTTGGCATTCGGTGGCGCAGCGTCAACCGCCCCGACTTTACGACGGCCTCGCGCGAGTGTGCTCGTCGCCTCTGCCCGTTTTTCCCTGATAAATGTTTGGTCCACGGCGCTCGCCGTCGTGCGGCGCATGCCGATGTGGTGGTCACCAACCATTCCCTGCTGTTCCGCAATGTTGCGGCCGAGGGCAGGATTTTGCCTCCGATTCGTCATTGGGTAATCGACGAGGCCCATTCTATCGAGCGCGAGGCGCGCCGTCAGTGGGCGCGCGTGGTGTCGGCGGACGAATCACGCGTTCTGTTTGAGCGCCTGGGTGGCTCGAGCACCGGTGCGCTAAGCCAGGTCTCCCGTGATTTGGCAACCTCCGAGGGCTCTACGCTCTATCTGGGCCTTACTGCCAAGGCGACGTCGACGGTTGCGCGCGCGAGCATGGCAATCGCCGACGTGTTCGATGGCGTTCGCGAGCTCGGCCGCCGTGCCCGTGGGGGTTATGACAATGCCAATCTATGGATTGGCCCCGAGCTGCGCGAATCTGACGACTGGCATGATTTCTTACAGTCGGCCTACACTGCCATCGACGCATTGGAACAAGCTGACAAGAGCGTCGACGCGCTGGTGCAAGCCGTCGCCGCCGACAAGCCCGAGGTTGTTGTCGACTTGGGTGATATCTCGCGTCGCCTGCACGAGCTGGCCGAGAACCTCAAACTCATCATTGACGGCACCGATGAACACTACGTGTATTCGCTGCAGGTCAATCGCAGGTTGCGTGCCGGCGGAGAGTCAATGACCGCAGAGCGCATCGACATTGGCGAGGCCTTGGCAACCGAGTGGCTGCCCGAGGTTCACACGGCTATCTTTGCCTCGGCGACCATGACGGTGTCCAAAAGCTTTGAACACTTTAACCACGCGGTCGGTCTCGATCGCATCGGTGCTTCAACATCCTCGTCGCTGCACTTGGACTCGAGCTACGACTTCGATTCGAACATGGCTGTAGTCGTTGCGGGCGATATCCCCGATCCGCGCGATCGTGAGAGCTATCTTACGGCGCTCGAGCGCGTTCTGGTCGACGCCCATCTTGCCATGGGCGGATCGGTGCTCACACTGTTCACCAATCGGCGCGACATGGAAGACCTGTACGCCCGCGTTGAGCCTAAGATGGCCCGTGCGGGTCTGGAGCTCAACTGCCAGCAGCGCAACTCATCTCCTCGTCGCCTGCGCGACCGGTTTATCAACGAGCCGACCTCGTCGCTTTTTGCCCTTAAGGCCTTCTGGGAGGGATTCGACGCCAGCGGCGAGACGCTGCGCTGCGTCATCATTCCCAAGCTGCCGTTCTCGAGTCCCACGGACCCGCTCTCGTGCGAGCGCAACCTGCGCGAAGACCGCGCTTGGGCGCGCTATTCGCTGCCCGAGGCGGTGCTCGAGGTCAAGCAGGCGGCCGGCCGCCTTATCCGCTCGTCGACCGATTGCGGCGTGCTGATTCTGGCCGACCCGCGCCTGGTGACGAAGGGCTACGGAAAGAAGTTCTTAACGTCGCTGCCCACGAGCTCCTACCAGCGCATCGAATCGGCGCAGATCGGGCACTATCTGCAACTGTGGCGTGCACGCCACGAGCGGCGGCGCTAAAGCGGACAGACGAGGGTTTTTGCCATATCGCACAGACGCTTTGACAGGGCGGGGTCATCCAAGATGCGGATGGCTCCGCCCGCTGCGATTATCTGGCTCAGTAGCCAACGCTCGGAGCCGTAATGCACGGTTACCGTTGCCATGTCTGCCCCGCTGCGCTCGATTAGGGTGATGCCGGCCCAGTCCAGATACTCCGCCATATCGAATGGCATCAAGAGCTTTGCGCTACGCTGCGTCCGAGCAAGGGAATCGTGGAGGGATGTGACGTCCGGTGCATGAGGCACGACGGAGTCTTCCGTCAAGGCGAGTCCCTCGATTTTATCCATGCGATAGGTGCGCTGCTCATCGACCGCGATGTCCCAGGCAATCAGGTATGTTTGGTCGCCGTTTGCCGTAATGCGCAAGGGGTCGACCAGACGCTCACGTGGCCGTGCATCGTCCATCGAGCGATACGAGATGCGGCAGCGAACGCCGTCCTGAATGGCGCAGCTCAGCTGCTGCCAGTGCGATCCGTGGTTGACGGTGTCAAAGACGCGCTGGTTATAGCCGAGCTCTTCGGGTAGAAGGGCATGTCGAATCCGAGCTGCCGTATGCGGCTCGATCCCCAACGATTCAAGTTCATGGTTGAGCACAGCGCCCTCGGCGGCACTCAAGCGCAGCGGTAGCACACGCCCGGCGTCACCGGTGAGGACCACACGCTCGCCGCGGCATTCGCAGATGATGCGCGCGCCCGATTCTCGGTCCGCGAGTGTCGAGACGATCTCGAGAATCTCGTCGAGCGATACCCCTGTGATGTCAAAGCGACTGCAAATCTCGGTTCGTGTCATGCCGCTCTCGCCGGCGGCGTAGAGGGCCTCCATGATGTCGATGGCGCGCGAGAGTCTCTGCTCGCTGGTGAGTTTACGCACGGGCATACTCGTGCACCGTCCTTTCGATGAGGTGGTTCCACGCCTGCTTGAGCGATTTGGGGGCCATGGGCCTCATGCCGTCCATGGCGTGGGCCATGCAAAATGAGGCGGCGGCTTCAAGATCGCGCACGTCAACGGTCCAGGTCCATCCCACATCGGTGTGTGCGAGCTCACCTCGCCCACGCGTGAGGCCGTTGATCATATCGATCTGCGTTTGAGGGGCGAACGAGAACGTGGCTGCAACGGGCGGTCGGTCGGCAAAATCGAATTCAAAGAACAGATAGTCGTTGAGATTGAAGTTCGCGGGGATGACGTAGGCCTTCGAAGGACGCCAAGCGCGTACGATACGGTCGCAGCGGAATGTCCTGATGTCGTCGGTGGCATTGTCGAGGCCGCAGAAATACGCCACGCCCTCGCGCTCGAACATGCCGTAGACGCAGACGGTACGTTCTTTCTGCTCGCCGCGTCCGTTCTGATATAAAAATCGCAGCGCACAACGCTCGGCAAAGGCGCTCCAAACCGCATCGACGGTGGGAGAGCGGCTGATCGGCGCCTCGTCTACCGTCGTCCTGCCGGTGAGATAGGCAATCTTGGAGCGAATATCGGCAAGCGGTGCGGCAAAAGTGGATGAGCCGGCCGCTAGTGTCTGGTCGATGGCGTTGAGCAGGATATCGGCGTCGTCTGCGGTAATGAGGCCGCCTGCCGCAAACGTGTGCTCGCGGTCGATTGTCCACGAGCTTTCCTCGGTCTCCTGCGCGCCGGTGGGGCGAACCTCCTTGATTAAGATGCCGCGTTCGAGCAGTTTGTCACGATCGCGTCGAAACTTGCGCTTATCCGAGTCGATATTGCCCGAGCCATATCCCAGGTCAGAATCCAAGACGATCTGCTCGGTCGTCAGCGGTTCGGGGGAGCTATTGAGCACAAAGAAAAGATTGAGGATGCGCTGAGCCGTTTTATCGAAACTGGGCTCCGAATTCCCCTTTTTAATTGTCTCGGTCGTGTCGCTTGCCGTCATAGAGTCCTCGCATGAGAAGGTGGTTTGCTGCCATGATTTTAGTCCGATATGGAGATTAGGCTATATCCTTGTCCGCTCGGGGCGTTAAGATGGCCCGAATTCGGTCGTTTGCGCTCGCTCGGGGTATACTTTCGACTATATACGGTTCTAATGTGCATGCATTGGGCCTATTTGTCGGATTATGGATGTGGAGCGCACATGGCGAACACCCAGAACTATATTAACCACCTGCTGCAGAACACCGGCATTACGCCGGCGTGCAGCGAAGAAGAGCGCTTGGCTGCCGAGGATATCGCTCAGATCTTCCGCAACCACGGCTTTGATCCCGAGGTTCAGGAGTTCAATGCCCCGGCGCCCAGTAGGTTGGCATTTGCCGTTACCGGTATTCTTGCGTTTGCCGGTGCCCTGCTGATGGGCATCGGCGGCGGTATCGGCTTGGCCGGCACCTTGCTGGCCATTGTCGGCGCCGTTCTTTACGTGCTCGAGCGCACAGGGCACCCCGTGGTTTCGCGCCTGGGCAAGACGGGCGTGAGCCAAAATGTCATCGCCTACCACAAGGCCTCGGGCCCGCTCGCGTCTCCGCGCAACCGCCCGGTGGTCGTTGTCGCACACTACGACTCTCCCCGTGCCGAGCTGCTCGCCCGCGAGCCCTATGCTTCGTATCGTGCGCTCATCGCCAAGCTGTTGCCCGTTGCCACGGTTGCCCCCGCTGCCGTTGCCATCCTGCGTATCCTGCCGCTCCCCGGCGCGCTCAAGGTTCTGCTGTGGATTGTCGCGATCCTCGCTTCCCTCGTTGCACTTGCCAACGCGGCAAACATCATCTCTAACCGCCATATTCTTCCCTATACGTCCGGCGCGGTGTGCAACAAGTCTTCTGTCGCCGCTATGCTCGGCGTTATGGACAACGTTGCTCCCTTCCAGGGCGAAAACGAGTTTCCCGACGATGTTCCGTTCGATACCTATTTTGGGGAGCAGAAGCGTCGTGCCGAGGAAATGGCGCGTGCAGCGGCGGAGTATGCCGCGGCCCAGCAGCAAAACGACTACGGCAACACCATCGAGTACGAAGAGCCTACCTACGCCGAGGACGAGTTCGGTCAGCCGATTGCTCCCGACACTCAGACCGAGCCCGAACAGGGTGAGGCTTTCGACGAGCAGATCGAGGGCTTTGAGGGTGCGTCTGCCGACGAGACGCTGATTGGCGCCATCGTGCCCGAGGATCAGAATCAGGCTGTCCAGGCCGAAGAGTTCAATGACGAGGTTTCCGCTGCCGAGCCGGTGGAGGAGCCTGTCGCGGCCGAGCCCGAGCCCAAGCTCTATCGCAACGCCGCCGGCAACATCCGCTTTGGTTCGGATGCCATCCGTGCGCTCGGAATGCTTCCCGAGTCCTGCACGCTCGATTACGAGGAGGGCGAGGAGCCGACGTTTGAGCCCGAGCCTGCGCCCGTTGTCACTGCGGATGATGAGTCTGCCGCGGTTACCGCTGCCGTTGCCGAGTCCGAGGCGGTGTCCGCGATCGATCCCGCGGCAGGACTGGACATTTTGGCTCCCGCCGCGCCGGCGCAAGACGTTGCGGACGAGTCTGACGACGATTACGTTGAACAGCCGAGGCGCGTGTCTTACGAGAGCGATACTGATTTCTCGGCCGAGATTCCCGCGGCAACGCCCCATGCCGATATTGCATCCGCGTTCTCTTCGATTGGCGCCAGCGCTTCCAACTTCTTTAAGGGTGCGCTTGCAAAGGGCAAGAAATTTGTCGACGATTTCGAGGAGAAGCGCGCTGCCGCACGCGAGGCTGCCGAGCAGGAGGCTATCGCTCAGCAGCAGGCAGCCGAGGCGGCACGTGAGCTCGCGGCGCAAGAGTTCGAGCAGAACGAGGCTGTGCAGTCCGTGCCCGTCGACGCCGCCGAAGCTACAACGTCCTTTGAGTCCCAGCAACCGACGTCCGCGGATGTTGTTGAGGCAACAACGTCTTTCGAGGCTCAGCAGCACGTCGATAGCACCATGTCGTTTGATGCCGCGAAGTTCGATTCCACGATAACGTTTGAAAAGCAGGGCACCGCGATTGCTGAGCCCCTTCCTATTTCCGATGAACAGGGCGACGCGGTGGACGATGACGAGCCCATTGATGCTGCCGAAATTCAGGATGCTGCCGAGGACGAGTCCGTCGAGGCCAACTCTGACGAAGAGCAATACGCGGCAGCCGATCAAGGTGATTCGACCGAGGCCGAGCAGGAGGAAGTGCCTGCGGTTTCCGAGACTCCCGAGACGGATGAGTCGAGGCCTTATTCCACGCAGATTTTCACCATGCCGACCCCGAGTGGTTCCGGTGCCACGGTTGCCAATGTCGCTCCCACCCAGGACGAAACGGTCGATTCCCTTATGGCCCAGATTTCCTCCCAGGCATCGCCGCGTCCGCAGATGAATGTTCCCGATCCGGCGTCGGCACCGTCGCCTGCACCTTCCTCGTCTCCGCTGGCTTCGGTCCCCGATCCGTCGCTGCCGTCTATGAAGCAGGCAAACGTTGCGTCTCGCACGTCGCTGTTCGACCTTCCCGATCCCTCTGCCCAGGTCAACGACCCCTTTGCTACCGCCCAAGGTCCCGAACCCACATCGGCACCCGTTGCGCCTCCTATGCCCGTTGCGTCGGGCGCGCAGCCGATCGAGACCATTTCGGCTCCCGCCCCGGCGGCACCCAAGTCTCGTAAGCGCGGCCTGGGTGGCCTGTTCGGTCGTAAAAAGAAAAACGAGCAGGACAGCATGAGTGACTGGCTGGGCGTCGAAGACGATTACGATGCCAAGAAGTCCGGTCGCGGTATCGGTTCGTGGGATAACTTCGAGGACGATAACGATGGCTGGAAGGGTGGCGCTACGTCTTCCGATGGCGCTTCTTCCGAAGATATGCTCTCGGCTGTCGCCTCTATGGGCGATGATGAGCTGCTCGGTCACGATATCTGGTTTGTGGCAACGGGCGCCTCGGATTGTGATGGCGCCGGTATGAAGGCCTTCTTGGCTTCGCATCGCGATAAGCTCCGCGGCGTATTCTTTATCAATCTTGAATCCGTCGGCGCCGGTAGGCTTTCGGTTGTGACGGTCGAGGGCGAACAACAACTGCTCAAGGGCGATCGCCGCATCATGAACCTGGTCAGCAAGGTCTGCAAGTCGTTCCATGTCGATTGTGGCGCGCTCGAGATGCCCTATGCCAAGACCGATGCCTATGCTGCGCTCGAGGCGAGCCGCCGAGCCCTTACCATCGCCGGCGTGGACGGCACGCGTCTGGCTTGCGCTCGTACCGAGGACGACCTGCCCCACAATGTCAACCCGACGAACATTGCTACGGTATCCGAGGTCGTTACCGAGGTTATCCGCCGTTCGTAGGCGGAGCTCTAAGGAGTCAACGTGTTTTCGTATATTAAGCGCCATTGGCCTGTCTACGTGATTTTGACCTTGATTGCCATTGCGTTAGGATTTGGGGCCGCCTACATCGTGGGTGCGAAGGGCTCGACCCCCGCCTCCGCAATCAGCGAAGAGGTGGAGCAAGAACAGAGCACGGGTGCCGATGGGATTCCTGAGTCCGAGCAAGCAATCGTTGATGGTGGATCTTCGTCTGCAGAGTAGATACGGCGATTTAAATGATTGAAAGCGGGCAAGCCAGGGGACTGGCTCGCCCGCTTTTTCATCGCGCTAGCGCTTCTTTGGGATCGACCTAAGGCGAGCGAACCATAGGGCTGCGGCACCCGAGGTCAGGAGCGCGGTGATGCAAGCGGCGATGGGAACTGGTCCTGTTGCCGGTAGGTCCTGCGGTAGGGTACAGCGTTGAATGACACAGTCCTCGTCATGTGACTCAAGTTTATCGCCGCCGCCGTTGCGACAAAGATCGACGCGTGCGCTGTTGGTGAGTGCGGTTTGGGGCGTATAAGCCGATGTTGCCTGCATGTGCACGACTGCGCCCCGAGCGTCTGCACCAAGGATTGCTTTGGCATCGTCAAGGTCGTCGTGCTCATCTTTGAGATCATCGCGGGTCCAAGAATCCGCATCGCTTCGAGTTGTAAAGTCGGCGGCTACCGCACCGTATTCAATTCGAATGCCCGTTACGACGGTATTGGATGCAAGGTCGAGCTCTTCCGCCTCGAGTGTGGTGGATTCCGTGGTCGAGATATCCGCCTTCCAGAGGTGCCAACCGTCGTAATCGACGAGGCGACAGTCCTCACCCAGGCTCTCTTTTACTTCGTCGGACTCAAGCCAAGGATTTTCGTGCCCATCGTCAAGTGTCGCGTTTGCCGGCTCATCGACGTCTGTCGAGTCCAACGGCGTCGTGCGATACCATACGTTGCACAGACCGTTGAGGTCGCCGATGGCGACGGGGGTTTCGATTGAGATGAATCTCGCCGTGCCGTCTTTGGCGCACTCAAGATCATCGGTAATCGTAAACTCATCAACCCAAGTAGCGGAATCGTTTCGAGCATCGATGGTATAGGAGAAAAGCCCATCACTATTGGTTTGCGTCGTGGCGCGGTTTTTACCATCGCCGTTAGCCAACAGGCCCTTTCCGATAGGTTGGACAAGTTCCTGACGCTTGTCGACCTGTCCCTTGATCTCGATGGGCGCATCCTTCATCGCGACGGGTTGAACTTCTCCCGTATCCTTTATTTCAAACGTTATTTCCTCGGCAAGGTCATAGGTCCGCGGAGACATCATTTCGCGCAACGAGTAGGTGCCGGGTGCAAGATGTTCGACGCGGTGTGGCTTGTCGGATGAGGTCCAGGAGTCTATTTCGGTTTTATCGGGACCATATAAGGTGAGTTGTGCGCCTTCCACTTCCTGCTCACCGCTTGCATCGACCTTGGAGATATCAACCTTGGTGTAATCGTCGGATACGTTAAGCCGTGCTTCTACAACGGGTGTTTTCTGGTCGGCATAAGCGAGGTCTACGATATGGGGCGTCCGGTCGAGTAGGAAGCCGGTTGGCGCTTGAGTCTCGACAACCTCGTAGCGTGCGGTGCCAGATCCCAGCGGGAGGTCGTCCGCGCGTGCTTCTCCAGTTTCATCCGTCGTGACGGCAGCGACAGTCTCACCGTCGAGCGCGGCAATGCTACCGTCGGGGCGCACGATATCACCCGAGGCGCGGATCTCAAAGACGGCGCCCGCGAGGCTGCTGCCGTCTATGGCATCGGTTTTAACGATCCTGATGTTTCCGGTCGCGGCGTGGTCATAATACGAGGCGACTGCAACGGGCGTTAGGTTCATGTCGGCGGGTATGTTTACCTCGATCTCTTCGCCGACAAGATAGGGCTCTTTGGCCGAGGTTTCGCGTACATAATAGGTGCCCGGCACGAGCGATTCGGGCAGTGTGACGGTCCCGGTCGCGTCGGTCGTAAAGGTGTCCATTACGTTATGTGCTGGATACCAGCAAGTTTGTGAGACAGGTTCGTGATTGCTGTCGAGGAGTTGGAAGGTGAATCCGGCTAGGGGAACAGAAGCGCCTGTTTGGGCATCGCGTTTTACAATCTGGAGATGCGTCGACAGAGCGTGGTTGTCCACGATATATTGAAGCTCGGCGCCGTTGGAAATCTGATTGGCCCCGACGGTCCATTCCCCTGCACGTTTAAAACCCTCGGGGACGGTTTCCGGAACCTCGCGAACCGTGTAGCCGGCACGGTCGTATGGGACGGCTCCGTGGACACCGGCGGGTCGCTTACCTGTGCCGAACCATGCTTCGGGCTGGTCTTTGGTGGAGGCAAAGCCATAGATGTTTGTGGTCAGTGTGCCAACAACCTGCTGAGAGCTGTTGCTGACAACCTCAAAGACAACACCACCCGCCGGCTGCTCCAGGCCGGATTGGTCGCTATTGCCGTAATCCTTGAATTTGGAAATCTCAAGGTCAAAAGCAATGGGGATATCGGAAATGCGAGATTCGATCTCGACCACGCCTGAATCGCCGAGCTGGTCGGCTCCAACGGTATAGGTCCAGCTGTCGTTGGATGGCAGGTAGCCCTCGGGGGCTTTTGATTCGTAGATGGTAAAGGTTCCTAAGGGGACATCGGCGAGGGTGGCCCGACCGCTTTCGTCGGTCGTGAGGATTTGCGCCCATCCAGGGGTTGATTGTGACACACACGTGAACTCTGCTCCTGCGAGTGAAGATCCCACCTGGGGGCCGGCATTCGTCGCGGCATCGAGTTTTACGATACGCAGGTTGATGGTGCCGGGCTGTTCATCAATGGCGACCTGTCCACCGTCATTCCCCGTGGTAAAGGCGATGCGATCACGACGGGGGACATAGCCGGCCGGCGCCTTCGTTTCAACTAGGTAGTATGCCGTGTTGGGCAGAAGTGTTGCTTGCGCCCGACCGTTGCTGTCCATCTGGATGGTGCCGACATGCGCGCCGCTGGCGCTCTCAAAAATATCGAATGCTGCCCCGTCAAACTGATAAGTATTGTTTTCGCTGGTAATGGCGGCGTTTGCAGACTGTTTTTTGAAGGAAACAGAGACCGCCGGCAGTACATAGAGCATGTCTTGACGTTTGCTGCCGCCCGATACGGCTCCTAGATAGCGCCGCGCGCGGTGCGGAGCGGCTTTGATGCTTCCTGATTTTGCGTTGTCGTGGAGCCACCGCGCAGCCGCCACGACTTCATTGTCGGCGGTAAAGTGCCCACTCTTGGTTTTGCCCTGAGCGGTCGTGTAGGAGTAGGTGCCGTCGACATGGGTAGTGCCGTTGAGCATCCATACGGCAAGCTGGGTTGCGGCGCGGGCGCGATCGGGTGAAAGATGGTAGCCGCCAAACGACGTGGCGGTAGGATATCCGTGACAAACGATTGCCGCGAACTCGTCGTCGAGCCACACCCAGCCTTGATCAAAGTTGAGCCATGGGCCGCCCGGCTTGGTGGGGCCGGGGCGCTCCTGGTTCATGCAGTAGGCAATCGAGGCGTCTTGAGCTTCATACTTGCCGATAAAGAAGGGCCCACAATCATCGCTAATAGTGCGGAAGCCGAGCTGGTCGTAGCCATCGACGGCAAATGCGGCTCCCGGTGCCAGGCAGCCGAAAAGCAGGAAGAGGAGCAGGAGCAGCGGACCTGTTGCGATTGCGCTGTGGACAGAGTGCGTGGGTGCGTTGGACATGGCTGCTCCTTATCCCTCGTGCGTCGCACGGGGAGGCTGCGACGCGTAGGATGAGGCTACCCCCGAGGTTCATGCGGGTAAGTACCGGAGCCTGACCAAAAGCTTGCCCAATTCCTGACAAATTGAGCTCAAATACAACAATCAAGCAAAAGTGCAGGTAGAAGATAGGGAGAACAGGAGGCCAAAGGTCCTCATCTCCACAATTGACGCGATTTTCAAACGAATCTCCACAGCTAAAACAAGCATCGCCACCCTTGTATCGAACAAGACAACCGCGTTATACTATCCCCCACATATGCGGGCATCGCCAAGTGGTAAGGCATCAGCTTCCCAAGCTGACACTCGCGGGTTCGAATCCCGTTGCCCGCTCCACGCAAAACAGCAGGTCAAGAGCTTAGAGCGCTTGGCCTGTTTCTCTTTTCCGGCTCCGTAGACCACGGAAATAGACCAAATGTAGACCAAACTCCGGTGAAACCGTTTTTCGCCCCGACGCCGCCCGCGTCTCCTCCGGCCCCTTTTTAGGGCTTGGGCAAGTTGGGGCTGATCGGCCCGTGTGCCCCTCCCCGCCCTTTTTTAGTTGTTGACATAGTTGACGTTAAAGCAGCGGGGCCGTACCCCTGATACCGGGATACGGCCCTTTTTAGTTGTTCAGATAGTTCAAATTGAGCGCCTTTTTAGGGGCTTCAGAAACTTCAGGTTGAACGGCCCCGCCCTCGGCGCGGTATCGGCTTGGAACGAGCGCGGTTTTGGTCTACGGAGACCGCGCCCCGATACCGCCCCGGCGACGGGGCCGCCACCTCGGGCGCTAGGCCCTGAGCCAATGTTCCCCGCCCCGGCCCCTCACGTAGACGGGGACGTAGGCGGCAACTATCACGCCGTCAACGGTAAGCCCGTCCTCCGGCTTGGCGTCCCGGGCCACCGTGGCGGCCTCTAGGGCCGTGTCCAACGGCTGCACCTCCAACGTCCCCGCCTCGGCGTCAACGCGCCGAATACGGGCAATCTGGGGCGCTGAGGGGCAATCGTCGGCGGTCGAGCACGCCACCAAATCGCCACGCTCCGGCTCTAGCGCCGTGTCCACCTCCACGACAACCCATTACAGTCTGAAATAGGCCATCGATAAATTTCGATGGCGAGCATTCGGCGCATTGCCTACGATACGGGCAAGCCCCGAGGGGCCGCCGATCGGGCGCCTCCGGATGGCCGTCTGCCCCTGCCCCGTAGAGGGCCCG
>JAXJMV010000075.1:0-2104 GCA_036312985.1 Collinsella sp.
GAACAGGAGTCGCTCGAGCTCGTCGGGCGGCAGGTTGAGGAGCTCGTCGCCGGGACGGTGCAGGCAGACCTTCCTGAGCTTGCCGATCTCGGAAGGCACGTGCAGACCTTTCGTCATGGCCTCCTACCTTTCTTTCGGGCCCTTGTCAGGGCCGATTCGTTAGCGCCCCTCCGTGTGAGGCGTTATTGCTGACGACATATTTATATCCAAAATCAGCTCATACTTCCACCTTGCCCCCGAACGGTTTTTTATAGGGGGTGAACGGCATACACATATACTTCACGCATGGCACACTTCATCTTAATAAAGCGTATTTACGTGCTTAAACGCGTTTTAATCCTAAAATCAAATGGAACTAAACTTTGTTAAACCATCCTCAAATTGCATATTTCCAATAAAGCTATGAATAGAATTAGCGGTTCACACCGCGTCTCAACCATTTTCATTTTTATTCAGAAAAAAGTTTGTCCTATTCATTTCTGGTAAATACATTACCGTTTACCAGACGCTTGATACCGTTCACCGGAAACTCAGTATAAAGCCCAGCGGATACCGGCTCGCTTTACGGCCCCATTTGTAACAACTTGACTTCTCGGTATAGAAAAACGGACCCGCTTCCCCTAGGGAAACGGGTCCGTTTTCGATAATCTTCGGCTAATTTGGATAAGGCCCCCGAAGACCATCGGAATCCTAGCGATCAAACTCCGCCAGTGCCTCGCCCAAAAGCCTCAGGCCCTCGCGCAGAACGTCCTCGCTCGCGCAGTAGCCCAGGCGTGCGCCGCAGGGAAGCTCAAAACGGCTACCGGGGACCAGCAGCACTCCCCTCTCGGACAGCAGGCGCCTGCAGAACTCCTCGTCATCCTCGGGAATATCCAGCTGGATAAACGAGGTGGACACGCCCTGCGGGGCCGTCCAGGAAACGCGATGCTGCGTATCGATCCAAGCCTGCGCGATATCGCGGTTGCCAAACACGATCTTGCGATTGCGCTCGAGAATCTTATCCTTGTGCTCAAGCACATAGGTCGCCAGGGCATCGTTGAACACGCCGCCGCAGATCATGGTGTAATCGCGATAGGTACGGATGCGGTTGGACACCTCTTCGTCGGCCAGGACCCAGCCCACGCGGGCCGCAGGCGTCGAATAGGTCTTCGACAACGAGTTGGTGACAATGGCCCTCTCGTACACGTCGACCATCGACATAAAGGACTCAGTGCTTTCGAGCGGCAGATACACCTCGTCGCACAGCACGTAGGCGCCCACCGAACGGGCGATCTCGGCAATCTGGCCGAGCATATCGGCATCGAGCACCGTACCGATGGGGTTCGATGCGTTGTTTATGCAGATAAGCTTGGTGTTGGGGCGCACCAAGCGCTTGAGTTCCTCGATATCGGGCTTCCAGCCGAGTTCCTCGCGAAGCTCCCAATACTCGACCTCGGCGCCCAGCGTGCGCGGAATCTCGTAGAGCGGCGCGTAGGTGGGCCACTCGGCGATAACATGGTCGCTGGGCTCGACCACAGCCATGATGGCGTTGAGGTTAGCGCCCGTGCAGCCATTGGTCTGCAGAATGTGATCGGGTTTGACCTCCCGACGATACAGCTTGGCAACCTCGGCCTTAAACTCCGGCGAGCCCTCGATCCAGCCGTAGTTCATCTTCTCGCGGTCCAGGCGCTCGTAGAACGTGGCGCCGTCCTGTTCATCGAGCGCGCGCAGCTCGCCCATGGTGAGCGACGAGATCGTCGACTGGGCGATGTCCCACGTGGCGCTCTTCTCCCAAACGTTGAGCCATTCCTCAACGCCAATCGTCTTGATGTCCATAGCCAAGCTCCTTACAAAAGCAGTCGTCCAATCGTGTTGACGTTCCTCATACAAGATTGGGGCGGTGCGAAAACCCGCACCGCCCCAATGGGAGACATCTAATGGCAGCTAGATGTATGTATTATGACCCGTACGAGTCCTTGAAGACCTTAGAGGTCCTCGCGCCAGAAGGGCATGCTCATGCAGCGCGGGCCGCCGCGGCCGCGGGAGAGCTCGGCGGAGGGCACGACGAGAAGGTCCAGGCCCTCCTTGTACAGCACGTCGTTGGTGACGGTGTTGCGGGCGTAGA
>JAXJMV010000076.1:0-54249 GCA_036312985.1 Collinsella sp.
CCGCGGCCTCACTCGGTCACCTGGAACATGGGAGACGGCGGTCGACGAAACTGGAGAGGAGGTATTACGAGCTCCTGTGCGAATTGAAGGGAGCGCTCCCGCAAACTGCCTATTGACAACTTATAGGAGCGTCGGTTTTATGTTTCGCTATGCGGGCTGTGCTTGGCTATTGCAAAAAAGTCTACTCACTTAGGTTTGAGGGTTGTTTGCTGGCGCCTATTCGCGCTTATTTGCTGACGCCGCGACCATCAGAAGCCCCTAGGACTCTTGCGGCAGGCGCTTCTTGCCCTTGCGGGCACGGTTTCTGAAGTTCTCGACGGCCTCTTCCATGCCGAGAGGCACGTAGGTGAGCTCATCGAGGTTTTCGGGCAGGTAGCAGGCAAGGCTTTGCTCCTGCGCGCGGCCCGCCGCGAGCTGCTCTTCGATGGGTTCCGCGCCGGGTGTGGCACAAATGCCATAGACGACAGCGCCCATCTCGCGCGTGCGGCACTCGTATTCGGTCTCGGGATGCTCAGGATGGTCGCAGCGGACGTCGTCACTTATCCAAAGCGTGTCATAGCCTGCCGCGGCAAACTGACCCAGGGCGTAGTCGCGCAGCGGTTTACTGTCGGTGCGCAGCGTGACGGTGGCGCCGGCTGCAAAGAGCGGACGGTACAGCATTAGGTGGTCGACATGGACGAGGCGCTTTTTGGCGTATTTGGCCTTGGGCTGCGGCGTGGGAAAGTTGATGGTGATGACATCGAGCTCGCCTGCGGCAAATAGTCGCGGCAGCGATGCGGCGCCTCGTGGCAAGACGAGCGCGTTGGGCAGCTCCTGCTCGCAAATCTTCTGCGCGGCATAGGCAATGCAGATGGGTTCCTGGTCCATACCGATAAAGAGCGTGTCGGGCTCGCGGTGGGCGCGCTCGACTAGGTAGGTTCCTTTGCCGCAGCCCAGATCGAGATGAAGGCGAGCGAAGGGCTTACCGCCAGCCGGCGTGCATGCCTCACGCCAGTGTCCGGCATAGTTCTCGGGGCTCGTCTCGATGGCGTCGGCGTAGCGCTTCAGGCGCTCCTCGAGCACGAAGTTCTTAGGCGTGCGAACGTGGACGGCTCCCATGAGGCTCCTTGGTCATAAGTGCGAAACGCATGGCTGCACGTTCCGGCAATGGGTTGGAAAGGGGCGGGCGCGATTTGCCCGAAAGGTGCGGTACGGCTCAGCGGCGAGTCGCTTGGTCCTACAGACGCTTAAGAATTACATAGCGGTTGAGCTCGCCGCTTCGACCATCGGCATGGAAGCGCTCGAGCTCGCGCACGGGGACCTCGCCGCTCTTGTAGAAAGTGCGCACGCCGCGCACCAGGTCGGTGATCTGCTGGTCGTCAAAGTGATGGCAATAGCGGTAGGCGTGGCGGTCGTTTTGCCAGCCAATCAGGTGATCGCCGGCTTCGAACTGCGCGGAGTCATAACCCTCAAACGGCGGGGTGAGTTCGGCGCGAGCCTCGGCGCGAACGGCCTTGCGCGCCATGCGCTCGTCGTTCATAAACTCCCAAAAGCTGATGGCGATGATGCCGCCGGGGCGCGTCTGGCGCACCAGGGCGTCGAGCACGCGCACGCGGTACTCACACGACGGCACATGGTGCATAAAGCCAAAACACACCGAGATGTCGGCGAGCGGCGCGTCGAAGAGTACGTCGGGCGTCTCGGCGGGGTTGAGCTTCATGAGGGCATCGAGCACGTCGAGTTCCTGGAAGTGCAGGTTGGGAATGCGCAGGGCGTGGCCGCGTGCATCGATGGCCAAATCCTGACACGAGTCGACGCCGTAGAATTCAAAAGGGCAGCTGGCATCCGCCGAGGGACTCGTGCCATCTACGCCTTTGGCGGCAAGCGTGCCACCGGCGGCAAAGTTCTCGAATCGCATGTTGCCGCAGGCAAGATCGAAGACGCGTACGGGATGCTCGATGGTGGCAACGTCGAGCTGCTCAAGCGCGATGTCCATGGTGCGTACCCAGCCAGGCCACGGGGCCTGACGTGTATCGGAAAAGGAGGCGGAGTGCTCGCGATAGAACGTATTGTTGAGCTGGATGAGCGATGAGGCGAAATCGCGGTTCACGGCGCGGGACTCCCTCCGTTGGCGGTGCGGAATAAACAGTACGACCATACTACCGTTAACGCCGCAGCGGGGACAACCAAGCTGCGGGTCATTGCTATGTTTGGACACATTTCCGCAGCTCATATGCACCCGCAACCGCCGGTTGTCAAAAATCTCACTAGAATAGGTGGCATGATTTTGGCGGTGGCGGATAGATTTTAACTGTGCAAGGCGCCTTAAGAACAAAAACGGTCCGGCGGCACGGCTGGCAAAAGCATAGGAGGAACCATGAACGTAGAAACTGCGCAGCGGCTCGCCGACCTTCGCCGCAGTAAGGGCTTTAGCCAGGAGGGGCTGGCGCGAAAACTGGGGTTATCACGCCAGGCGGTCAGCAAATGGGAGCGCGCGGAGAGCTCGCCCGATACCGAGAATCTGATCTCGCTCGCCAAGCTCTATGGCGTGAGTCTGGACGAGCTGCTCAATCCGAGCGACGAGATCGAAGATGACATTGAGTTTGAGAACGAGGACCGTGCCCGCCAGCGCGAGGCCGAGGCGGCAGAGCGCGCCCGCACCCACGAGGCGGCGGCGCGCGCCACCGAGGCGGCAACGCAGGCAAGTGATGCTGCGGCCAAGGCTGCGCAAGCGGCAAGCTGGAGCGCGCAGGCCGCCAATGCTGCGACAGCGCAGGTGACGAGCACTGGTACGGCAAGCCCGACTCCGGTGAAAGGGCCGTTCCAGTCGTTCCCGTATTGGGCCGTGTGCTGGCTGCTGTTCTTTTTGCTGATGTTCCTTTTTGCCAGCCCCTTTGCCGCGCTGATTTTCTTTACGATTCCCATCTATCACTGGGTGGCGCGTGCGCTCGATGGCGATTGGGCGCGCGGGGATATCCAGGTTGGTCCGGCGCCGATGGCGGTCAGGGCCCAGGGGAAGGATACTTCTGCGGAACCTGATGGTGATGTGGTTACCGCGACCACCGCAGAGCCGGTCGTCAAAGAGGGTGATGAATGATGAAGCTTTCGCATGAATCCAAGGTGCGCCTGGGTGTTGGCATTGGGGCGTTCGTGCTCATCATTGGGCTTGTCTTTGGCATTTCGCGGACTTTGATTCATTTTGATGGCCCGTGGGATCTCGACGATGTTGTATCCGGCTTCTCTGGTATGGACGATGCGGTTGACGAGGACGATCTTTTGGATGGCGGGAACTATTCCGCTCGGCCTCAGCAGCTTTCGGGCACGACTTTTGACGAAGACGCGTTCCAATCGCTCGACTTGGATGTGACGTCGGGGACGGTCGAGGTTAAACGTGTCTCTGGCGGACCGGTACGTGTCATCGAAAGCGGGCGCGTTGCAAAGGGGGCGTCTGCTTCCGATGCCGCCACTCAGAATCTGGTTAAGATCGAGGGCTCTACGCTCAAGATTAGCCAGTTCGACTGCGATGACGAGCGCGCCATTGACCGCACGGTTACCGTCGAGCTGCCGCGCGAGGTTGCGGATAACCTGGTGGGCATTGCGGCGAATGTGGGGTCGGGTGATCTGACGGTCGCGGGCATTGCGTGCCATGATCTGGATGTAACGCTGGACTCGGGAGACGTTGAGTTTACGGGCACCGTGACCGATACCCTGAATGCCAAGGTCGGTTCGGGCGATGCGACGTTCGAACTCTACCAGGCCCCCGCGAAGTCGATGGACGTGAGCGTGGGCTCGGGCGACGTGGAGATAACGGTTCCGAACTCTACGGGCTTTAAGGCAAGTCTTGCTCTGGGCAGCGGCGATTTTGAGAGCGTTTTCCTTCCGCTTGACTACGATGGCGAGACTATTTGGAATCTTGAATTCGACAACGGTGATAAGTCTGCCGCGTATCGTTTTGAGGTCGGTTCGGGCGATATGTCGTTCAATCCGGAATGACGACGGTGGGCTGAGTCCGCAGGCATAGGTGTATATGCATGCTCTTTGATGGAGGCGCCGGAGCCGTGGCAGGCTCCGGCGCCTTTGCCTTTACAATGGGGGCATGGAACAGATTATCTTGAACATACTCGACGCCTTGCGTCGCGGCGAGACCGTGGACGACAAGGCGCTCGTCAAACTGATACATGCCGAGGCGCGTCGCGAGGGTGCCGACAAGCGCGATCTGGCTAAGCGCCGTCTGCTGCCGTTCTACCAGCGGGTAAAACGTGAGGAGCCGGCTCGTTGGACGGCGTGGAATGTCGATGCCGATCTGGAACGCCAGTTGCTGCAAGTGCTGCGCATGAAGCCGCGCCGCACGGCATCGGGCGTGGCGACCATCACCGTCATCACCAAGCCGTGGCCGTGCTCGGGCGATTGCCTGTTTTGCCCTAACGACCTGCGCATGCCCAAAAGCTATCTGCACGCCGAGCCGGCGTGCGCCCGTGCGGAGCAAAACTGCTTCGATCCGTATCTGCAGGTGAGTGCTCGTCTGACGGCGCTTTCGCAGATGGGGCATGCGACCGATAAGATCGAGCTCATCGTGCTCGGCGGTACCTGGAGCGACTATCCGCAAGGGTATCAGACATGGTTTATGTCGGAGCTCTTCCGCGCACTCAATGACGATGCCGTGGCCGGCGTGGCGGCCAATCCCATGCTGGCGCGTCCGGGCATCAGCCGTGCCGAGGCAGGGCGTCTGCTCGATGACGCTCCCGCCGATGCCCTGCCGCCGGTGGTGGCGGAGCGTCGTGAGCGCTATCGGGCAGCCGGCATTGCGACAGACGAGGCTGAGCTCGCTGCCGGCGTTGCCGACGAGCAAGAGTGCGTAGATGCTGCCGTGGGCGGCTACAACCGTGCGGTGCATCGTCTGTACGGCCCCGGTACGCCGTGGGGCGAGGTCGCCGAGTGGCAGACGGCCACGATGGAGGAACTTGAGCGTCAGCAGCGCATCAACGAGACGGCGAAACATCGCGTGGTGGGGCTCGTTATCGAGACGCGCCCCGATGCCGTGACGCCACAGGCGCTCACGCTTATCCGTCGTTTGGGCTGCACCAAGATTCAGATGGGCATCCAAAGCCTTGACCAGCACCTGCTCGACATCAACGAGCGCCGTATTACGGTGGCGCAGATCGAGTGTGCGTTTTCGCTGGCGCGCCTGTTTGGCTTTAAGATCCACGCGCATTTTATGCTTAACCTGCTGGGAGCCACGCCCGAGGGGGACAAGCACGACTACGAGTGCTTTATGACCGAGGGCGCCTTTATGCCCGACGAGGTCAAGGTCTACCCGTGTGCGCTCATCGAGGGCTCGCGTCTGGTGGGCTGCTACGAGCGCGGCGAGTGGCGTCCCTATACCGAGGACGAGCTGCTCGATGTGCTGGCTGACGACATCGTGGTGACGCCGGCGTTTTGCCGTATCAGCCGTATGATTCGCGATTTTAGTTCCGACGACATTATGGTGGGCAATAAGAAACCCAACCTGCGTCAGCTCGTCGAGAATCGCTTGGCAGCTCGCGGCGACGGTGCGACGGTGCGTGAGATTCGCTATCGCGAGATCAGTACCGCGGGTGCCGACCCGGATGAGTTGTCTCTTGATGAGGTTGCGTACGAGACACCGGTGACGGGCGAACACTTTTTACAGTGGGTAACGCCTGAGGGTAAGATCGCCGGCTTTTTGCGCCTGTCGCTACCCGATCGCGCGTTTGTTGAGGCGCATACGGACGAGCTGCCGACGATGCCGGACGAGGCAATGATTCGCGAGGTGCACGTGTATGGCATGGCGGCGCGCGTGGGCGATCAGGGCCAGGCAGCACAGCATCACGGACTGGGGCGTTTGCTCGTGGAGCGTGCGTGCCAGATTGCTCGGGATGCGGGCTATACGCGCATCAACGTGATTAGCGCGATTGGCACGCGCGAGTACTACCGTCACCTGGGTTTTTACGACCATGGCCTCTATCTGCAAAAGGAGCTCTAGATGAACAAGCCGAGTGTTTCCGCTGGCGTTGTTGCTGGCGTTGCCCTGGGAGCTGCAGCGCTGGGTGCGGCTGCCGTCGCTGTTCGTGCTGCCTGTCTGCAGGTTGCGCGGACCCGCAACGGGTTGGCACGTGTGAAGCGTATGCATGACGAGAATGGCGGCGAGGTCCGTGTGCTGGTGCAAGGCGGCGTCTACCAAAGCGCGAGCCATGTTGGTGATCGCTGGGCGGAGCCGGTCTTTGCGTACTATCGCGCATTTGACGATGTGTTTGAGGCCGAGGGCGCGATGCGCGAGACTTGTGGGCACGGTATCGACCGTATGCTCATGTTGGGCGGCGGCGGGTTTGCCTATCCCAAGCTTGCGCTGTTGTCGCATGAGGGCTTACGCATGGACGTCATCGAGTACGATGCCGAGATTACGCGTCTGGCGCGCCGCTGGTTCTATCTGGACGAGCTGGAGCGTACGGTTGGCGATCGCCTACGGGTGATTACCGCCGAGGCGCGTTCGTATCTGGGCGTAACGAGCGTGGGGCATCGTCGCTATGACGTCGTTGTGAGCGACTGCTTTGGCGGTGCCGAGCCCGTGCGCGAGCTGGCAACTGTCGAGGCGCTGCGTCTGGTGCGGGGCAGCTTGAATCCGGGCGGCATCTACGTGGCTAATATTGTGAGCGCGAACGAGGGGAGCGATGTGTCGTTCCTGCGCGATTGCGCTGCCGCGGCACTCGAGGTATTCGCCCACGCCTGGGTGGTCCCATGTGGCGATGCGGAGTTCGGCGGCGAGGAAAACTACCTGCTCATCGCCAGCGACGGCGACTACGCTTTTGCCGAGGCTGTGCCCTTCGACACTGACTTCCTCGGTGCCGTCCTCCGCGATTAGTACGTCTCCCTGCGACCAGTCTTTTTGGGGCTTAGTCGTGGTCACGCCAGCCGAGGACGCGCTGCTTCATACCCTCGATGTCGAGTACGCCTTCGGCAAAGCCTTTGCGCACGAGCTCCTCGGGAACGTACTCGTCGTAGCGATCAAAGTAAGGAACCTCGCCGGGATAGACGAGCTCGATGGGGTCAAAGTCCTTCTCGGCTTCGGCGGCGAGCACCTCAAAGAACGTCTCCTCGTCGGCCTTCATCTTAAACTGCATAAAGTACGGACGCGACGGATCGAGCCCGCGAAGGCCAAGCTCCGCGGCGCATTTGATTTTAAGCATGCGCTCGAGTGCCAGGAAGGCGTAGCTGCCCAACCAGGGAAAGAGCGCCCAGGTGTCGCCACCCAGGTTGATGAGCGGCTTAGTCCCTGCGCCCGAAATTTCGGTCGTATGGCGAGCCTGCGCCAAGCGAGCCCGCGCGTTACCCATAAGGTACGGATATGCCGCATGCTCGTTGAGCGCCTGGCGCATGCGCTCGAGCACATGCGTGTTAATGTCTCCGGGACAATCGCCAAAGTAGGCCGGTACACGGCCCTTGACCTGCGTGGCAAAGACGGTGTGGCGCTTCCAGTCCACTTCCTCGACAATCCAGCAATGGCCGGCGATGGCAATGCGCTCGCCGGGCGGGGGCGGATTGACGATGGTGCCCAGCTCGGCCGATTCGCTGCGGACGGTGAACTCCTCGTTTTCCTGGAACACGGCGTAGAACTTAAAGTTATTGATGATACGCTCGCCCGCGAGGCCCACGATGAGCCCTCCGCCCTCGGTGACCTGGATATGGTCGATCTTAATGAGGTGGCGTAGCAGCACGCGGTAATCGTCTGCCGAGACGCGGTGGAAATAGCTGAGTGTGAGCACGCGCTGGGCAAGCTCGGACGACGTGAGCTCGCCGGTGCTGGCGAGGGTCGACATGGTCTGGTGATAGAGCAGGCTGTAGGGGAGTCGATCGAGCTCGGGCGGCTCGACCCACTTTTCCTCGCGATAGAGTTGTACGAGCGCGATGCCCTGCAGGAGCTTCCAGGGAATGGTCTCGGGCATCATCGTGCGCGGCTCGGGTTCTTCCTCGCGCATGACAAACCACATCTCGGGTGGAAGGTCGCGACGGCCCGTGCGCCCCATGCGCTGCAAAAAGGAGCTGACGGTAAACGGCGCGTCAATCTGGAAGGCACGCTCCAGACGGCCGATATCAATGCCGAGCTCCAGCGTGGAGGTGGTGACGGTTGTCTGCGCCTGTTCCTCGTCGCGCATGAGCTCCTCGGCGGTCTCGCGTAGCGATGCCGAGAGGTTGCCATGATGGATAAGAAAGCGGTCTGGCTCGTGCCGGTTTTCACAGTAGCTGCGCAGCATGGAACACACGGCCTCTGCCTCCTCGCGCGAGTTGGCAAAGACCAGGCACTTGCGTCCGCGCGTGTGCTCAAAGATATAGCCCATACCGGGGTCGGCGTTGTCAGGTGCGGTATCAGTGGGGTTGAGAAGTGCCTGCTCGGTCGCTCGGGGGATGTCGAATTCACCCTCGGGGGCCGAGGAAGTGCGACGGTCTTTGGGAACGTCCTTGCCCCGCGCCTGCTCGCGACGTTGACGGCGCTCCTCCTGTGTGAGCTGTCCGCTGTGGCGCATGTCTTGTCCGGATGCGGGCAGTGCCGCGGGCGCCGCTGCCTCGATGCGATCGCATGCGAGCACCTCGGCTTCTTGCGGACCTGTGCTCATAAATCCTCGCTGCTGCGCCTGAGGACCCGAGTTGTAGAAGTGCTCCATGGAGATACGCCACACGCGGCGCGGCTCCTCAAAGCGGGGGATGACGCAGCCGCGTCCCGTCCCCTGCGACAGGAAGGCACCCGTGCGTTCCGGGTCCCCGATGGTGGCCGAGAGGCCGATGCGCCGGGGCCGCACGCCCGCCATGCGCGAAAGACGCTCGATAAGACAGAGCGTCTGTCCGCCACGGTCACCGCGCATGAGCGAGTGGACCTCGTCGATGACGACATAGCGCAGGTCACAGAACATACGCGGGATTGCCATGTGCTTGTGGATCAGGAGCGCCTCGAGTGATTCGGGCGTAATCTGCAGGATACCGCTCGGCTTTTTGATGAGCTTTGCCTTGTGCGACTGCGAGACATCGCCGTGCCAGTGCCGGACGGGGATATCGGCTTCTTCGCACAGATCGTTGAGGCGAACGAACTGGTCGTTGATGAGTGCTTTGAGGGGGCCAATGTAGAGGGCCCCCACGCTCGCGGGCGGGTTCTCCCAAAACTCGGTCAGGATGGGAAAGAAGGCCGCTTCGGTTTTGCCGGATGCCGTGGATGCCGTCAGGAGCACATTGTCCTGCGTGTCAAAGATGGCATCTGCCGCCGCAACCTGGATAGAGCGCAAGCTCTCCCAATCGTGGGAGTAGATGAAGTCTTGGATAAACGGGGCGTAGCGGTCAAAGGCGTTCATGGGGCCTCCTCTCAAAAACGAATCTCTCAACGCGGCTGGCAACGGCTTGCTGCATTACTGCTTCAACGTTCGCCCAGATAAAACCTGCCAAAATAAACCTGTCCTTTTTAGGCGGGTTAGATGGTGAATTCGGCGAAGTTGCGGTCGTCGCCTGTGGTGCCGGTGTCGTTTGTTGCAATTGCCGGTGCCAGCGCATCGCCGCCGACGCTTTGCAGCAGCTCGGCCACGTTGGCGTCGGGGTTTTGACACAAGATGTCGAGCAGCTCGATAAAGTCGCGAATGACCTCGCGCGGCGTGAGGTGTGTATCGGCTCCCACACGGCCAAACTCAATCTTGAGGAAGTCCACCAAGTCGTTCTCGGTCAGCGTGGGCGTCCAGCCAAAGTAGCCGGCGTGGATTTGCATGAGCTTTTCGATGAGCACCAGCAACTCCTCATAGGTGAGTGGCTGAAGGCGGATGATGGGTGCGAGCATATCCTTGAGGTCCTCGCGCGCAAAGCGGCCCTGGGCGAGTCGGCTGCGCAGGGCCTCGTAGGAGAACACGCCGCGGCGGCGGTCCTCAATGGAGGTCGGCGTGCCGCCCATAATCATGCCCAGATACTGAGCCTTGCCCTGGAGCGTGTCGTTGTACATGGTCAGGATCTTCTCGTAGTTGTACTGGCGCGTAATCGCGTTGGGGATCTTGTACAGGTTTACGAGCTCGTCGATGAGCACCAGCATGCCCTTGTAGCCGCTGCAGACCAAAAAGCGTGCGATGAGCTTGACGTAGTCGTACCAGTCGTCGTCGCTGATGATGGTCGAGGAGCCTAGCTCGGCTCGCGCTTCGCTCTTGGTGCGGTATTCGCCGCGAATCCATTTGGTCACCCGACTCATAGCTTCTTCGTCGCCCTCGGATACTGCCGTGCGGTAGCGGCGGAGCATGCGGACGAAGTCGAAGCCGTGGACCATCTCTTCGAGTGGAGCGAGTTGGGCATTAACGGCAGTCTCGTCGGCGTCGGCACACGAGGCGACCCAGCGATCCAGGATAAGGTTGAGCGCGCCGCCCTCGGGGCGCGTCTTGGTCGATATGTTGCGGATGAGCTCGCGATAGGTAGCGAGGCCCTGGCCCTGGCCGCCCTGTAGGCGGCGCTCAGGGGAAAGGTCGGCATCGGCGACCACAAAGCCCTCGCCCATGGCATGCGTTCGGATGGTCTGGAGTAAAAAGCTCTTGCCGGCGCCGTAGCGACCGACTAGGAAACGGAAGCTTGCGCCGCCATCGGCGATGAGGCTCAGGTCAGTGAGCAGAGCACGGATCTCGACCTCTCGCCCCACGGTGATATAGGGAAGGCCGATGCGCGGGACAACGCCGCCCTTGAGCGAGTTGAGAATGACGGCGGCGACGCGCTTGGGCACGCGGGGTGCTGCGGATGCGGTATCACTCATGGTCTAGGTATCCTCTCACGTCTGCTTCGTAGTCCTCAATAATTTGCGGTCCTGCTGAGCCAAATTCAATAACGGTGTCGCCCACCAGGTCAAAGAGCGCCTCGTTGATGCTGTCGACGAGCATGTCCTCGCTCTGCTCCGATTGCACTACCGCCAATGTCGCTTGCGCTGCGTTTTGCTCGAGCAGCGCGCGAAGGAAGGCATCTGCGGCGGGCGCGAGTTCGGTTGCGGTGCCAGCGGGTGCAGTCGATACGACCGCCGGCGTCGGTGCGAGGAGCGGTGCCACGACGCCAAACTGTTCGGTGGAAATGGTTGGCTCGTCGGCTTTGTTGCGCTCCGTAGGCGCCGCGATCGGCTCGGCCATCACGTCGGTCGCAGGCTTGGCTTCCGGTTGCTCGGATTCCGCCGTATCGACCTCTGTGGGCACATCGTCCTCGCGCTCTTCGTCGATTAAAAGTGCTTCGCGCGTTTGCGCAGCGGCGCTCCGAATGTGCCCCAGCTGAGTCAGGTCGATATCGATCTTGACGGGCTGGTGTGCGGCGTCCCACGAAAGCCATGCCACAATCTCGTCATCGATAATCTTGGCCAGATATTTGGGGACCTTTTCTTCCTTAAGGGGATGGGCGGGGTCCAGCGCCAGGCGCAGGCGTTGGTCGCAGGCGCGCATCATTTCACCGAGCTTGCTGCTCTTTTGCCTACTACCATGGATACGCATACATTCCCAAAAGCCGTTTTGGCAACGGTAGATATGGATGGGATCCAGGCGGTATTCGCAGTCCTCGTGGCGCTCGGGCGCAAAGAATACGGCCGAGGCAAACATGGTGTAGGGCATGGCCGTCTCCTCCCCAAACAAGCTCGCTACGATGCCGGTCTTTCGGTGCGTGTCATAGTAGCGCGACATGCGGACATACACGGCGCATGCCACGTGGCGCAGATCGCGGTGGTGGCTGCGGTCGAGCCGCGAGTTACTTAGGTTGTACGTGGAGAGGGCGTTGATGGCGGTCATGAGTCGCTCCTCGCGCACCTCATCGGGCGGAAGGGGGAGCGTGGGCTCGGAGGTTTTGCGGCGTTTGGGGGTCTGGTCGGACGGTGCCGGTGCCGGTACAAGGTCTCGTGCCGCGCGCCGCAGCTCGATAAGGGCGTTATCGAACATGACGGTTTTAGAATCACGAAGCAGCTTGGGGTCGAGCCCGTGGAACACGGCGTAGTCCTGCAACCACACGCGTGCAAACCGGTCGATGCCGGGCTCAAAGGCGCGGTAGGCATCCCAAAAGGCCTTGATCTTGTTAAAACCATCGAGCGGATTATCTACGCCGATGCCGCAAATCAGCTCATAGAGATACAGAAAGGCAAAGGACGTAGACGTTTCCTCGACGGTCCCGCGGCGCACTTGGGCGCGCCAGGTAAAGTAGCCGCGCAGCTGTCGGTCGCTCATGGCGTTGTAGGTGGGAAAGTACGACTTAAAGGTGCCGTTGTAGGGACAGTCGTCCTCAAAGTCGGCCATCAGCAGGCCCTGGCGGTAAAAAAGCTCGGCTTCCGAAAGCCAGCGGCCCGCACCGCCCTTGGGGTCATCCTGCCAGCGCGATATCTCGCGCATTTTACGGTACTGGTCGGGGAGGAAATTCTGCATCTGTCGGCCGGTTTTGAGAATCGGCTCGTCTGCGTAGATTTCGTTTGAGAAGCGGGTGGACTGATGGGTCCGGGCCTCGGCCATAATGCGCTCGATGAGCATCTTGATGTCCTGGTCGGCCACCGCTTCTCCTCTCCTAACGCAGCTACGGTGACCTCATATCATAGCACAGCATCAAACAGATGTTCGAGATACCGCTGCGTTGATAGATTTAGAACAGGAGGGCGTAGATGACGGCGATGACGACGGAGGGGAGCATATTGGCCGTGCGGAAGGTCTGAGGACGGATGAGGTTGACGCCGACGCAGAAGATGAGCATGGAGCCTACGAGCGAAAGGCTGTCGAGGGCTGCCGTGGTCATGATGGGGGAGAGCGCGCCGGCAAACAACGTGATCGTCCCCTGGAACACGGCGACGGGCAGGGCGGAGAAAATGCAGCCGCGGCCAAGCGACGCCGTCATGGTGCAGACGATGATGCAGTCCAATGCGCCTTTCAAGGCAAGCGTTGACCAGTCACCGAGCAGACCGTCCTGGATCGATCCCACGATAGCCATGGCACCGATGCAGACGGTCAGCGATGTCGAGACAAAAGCGTTGGTGAACTCGTTATCGCCCTCGCTGCCGGTTTTGCGCTTGAGCCATTCGCCAAGGTTCTCGATGGCGGCCTCCAAGTTGATGGCCTCGCCGATGAGCGAACCGAGCGCAAATGAGACGATGAGCATGGTGGTACCGGTGGTCGCTAGCGCCTTTCCATCGATGATGAGCATCTTTTGCATGGTGCCGCCCAGGCCGATAAACAGGACGCACAGCCCCGATGCTTTCATGAGCGTGTCTTGGATGCGCGGTGTAATGAAGCGGCCGCCCGCTAATCCCAAAAGACCGCCCGCAACTAAAAGCACAACGTTGATGATTGTTCCCAAGCCCGGCATGAGCCCTCCTGTATTGATGCCAACGTGGCAATCGTAGCAGAACGAAATGCGAGGCACATCGCGACTCATCTAATACGTTATATAAGTGGTGTTAGGAATGATGCGCAGCATTTAAGCCTCAGGTGGTTGTCGGGACATAGGGATAGTATTCAAAGCGCAGTGTCATAAGCCGCTGCGGGGATTCAATAGCCGCGGCGATGATATTGGCATCGCGGGCACGATCAAACCCTTCGAGTTCGATCTGATACGAGACGTCTTGCATAATGTCCAGACGTCGCCAGGCTAGGAGTGTGTCACCATCGAATTCCAAGGTCTTGCCTCCGTCTGGAGCAACGGCGTATAGACGCAGCTTGGCGGTGGTTGCAGGGTCGACAACCGTGACCTTTTTAATTTCGTTTCGAGTATTCTTGGCGCCCAACAAGGTGAGCAGTGTTGGGGCCACGACCTCGCCCGATGGCAAAAAGACGACTTCGATGGATTCGGGAAATGCGATGATAGCCGACTTGCGGACGGGCTGATTGGCGGCGGCAACTTCGATGTTCGCAGCGTCGATGACCTCTGTGTGGTCGAGTGCGGCAAGCACGCAACAGTTACCTTCATCGATCTCTTGAGGATCAGCAAGCCCCAGACTGTCCGCGAGCTCGGGATCGTTTGGATCGGCAGCGGGCTCATTCGGTGCTTCGAAAGAAGCTGGGGCGCTGTTTGTCGGCGACGGCGTGTCGCCCGCACCTGCTTCTTTATCCGCGCTCTCTTCTTGTATGGTTGCGTTGATGGGTTCGTCGTTTGAGGGGAGCGTCTTGGCGTCAAGCGCGGAGGGGAGAATTCCGATGGCTCCGGATCCGTTCCACTCCATTTCGAGAAGCGCCGGGTCGGCAAGAATGCGTTGCCTGCTTTGCGCGTGGGCATCGATTTCAATAGGGCCTGCCTCTATCCCTCGTGTAAGACTGAGTGATCCGGCTGGCTTCTCGAAATGAGCGTTTGTGTCTTTGGCGCTGACGGCGTAGAACAGCAGGGACGCTTCTCCCGCCGCGATGGCATCGGTGCCGGCTTTGGTCAGTCGCAACGATGCCGTGAATGAGAGGGTGGGCTGCGCATCGTCTGCATTCGCGGCGGCGCAGCCCAGACATATACCGCCTCCTTTCTCGAAAAACGTACCGTCGAAGGCGACCTTCGCTCCGTTCGCCGAGTCATCGACCGAAGCGATGTCGATGCGCAGCTCTAAATTGCATGGATCGCCATCCGCATCGAGCACAACCGAGCGCCACATGCAGACGGCGCACCCCGCCTGGGAGCCGTTTGCCTTGTTCGAACGATTGATATCCACGACTATCGAGCCGTCCGTATTACGACGAAGGCATCCCGAGGTTGAGATTGCGGCTTGTGCGATCGAAAAACGCTTACACGCAATGGCACTCGACGGATTTGGTGCGGAGCTTAGGGCTGCTGGTAAGGAGTCTGCCATGACGGGAGTCGCCCAAGCGGCGACGGGCGTTCCGGTTGCGAGCGCGCCGCAGAGTGCGACGACGGGCAAAAGGTTCTTTGATGCCATGGGGTCTCCTTAGCTAATTTAGTGCGGCCTGTCCGTGTTTTGTTTCTGGCTGCGTTTGATGTGCAGACCGAGGCCGGCGGTCCCCGCGCCTGCTGCTGCGGCGCCTGCTGCCAAGAGCCATCGTCTGTCGCCTGTCTGCGCCAACGGTTCCTCGCGGTCGCCGCGGTCGAGCTCCGAGAGGTCGACCGTCACTTGCGTGGCGGCCTGCGCCTGTTCTTGCTGGGCAAAGGCCATGGCTGGCCCAAACGCTAGGATGCTGACGGCGGCGGCCAGGGCGACGGCCTTATGCCGTGTGCGCACCGGGCTCGACCGTCCAGGTGATCGTCGCAACCTGATCGCCTTCGCCGGTTACGCGGAAGATGTCGCGCGTGACGCGGGCGACGTTTCCGCTTGTCTTGAGCTTGATTTTGTCCGTGCCGCCGGCAATGCCCTGGTAGCCCATGTCGAAGGCTGCATTCTTGGAAAGATCGAGGCCCGTCCCTTGCGCGGCGGCGCTGGCGTTCTGGAGCGCGCCGTCGGGGCCGACCTTAAAGTCGATGGAGTTCTGCGCGGTTCCGGCCTTGGCGTCGGCGGCAATGGTCCAGGTGTTCATGGCGTCGATCTTCATGTTGGTGACATGGATGCCGTAGGCCGAATGATTGTCGATGGTGGTCGCGTCTTCTGAGGGGCCCTGAAGCGTGCCGTCGGCCTTGGCGACGAAGGGAATAACCGTCGGAACTTTGAACTCAACGTTGTCGATCTCGGTCCTGACCATTACCTTCGTGGTTCCAACGCGCCCGGCTGCCATAGCTGGCGTCGGGGCGGCGCCCATTGCGAGCGCGAGCGCGAGCCCTGTGCCCACGACGAGCGCTCTGACTCCGTTCATGTTCCTGGTGATGTCCATGGTCGTTCCTTTCTATTCGCCGCGGGCCGTCCCCGCGATGATTGGACGAATGCTGGTGAATTGCATGCGGTGCCGTGTCGGCCGGAAGGCTAGTTCTCGGTTTGCTCAACCCGTACCTTGACACGTGTCGGATTGCCGTGGCTGTCGAGGGTCTTTGCATCGAGTGCCTGGATCTCGATGTACGCCTCGCCTTCTTTGATGTCGCCGGCGGGGCACGTCTCGATTGTCTTGCCGGTCTCGACCACACCGGATTCGTACATGGTCTCGTCGTTTTGGATGACGCGGAATCGCTGGGGAAATTTATTGTCTTGGACGTTTTGCACGTTGACGCGCAGCTTGCCGTCCTCCTGCAGCTGAGCGACCGGCGCGACCGAAATCGTCATCATGTTGTCGCGGACGATGGCGTCGAGCTCATCTTGGATTTCCTGACGCGTTTTGCCCTCGGCCGTCGTGACCGAAGCGCCCGCCTCGGGTACGGGCTGCGACTGCCAAGCGTATAGTCCTACGGCGACAAGGGCGCAGACGATGGCCAAGCAGGCAACGATGAGCTTCTTGCGACGACCCAGGCCTGCAAAGTGGGGTGGCTTCTTCGCGCTCATGCGGCATCCTTGGCGGTATAGACGCGCGCAAAGGTGGACGGGTCCGCTCCAAAGAGCATGTGAAGCATCAGACGGCGCGAGTAGACGAGCTCGTCGAAGTCGGGAGGGAGCTCGATGTCGTGGATATGCGCGATGTGGTGGGCGAGCGCCGAGAACGACTCGGGGTCGCAGATCACATCGGTGGTAACGTGGTAGACCGTCGTATCGGGGAATGCCTCTTCGTCGAAAGGCAGGAGATGGGGATCGTCGTCGACTTCGATGGCGATGCCGTACTGGGGCCAGTAATATGCCATGGGAACCTCCCTGCTTCTGGGCCAAAACTTCTATCGGTTTCGGCTGTCGACGCCGACCGTATCAGCCGCTACTTGACCAATTTCTGACCAAATGCTTGACGGATTGGCGTCTCCGCAGGTAAAAGGCGGCAAAAAATACTCCAACTTTTTTCGAGCGACAATCGCGCGGTCGGCGACGGCGGGGCCATATGTGTCAAAAGCATCGTCTGCCGAGGAAATCAAGCCGCTCGCCGAATTGCGCGAACGTAAAAAACGCCAATTATGGAGACGGTCTCGAACACGTCGACGAAACGATGCGGTAACATCTCCCTGCAAACACTGTAGTTAGCTAAAGGGGGAGTTCGCGTGTCTGCAACCATCAAACCCTTCACCGACGAGTTCGAAGAGTATGGCCGCGATGAATCTCGCGCATCGGGCGAGGCCTCGAGCATCTCGTTTCCGACAACGGAAAACGAGGTCCGTGCCATTTTGGAAAAGCTCCATGTCGAGCGTGTTCCGGTAACGGTTCAGGGCGCCCGAACCGGCCTTGCCGCCGGCGCCGTGCCCCACGGCGGGCATATCCTCAATACTTCCCGTATGAATCGCTATTTGGGCCTTCGCCGCGATGAACAAGGCCAATTTCTGCTGCGCGTGGAGCCGGGCGTTGTGCTCTCGGAGCTGCGCAAGCAGCTGAGCAAGAAGGTGCTGCCGACCGCTGGTTGGGACCAGGCATCGCTTGAGGCCTACGAGGAGTTCCAAGAGGCTCCCGAGCAGTTTTTTCCCACCGATCCCACCGAGGCGTCTGCCTGTCTGGGCGGCATGGCGGCATGTAACGCCTCCGGTGCCCGCAGCTACGCCTACGGCCCCATGCGCCCACATATCACGGGACTCCACGTCGTGCTGGCTGATGGCGATTTGCTTGAGCTTCGGCGCGGCGAGGCTTTTGCCCAGGGCCGCCACCTGTCGCTCGTGACGGCAGCGGGCCGTACACTCGAGCTCGATCTTCCCGGCTATACCATGCCCAAGACAAAAAATGCTTCGGGCTATTTCGTTGCTGACGATATGGATGCCATCGATCTGTTTATCGGTGCGTGTGGCACAATCGGCGTCATCACCGAACTCGAGATTGCCCTGCAGGTGGCACCCGCGGTCGTTTGGGGCGTGAGCTGCTTCTTCGACAGCGAAGACAAGGCCGTGTCCTTCACCGATTCTGTGCGTCCCGTCCTGTCCCATGCGGCTGCCATCGAGTACTTCGATGCTGGCGCCCTGGATATTCTACGTCGCCAGCGCGAGCAGTCGACGGCGTTTGCCTCGCTGCCTGCGCTCGACAAAGACGCCAAGGTCTGTGTCTACGTGGAGCTCGACTGCGACGACGAAGCCCAGGCGACTGAGGAGCTGTATCACTTGGGGTGGGTACTGGAGCTTGCGGGCGGCAGTGACGATGCGACATGGGTCGCGCGCACCGAGGTCGATCGCGAGTGTCAGCGATTCTTCCGCCATGCGGTGCCCGAGAGCGTCAATATGCTTATCGACGAGCGCCGCCGCATGGATCCCACCATCACCAAACTGGGTTCGGACATGTCGGTGCCCAACGCGCACTTGGCCGATGTTATCGCCCTCTATCGCCGCACGCTGGCGGAAAGTGGGCTTGAATCTGCCGCCTGGGGGCATATCGGTAACAACCATCTGCATGTGAACATTCTGCCGCGCGATGCACAGGATTACCGTCGCGGTGGCGAGTTGTTTGCCCAGTGGGCTGCGGAGGTAACGGCTATGGGCGGTGCCGTTTCTGCCGAGCACGGCGTCGGCAAGATCAAGGCGGGCTTCTTAGAGACGATGTACGGTCACGAGGCCATGGTCGAGTCGGCGCGGCTCAAGCTCCAGCTCGATCCCGACGGGCAGCTGGGTCGCGGCAACCTGTTTTCGGAGAAGCTCTTGGATGAGCTCGTCCAGAAAGGGGGCGCGTGAAGATGAGCGTTTTCCATATGGTGGTGTGCGTCAAGGCCGTGCCGGGCAGCACCGAGGTCAAGATGGACCCCAAGACCAATACCATCGTGCGCGATGGCAAGCAGGCGGTCATTAATCCCTTTGATGCGAGCGCTTTGGAATGCGCGCTGGCGCTGAAGGACGACTTTATCGGCTTTGGCATGGATGTGCGCGTGACGGTGGTGTCGATGGGCATCCCCGCGACCGAGTCGCTGCTGCGCGACTGCATCGCCCGAGGCGCCGACGACGCGCTGCTGCTGACCGATCGCGCCTTTGCAGGTGCCGATACCCTGGCGACCACCTATGCTCTCAAATGCGGCATCGAGGCGCTCGACGAGGACTTCGACCTGCTCATCTGCGGCAAGATGGCGGTGGATGGCGATACGGCCCAGATTGGTCCCGAGCTTGCCGGTGCCTTTGAGATTCCCTGCGTGACCGACGTGAGTTGCGTGCAGAGCGCGGGCTTTACGACCTGTGGCTCGCTGGCGCTCATTCACGGATGCGATGCCGGCGAGGAGACGGTGTATCTTGAGATGCCGTGCGCGATGACGACTGCCAAGGAGATTGGCCAGTTGCGTATGCCGAGTATTGCCGGTATTCGCGCGGCGGAGGAGGCGGACGTGCGCGTGGTCAGTGCCGCCGACGTGAACGCCGACCCCGCGCGTTGCGGTCTTGCCGGGTCGCCGACACAGGTCGTGCGCTCGTTTGTGCCCGACCGTGACCAAACGTGCGAGGCCGTTGAGGGAACGGCGTCCGAGCAGGCGGTAAAACTTGCCAAGATTATCGAGGGGATGGCATAGATGAGCGGACTGATTATCGATAGCGAAGCCTGTGTCGGCTGCGGTCGCTGCGTTCGCGCCTGTGCCTCGGGCGGCATCGTAGTGGAAGGCGAACGACCCAGCCGATGCGCCCGCGTAACCGACGGCTGCATCCTATGCGGTGGGTGCGTCGACGCCTGCCCTGTCAACGCTATCTCGATCGAGCGTGACGAGACCGCCGGCGCGGTTGACCTCGATGCGTATCGAGACATTTGGGTATTCGTGCAGACCGACGAGCACGATACGGTGACTCCCGTTGCCTATGAGCTTATGGGCAAGGGCCGCGAGCTTGCCGATGCTCGTGGCTGCCGTCTGGTGGCACTGGCCGGCATGGGCCCCGAGGGTTCTCTCGGTGACCTGGAGCATCTGGTTTGCGCGGGCGCCGACGAAGTCCTGGCCTGTCGCGACGAGCGCCTGCGCCAAAACGATGCGGAGGTCTACGCCAGCTTGATCTGCGATTTGGTAGCCGAACGCAAACCCGAGGCCATCCTATACGGTGCGACCGCTTTTGGCCGCGAACTGGCACCCGGCGTTGCCGTGCGTTTGCAGACGGGCCTTACGGCTGACTGCACCGTACTTTCGATGGATACGGAGACGGGACTGCTGCAACAGACGCGTCCGGCGTTTGGCGGCAACCTGATGGCCACCATTGTCTGCCCCAATCATCGTCCCCAGATGGCAACGGTGCGCCCCGGTATCTTTAAGGCTCCCGACTTCGACTACGGCCGTTCCGGCACGATCACCCAGGTGATGCTTGCGGAAGACGCCAGGGCTCGTGTCGAGATTTCGATTCCCGCCGAGGAGTGGGGGCAGCAGGCTTCGATCGCCGATGCCGAGCGCCTGGTCGTGGTGGGTCGCGGCATTGGTTCCAAGAAAAACCTGCCACTGATGCGAAGGCTTGCCGAGGCCCTGGGAGCCGAGCTTGGTTGCACGCGACCTGTCGTGGAGGCCGGCTGGTTGGAGTATCGCCATCAGATTGGCCAGACCGGCGTATCGGTTTCGCCCAAGCTTCTCGTGAGTATCGGTGTTTCGGGCGCCATCCAGCATCTTGCCGGCATCGGTGGGGCGGAGTGCATTATCGCCATCAACGAGGACCCGGATGCCCCCATTTTTGGTGCTGCCCAGTACGAGGTTGTTGGGGATGCCGTCGAGGTCGTCGAGGAGCTGCTGGCCCAGCTTGAGCGCTAGGCGCGCGCCAGCCAGTCGCGCATCTCGTCCTTTAGGCGGCTCCAGGTTGCCTGCGTGGCGGGGTCGGTAAAGGGCCGCGTGATGCCAAAGGGCGCGTCGAGCAGGCGGTGGATATCGCCCTGTTCGCGCGCCAGCGCGCGGCTTGCTGGATAGACGAGCTCAAACATAAAGCAGATGAGTCCCACCAAGAAGTCGGCGGGCTCGTTGCGTTCATCGCGTGCGACGCAGCGGTGCTCGTCAAAGGCGGCAAGTATCGGCGACGAGAAACGGCTGCCGAGAAACGTCTTCTCGTCCACCTTGAGGATGGTGTCGACGGTGCTGTCGGCGATGGTGCGCATAATGTCGATCTTGTCACCATCGCGCACGATATCGCAGAAGCTTCGCGTGCGCACGTCGAGCTGCGCGGGTAGACGGAAATCGCTGTGATAGGCAATGCTCGCTCGGATGAGCTCATCTTCTGCCGGGTCATCGATAAAGTCGCGGATGCTCGTTACGGCGGGTGCATCGGCGGGATTCTCGCCAAAGAGGACCTCGATGCCCAGCGCCGCATGGCTCATGCTCTCGGCGTCCTTAAAGGTGTCCCAGCGTCTCAGCTGCTCAAAGCGGCCCATATCGTGTAGCAGGCCGCAAAGCCATGCCAGGTCAATATCTTCTGACGACCAGCCCTGCTCGCGCGCTACGGCATCGCATGCCTCGGCCACGTGGTACGTATGCTCGATTTTGAGCGCGATGCGTGGGTTGGTGGCGTCGTAGGCATCGGTGTAGCTTTTGAAGGCCGCGCGCGCCCGGTCTCGATCGATAGCTGTCATAATGACTTCCTAAAAAGTTGTGTCTTTCGATCCGGTGGCAATTGTAGGTGAACTCGGTTGCTGCCGGATGATGATTCTGCCGTGTCGCTACATGCGGCTCGGAGACCTTGTCAGGATGAGAAACGTATGGTGCTCAAAATCGTTAGAACCGTCTGGCCGGTGATGCTTACCTATGTTGCAATAGGCGCGCCGTGCGGAATGATCATGGGGCAGACGGGAATGGAGCCCTGGATGGTCTTTGCTCTAAGCAGTACGTTTGTGACGGGCAGCGGCCAGTTTATGATCTGCAACCTGTGGCTGGCGGGTGTGCCTGCAGCATCGATCGTCGCGAGCGTTGCCGCCATCTCCTCGCGTTTTGCGCTTTACTCGGCATCGATCGCACCGCATCTGAGGGGTGCCTCGAAGCGTCAGACGCTGGCTGTTGCCGCGACACTTACCGAGGAGGCATATGGCATCTCGCTTGCCAAGTTGGTTGAAGGGGAGGATTGGGGCCCGCGCGAGTCCTTTGTGCTCAACGTGATCCTCATCGCAACATGGGGCGTTTCGTGTACGATGGGCGCCATCGTCGGCGCCGTTGTCGATGTTCCCACCGCTATTGCGGGTTTTGTCTGCACATCGCTCTTTATCTGCCTGCTCTTTTCGCAGCGACTGTCGCGCGGCAATATCGTAGCTGCCGTTTTGGCTGCGGTGTCCGTCGCCATATGCAAGCTCTTGGGGTGGACGAATATCGCCGTGCCGGTAAGCGTGCTCGTCGGCGTTGTCGCGGCGCTTGCGTGCGATGCTCTCGCCGAAGGAAGGGGCGCTTGCGATGCCCGTTAATGAGTTTTTGGTCCTGTGGCTGTCGTCATGGGCGGCTATCGCATTTTTCCGCATTGCCCCGGCGTTTGCTTTGCGCGGGAGAACGCTGTCGCCCCGCGTTACCGAGGCCTTGGGTTATATCCCGCCCGCCGCCTTCGCGGCACTGGTTGCTAACGATTTGATAAGCCCTGGCGCTTTTGACGCCGGCTTGTGGCAGGGCTTGATTCCCTGGATTGCGGCTGCCGGCGTCGTGGCGGTGGCAATCAAGACAAAGTCGATGCTATGGTGCTGTGTTTCGGGCATCGTGCTCTATATCGTTTTGAGCCTCGTATAAGAGCAGGACGCGTTTTCATTCCGGCCAACGAATCCAATTTCCCACCGAGGCGGTCTGCTTCTTCTGGTACCATGGTCAAACTTTACTGTAGCAAAGCGTGACGTGGGCTTTTGTTCTGCGTCAGCGGAAAAGGGGGTTTCATGGCACAGGGAGCGACCGCCAACGAGCAAAAGAAATTCAAGGTACCGCGCACCCCGGGTGACATCATGATCTACCCGATGATCGTCGGCCTTTTGCTCAATACCTTCTGCCCACAGGTCTTTGAGATCGGCGGCTTCTTTACGGCAGCCTGCCGCGGCGGCTCCAACACCATCGTTGCCGCGATCTTGCTGTTTGTGGGCGCCGGCATCAGCTTTAAGTCCACACCGGGTGCCATCAAGACCGGCATCGTCGTGCTGATTCCTAAGCTTGTGGTGGCAGCCGCGCTGGGCCTGGGCGTTGCGTATTTCTTTAACGACAACCTTTTGGGCCTGAGCTCGGTCTCAATCATCGGCGGCATTACGTTTTGCAACATGGCGCTCTACACGGGTATCATGGGCGAGTTCGGCGACGAGTCCGAGCAGGGCGCTGTCGGTATCCTGTTCTTTACGGCCGGCCCCGCCGTCACGATGATCATCCTTGGTGTTTCGGGTCTCGCCAACATCCCCGTCGGCACCATCATCGGATCCATCCTGCCGCTTGTTATCGGCATGGTCCTGGGCAACTTGTTCCCGTTTATCAAGAACCTGTTGGTTCCCGGCGCCAATCCCGCGATCGCTGTAATTGGTTTTCAGCTCGGTGCGTCCATGAGCCTTTCGAGCTTCATCGCCGGTGGCATTTCGGGCATCCTGCTGGGCCTCATCACGCTCTTTATCGTCGGTCCCATTACCTTTGCCTTCGAGCGCCTGTGTGGCGGCAATGGTAAGGCGGCTGTGGCATGTTCCACCATTGCCGGCACGGCCATGACCACGCCGGTCGCCCTCGCCGAGGTCGCTCCGCGCTATGCCGAGCTTGCGCCCACCGCGTATGCGCAGATCGCCACTGCCGTCATCATCACGGCAATCATGGCCCCGATTCTGACCGGCTGGGTCGATAAGAAGTTCTGCCAGGGCAAGGAAGACCTGTCGCCTGCCGGTGTCGAGGCCATCGAAGAGGCTGTCGCGACCGACATCGATGGCGAGTAGCAATCGATACCCATCAATGATTCCGGCGTGCAACTCGCGCCGTTTGAGCGCCCGAACGAGAGCTGTCTTGCAGTGACGTTCGGGCGCTCTGCTATTATTCCCCTTACCCCTGCGGAGAAAGGGGCGTTTATTGCCCAGACACGAATCGGGCGATTCTGACCACTTGGATATTGAAGGGAGGGCGTCTAGTGGTTAAGGCACTCAAGATTGAGATATTCCTGCTATGCATGATTGTTCTTATCGGGCTTGCCGTACGAAGCCGTCGCTCCCTGTTCTCGAGCACCCAGCAGCTTTTGTTTAGCATGCTGGGCTACACGTCTGCTGCCTACATTTTCTTCGATATGATCTGGACGCTTTCGGATGGTGCGGACGGCACGTTGGGCATTGCAGCCAACTGGATTTCCAACGCGGTTTCGTTTTCGCTCTTCGCCATCGCGTGTCTCATTTGGTTTATCTATTCCGAGACGATGCAAGGCTCTCACCTTGTGACCTCGCGCTATAGGGTGGTGCTTGTAACGTTGCCTACGGCTCTGGTGGTCGTGCTGGCTTTTACCAGTTACTGGACGCACGCCCTGTTCTATATCGATTCGCAGGGCGTGTATCGTCGCGGCTTTGCCTATATGATCCAGCCCATTGTCAGCTACTGTTACGTTATACATACGTCCCTGCATGCGTTTGTGCAATCTCGCAGGGTCGAGAGCCTGCAGACGAAGGCTGTCTATCGAACCTTGGCATTTTTCGCCATTCCGGCCCTGGTGGGCGGTACCTTTCAGATCGTATACTCGGTGCCTGGCCTTTGTGTCGGCATAATGATTAGCATGTTGCTGCTCTATATCATCTGCCAGGAGCAGCTCATCTCGACCGACCCGTTGACTGGCCTCAACAATCGCAACCGTTTTGAGACCTATATGCTGTCGCTCTTCTCAAATGTGGATCAGGCCGAAGATGTGTATCTGCTCATGATGGACGCCGACGGCTTTAAGCAGATTAACGATCAGTATGGACATGTGGAGGGCGACCATGCTCTTCAGGTTGTTTCCGCAGTACTCAAGGACGTCTGTTCGCCGTCCGGCGGCTTTATTGCGCGCTATGGCGGTGATGAGTTCGTCGTACTGCAGAAGGGGGTGACGGAGCACGACATTATCCGCCTGTGTTCGGCGATCAATAACGAGCTCTCGCGCGCCGAGACACCCTACTCGCTTCGAATGTCTATCGGCTACGCGCGCTACGGCGATGGGATCAACACGTGGCAAGAGCTTCTGCGCGCTGCCGATGCGGAGCTCTATCGCATCAAGGATGCCAAAAAGAAATCCGGCATCAAGGTTCGCTAGAAAAAGGGGCGCACGACCGTTGCGATGGTCGTGCGCCCCTTTTTGCGTTTGTGGGGGCCACCGGCCATAATGCCCAGGCGCGGTGCGGCAAGACGGGCGTCTGCAGCCGCGACTCGGTACGAAATCAACGAGAACCAGTGTGCTCCATTAAGCTAAAGTTTGCGAACATCCTCTCTAAAAAGGTGAACTCGCTAGGCTTTTTTGGGTTTGTTGACGATGATGATGCCGCCGCAGACCAACAGCAGGGCAACGATGACGGTAACGGGGCTCGTGCCAGCGCCCTCGCCGAGCAGCAGCGCGCTCAGCACCACACCAAAGACGGGGTTCATAAACCCAAAGACCGAGACGCGGCTGACGGGGTTGACGGCAAGCAGGCGCGACCACAGCGAGTACGCGACGGCGGAAATGAGTGCCATATAAATGATGAGCGCGATGGCGGGGGCGATTTCGGTGGGGGACAACGTGCCGCCCATCAAAAACCCGATGGCGGTAAGGACCACGCCACCGACTAAAAACTGCCACCCGGCAAGCAAGACGCCGTCGTGCTCGCGCGAGAAGATGCCGATCAGGCAGGTCGATAGGGCGCCTGCAACAGTGGAAGCCAAGATAAAGCCCTCGCCGTCGAGCGTAAAGCCAAAGGTGCCGTCCGCGCCCGAAAGGTTGACGAGCGCGACGCCGGCAAAGCCCAGCGCACAGCCAAGCACCTTGGCCGTATTGAGCTTCTCGGTGTGAAATGCCAGGGCGGCAAAGAGGATTGCGAGGAAGTTGGCGCTGGCCTCGATGATGGAGCTCGACATGGCGCTGGCGCGCGAGAGGCCCAGATAGAAAAAGAAGTACTGCCCGATAGTCTGGAAGAGCGACAAGACAAAGATGGGCTTGATGTCGCGCGCTTGCGGTATGAGGGGGCGGCGTTGGGCCGCGCTCATCCCAACGATAACCAGGGCGCCGGCAAGCGTAAAGCGTAAACCTGCAAAGAGCAGCTGCGAAGCGCTATCGTGCGCTGGGATGCTAAAGAGTGCGTAGCCGATCTTGATGCAGGGAAAGGCCGATCCCCAGAGTGCACAGCAAACAAGACAGCCCAGGATGAGTCCGGGCAGGGTGGCGAGATACGGCTTGCGGCTTTCCATGATGTCCTTCCTACATGCGCGAAGTAAAAAAGAACCCGCCACCGGATGTGTCGGTGGCGGGTGTTGTTACCCGAAGGGATTGTACCTGATGGGAAAGGTTTAAGCGAAGTAGGCCACGCCGCTCTCAAAGATCGGCATGAACTTATCGCCGGGGACATGCTCGGGCACGTTGCGGTACAGGTTGTCGCCGCGACGCTCGGCATGGCCCATCTTGCCCAGGACGCGGCCGTCGGGGCTCGTGATGCCCTCGATGGCGAGTGCGGAGCCGTTGGGGTTGACGGAGAGATCCATGCTGGGCTTGCCGTTCTCGCCCACGTACTGCGTGGCGACCTGGCCGTTGGCGATCAGCTGGGTGAGCACTTCGTCATTGGCGACAAAGCGGCCCTCGCCGTGGCTGATGGCGACGGTGTAGGGGTCGTCCAGGCTGCACTGCGACAGCCACGGGGACAGGTTGGACGAGATGCGGGTGCGCACCAGACGGCTCTGATGGCGACCGATGGTGTTGAACGTAAGCGTGGGCGCATCGGGCGTGGCGTCGACGATGTCGCCATAGGGCACCAGACCGAGCTTGACCAGGGCCTGGAAGCCGTTGCAGATGCCTAGCATCAGGCCGTCGCGGGCCTTGAGCAGGTCGCGAACTGCCTCGGTGACCTCGGGAGCGCGGAAGAACGCCGTGATGAACTTGGCAGAGCCGTCGGGCTCGTCGCCGCCCGAGAAGCCGCCGGGGATCATGACGATCTGGCTTGCACGGATGCGGCGGGCAAGCTCGTGGGTGCTCTCGGCGACGGCCTCGGGCGTGAGGTTGTTGATCACGAAGGTGTCGGCTTCGGCACCGGCTGCGCGGAAGGCACGTGCGCTGTCGTACTCACAGTTGTTGCCGGGGAACACGGGGATGATCACGCGCGGACGGGCGATCTTGGCGCCGCTGTACACGTGGATGTCCTTGGCACGGAAGTCGATGGTCTCGACCTCGGGGGTCTCGTCGGCGCTGCGGTAGGCAAAGACGCCCTCGATGCCGCTCTCCCAGGCCTCCTGGAGCTCGGAGAGCTCGATGACCTCGGAGCCGGTGTCGATGACATAGCCCTCGACGGTGGTGCCCAGGGGCTCGACGACAACGCCGTCGGCGACCTCGGGCAGCTCGGCATCCTCGGCGAGCTCGACGATAAAGCTGCCGTAGAGCGGGGTGAAGAGGCTCTCTACGTCTACATCATCGCCAAGCTCGATGCCGATCTGGTTACCGACGCACATCTTAAAGAGGCTCTCGGCGCCGCAGCCGTAGCCGGGCGTGGAGACGGCCAGGGCGTCGCCGGTGGCGGTGAGCGCCTCGACGGCGTCAAATGCGGCGAGAAGCTGCTGAGCATCGGGACGGTAGTCCTCGCCATAGGTGGCGGGGGCGATACGGACAACGCGGTGCGTCAGGCCCTTGAACTCGGGGGAGACGGCGCGCGCCGCGCGGCCCACGGCGACAGCGAAGCTGATCAGGGTCGGCGGAACGTTGAGCTCGCCGGCTTCGTCCTCAAACGAGCCGCTCATGGAATCCTTACCGCCGATGGCGCCGGCACCCAGGTCGACCTGGGCCATAAGGGCGCCCAGGACGGCTGCCATGGGCTTGCCCCAACGCTCGGCCTCGGTGCGCAGACGCTCGAAGTACTCTTGGAAGGAGAGGTAGGCGCGCTTGTGCTCAAAGCCGGCGGCAACGAGCTTGGCGATGGACTCGACCACGGACAGGTAGGCGCCCGCAAACTGGTCGGCCTCCATCAGGTAGGGGTTGAAGCCCCATGCCATAGCGCTCGCCGTGGTGGTCTCGCCGTCCACGGGGAACTTGGCGACCATGGCAGAGCTCGGAGTGAGCTGCGTCTTGCCACCAAAGGGCATGAGCACGGTCGCGGCACCGATGGTGGAGTCGAAGCGCTCGGAAAGGCCCTTGTTGGAGGCGACGTTAAGATCGGTGACAAGCGAGGTCATGCGCTCGCCGAGCGTGGTGCCGGCCCAGCTGGGCTGCCACACGCTACGGGCGCACACGTGGGCGACCTGGTGCTTGGGTGCGCCGTTGGAGTTGAGGAACTCGCGGGACAGGTCGACGATGGCGACGCCGTTCCAGGCCATGCGCATGCGCGGCTCGGCGGTAACCTCGGCGATAACGGTCGCCTCCAGGTTCTCCTCGGCGGCGTAGCCCATGAACTCCTCGACGTCACCGTCGGCGACGGCGCAGGCCATGCGCTCCTGGGACTCAGAGATAGCGAGCTCGGTGCCGTCCAGGCCGTCGTACTTCTTGGTCACGGTGTCCAGGTCGACATACAGGCCGTCGGCAAGCTCGCCCACGGCGACCGAGACGCCGCCGGCGCCAAAGTCGTTGCAGCGCTTGATCAGGCGGCAGGCGTCGCCGCGGCGGAAGAGGCGCTGCAGCTTGCGCTCGACCGGGGCGTTGCCCTTCTGGACCTCGGCGCCCGAGGTCTCGATGGACTCGGTGTTCTGGGTCTTGGAGGAGCCGGTGGCACCGCCGATGCCGTCACGGCCGGTGCGGCCGCCCAGCAGGATGATCTTGTCGGTGGGGGCGGGGCACTCGCGGCGCACGTGGTTTGCCGGGGTAGCGCCCACGACGGCGCCGACCTCCATGCGCTTGGCCACGTAGCCGGGGTGATAGAGCTCGTTGACCTGACCGGTGGCAAGGCCGATCTGGTTACCGTAGCTGGAGTAGCCGGCGGCGGCAGTAGTCACGAGCTTGCGCTGCGGCAGCTTGCCCTCGAGCGTCTCGGAAACCGGGACGGTGGGGTCGCCGGCGCCGGTGACGCGCATGGCCTGGTACACATAGCTGCGGCCCGAGAGCGGGTCACGGATAGCGCCGCCCACGCAGGTGGCGGCACCGCCGAAGGGCTCGATCTCGGTCGGGTGGTTGTGGGTCTCGTTCTTAAAGAGGAATAGCCAGTCCTGGTCCTCGCCATCGACATCGACCTTCACCTTGACGGTGCAGGCGTTGATCTCCTCGGACTCATCGACATCGGTCATGACGCCGGTCTTCTTAAGGTACTTGGCGCCGATGGTGCCCATGTCCATGAGGCAGACGGGCTTGGCGTCGCGACCGAGCTCATGGCGCATCTCCATGTAGCGGTCGAAGGCCTGCTGCACCACGGCGTCGTCGATCGTCACGTCGTCCAGGACGGTGCCGAAAGTGGTGTGGCGGCAGTGGTCGGACCAATAGGTGTCGATTACGCGGATCTCGGTGATGGTGGGGTCGCGGTCCTCATCGCGGAAGTACTGCTGGCAGAAGGCGATGTCTGCCTCGTCCATGGCAAGGCCGCGATCGGCGATAAAGGCGGCAAGGCCGGCCTCGTCGAGCTCGCGGAAGCCGTCGAGCACCTCGACGGGCTGGGGCTCGGGGGTCTCCATGTACAGCGTCTCGGGCAGGTCGAGCGAGGCGATGCGAGCCTCGACGGGGTTCACCACGTAGTGCTTGATGGCATCGATGGCGGCCTCGTCCAGAGCGCCCGAGATCATATAGACCTTGGCGGAGCGCACGGCGGGGCGCTCACCCTGGCTGATGAGCTGCACGCACTCGCTGGCGGAGTCGGCGCGCTGGTCAAACTGGCCAGGCAGGAACTCGACGGCAAAGACGGCGCCATCGCTTGCGGGGAGTTCGTCGTAGGTCACATCGACCTGGGGCTCGCTAAAGACGGTCGGCACGCAGGAGCGGAAAAGCTCCTCGTCGATGCCCTCGACGTCGTAGCGGTTGATGATCCTCAGGGCCTCGATGCCCTTGATGCCGAGAATTTCGGTCAGCTCGCCCTTGAGCTGCTGAGCCTCGACGTCGAACCCGGGTTTCTTCTCCACGTAGATACGAGAGACCATTGGTTCCTGCCTTCCTGATCGGTTGGGCGTACGGTACGGTATGCGGCAGCGGTCGGTTTGCGGGGTCTGCCCTGCGGTCGCCTTGAGCCACATGTTTGTAAACCTCACTATGATACGACAGCTCGCGGCGCGTTGAGGACGGCGAGGGTGCTACAGTGAAGCGCAAACAAGAGAAAGGCATCACATGGCATTCGTTTCGCTCGCCATCATCGCACTCGTGGCCTTTGCGAGTCCCTTCATCGCCTCGGCGATTCCCGGAAAACCTGTTCCCGAGACGGTCTTTTTGCTCGTGCTCGGCGCGGTGCTGGGACCCCATATGCTCGGCGTCATCCATGTAGATGCTGAGGTCTCGCTTGTGTCCGAGCTGGGCCTGGCCTTTTTGTTCCTGCTTGCCGGCTTTGAGATCGACCCCAAGAGCATCACGGGCGTCGAGGGGCGCTACGGCTTGGCGACGTGGGCCGTCACGTTTGGTATCGCCTGGCTTGCCGTGCGCTTTACCCCGTGGTTCTCGGTAAGTCATTTCGACGGTATCGCCGTGACGCTTGCCCTCACTTCGACGGCGCTCGGTACGCTCGTGCCCATCATGCGTGAGCGCTCGCTCACCGGCACGCGCGTGGGCGACTCGATTCTCGCGTATGGCACCTGGGGTGAGCTCGGCCCTGTGCTTGCCATGTCGGTGCTGCTGTCTGCCCGCACCGGCATCCAAACGCTTGTAATCCTTGGCTTGTTTGCGGTGGTCTGCGTGTTGCTGGCCGTGGTCCCGAGCCGCTCCAAGCGCGTCGGCAGCCGCTTCTTTGCGTTTGTCGAGGAACGCGCCGATACCACGTCGCAGACCTTCGTGCGCCTGACGGTGCTCATCCTGGTCACGCTCGTGGCGTTCTCGGCCGTCTTTGATCTCGACATCGTGTTGGGTTCTTTTGCCGCTGGCTTTGTCTTGCGCTACATCATCCCCGAGGGCAACCATACGCTCGAGACCAAGCTCGACGGCCTGGCCTACGGTTTTTTGATTCCGGTGTTCTTTACCGTATCGGGCGCAAAGATCGATCTGACGGCCGTGGCGTCGCGCCCGGGTCTGCTCGTGGGCTTTATCGTGGCGTTGCTGATTATTCGTGCCGTGCCCATTCTTATTTCTATGAGCATTTGTCCTGCGACGCGTGATGTGTCGGCGTATGGTCGCATTACCGTGGCCCTGTACTGCACCACGGCCCTGCCGATCATCGTTGCCGTGACAAGCGTTGCCGTCAACGCGGGCGCGCTGTCGCAAGATATTGCGTCGGTCATGGTTGCTGCCGGTGCCATCACGGTGTTCTTGATGCCGTTGCTCGCGCAGCTCTTCTACCGCGTGGTCGACGCCGCGCCGGTCGCCGCCGTGGCAGAAGTTGCCGAGCATCCATCCGATGCGCTCGACATCCTGCGCGCCCATCACGATTTGGCGAGCCTGCTCGCACGTGAGCACGAGCTGCTGACTTCGCATGGCCATGGTCGCGTATTCGAGGGCTTGCCTACGCTCGATACGATTGCCGAGCGTCTTTCCGCCGAGGCGGCGAGCGGCCACATCGATGCCCGCATCGTGGACGCGGCGCATCTTCTTGCCGATAAGACCTATGGTGATGAGGTCGACCCGTCCGAGCTGACCCCGCGCGAGCGTCGCCGCCTGGAGCGCGCCAAGCTCGCCGTGCGCGAATACCGCCGCCGCATGCTGGAGCTCTATGCAAGAGAAGAAGCCGAGGACGACGACGGCAAGTAGCCGACACCGCCGCGGAAAATGCATCCCGGAATTGGCGTCCAGAGTGGGATGCGCTTTCCGCGAGAAGCCCGTTGCGGAAAGCGTGTCCCAGAATGCGCGCCCAGAATGGGACATAGTTTCCGAAAGAAGGCCCTGAGGGAAGCTTCGCCCCGTTCTGAGCTGAAATACCGGGACGCAGCTTCCCCTGCAAGCAGAACAAGGCGCGCTGCCTGCGGTTGATGCAGACAGCGCGCCTTTTGCGTTGGGCCTCATTGAGGTTCGAAGTAGTGGACTAGTTGGCCATGACGCCTTCGGTCCAGGCCTCAACGTCCTCGATGCGCAGGACGTTGGCGACCTCGGCTACACAGTCGACGCTGGCAAGCTCGGCGGTGGCAGCCTGGACGTCCTTCTCGAGCGCGCGGTGCGTCAGGAAGATGACCGAGCAAGTATCGCTGGCGCCCGACTTGCCGTCCTCGACCTGGTTGATGAGCGAGATCGAGATGTTGTGCTTGGCAAAGATGTCGACCGTCTCGGACAGGGCACCCACGCGGTCGGCGACCTTCAGGCGCACATAGTACTTGGTCTGGAGCTCGTCCATGGGCTTAAAGGCGAGGTTGTGACCATAGGGCTCAATCTCGGGCAGCGGAGCCACGCCGCGGCTGATCTGCTCGGAGAGCGACAGGATATCGCCCACGACGGCGCTCGCGGTGGGGAAGGAGCCTGCGCCGGCACCGTAGAACATGGTTTCGCCCACGGCGTCACCCACCACGTAGACGGCGTTCATGGCGCCGTTGACCTTGGCGAGCATATGGTCTGCCGGGATGAGCGTGGGATGCACGCGGACGTCGACGCCGGCGTCGGTGTTGCGTGCGATCCCCAGCAGCTTGATGGTGTAGCCGAGCTCGCGGGCCTGGGCAATGTCCTCGGCGCCGATGGTACGGATACCCTGCTGGTAGACATCGTCGGTGGTCACGCGGGTGCCAAAGCCGATGGAAGCGAGGATTGCCGTCTTGCTGGCGGCGTCGAAGCCGTCGACGTCGGCGGACGGGTCGGCCTCGGCATAGCCCTTTGCCTGGGCGTCGGCGAGCACGTCAGCGTAATCGGCGCCCTCGGCGTCCATGCGCGACAGGATGTAGTTGGTGGTGCCGTTGAGAATGCCAGCGATGGTCAGGATCTTGTTGCCCACCAGGTCGTGCTCGAGCGTGCTCACGATGGGGATGCCACCGCCGCAGCTGGCCTCGCACTTAATCTGCACGCCGCACGCGCGCGCCTTCTCGGCGAGCGTCTCGACATGACGGCCCAGCAGGGCCTTGTTGGCAGAGACGACATGCTTGCCGTTCTCGAAGGCAGTGGTGAAGATCTCGGTTGCGGGGTGCTCGCCGCCGATGAGCTCGACGACGATGTCGACGGCGGGGTCGGTGACGACATCGTGCCAGTCGCTCGTAAAGGCCTCGCGCTCAATACCGGCGGCTTCGGCCTGCTCCCAGGCAAGCGCGCAGGCGCGGGCCAGCTTAAGGTCGATGCCGTAGGCGGCCAGGTACTCATCGTGGTGGCTCTTGATCAGACGGGCCACGCCGCCGCCGACGGTTCCCAGACCGATGAGGCCGACGTTCACGGTGCGCAGGGGTTCGCTCATAGATAGCTCCTTCGTGCATCTTATGGATGGATTAACCGCTTAAAGGTTGAGTGCATTCTAGCGTGAACCGAGGGCGCGTGCTCGCTAGGCAACAGGAGTCGCACAAAACGGCACCCTCGAAACGCTGCGGAAACATTGGAAACATGCTCGCTACAAACGAACTTCCGTAACAAACTGTCAACGTTTGCACCATAAGGTTTGCCCTGTGCGACTGGGGCATGCAGGCGCTCGTCGGCCCCGTCACGACCGGTGCTGCCGTCGCCGTCTCGGGTGAGATCGCCGACGATATGCTCATGACCCCGTTCTCCGCCGACGACGAGAAGAATACCGACTTCGTCAAGGCCTATAAGGATGCCTACGACGAGACGCCTAACCAGTTTGCCGCCGACGCCTACGATTGCGTCCACGCCATCGCCGAGGCCATCGACAAGGCGGGCATCGATATTACGGCCGATGGTGCCGACATCGCCGGCGACCTTGCCAAGGCCATGCGCAAGATCAAGATCGAGGGCCTGACAGGCGAGCTCACGTGGAACGACGAGGGCCAGGTCGAAAAGTCCGCTACGGCCTATGTGATTCAGGACGGCAAGTACATCGCCGCCTGAGTGCATATAACGCGACCGGTGGGGCCGTTTTATTCAGGGCAAGGATGCTTGTAACAGAACGGAAACATTACTTTCACACAATAAAGTGGCTAAACTGTATAAACCGATAGAAATACGCATATTCATGGATAAATGAACAAATCCAAAGAAAAGTCGAAATAATCGCCACTTTTCTCAACTAAAGCGTCTACTATTTTGCGAACGCCGAACACGGCGAAGGATGGCCTGTCGGGTAACCGAAACCCGACGAGATTTGAGAGGAGAGCCGCATGTCGAGCCTCACCGGTAAGTCATTGAACCCTGTTATGAATCGCAGGAGCGTTATCGCGAGCGCAGCAGGTCTGGGGGCGATGTCCATTCTAGCTGGCTGCTCCTCCAACGGCGGCGATAGCGGTTCCGCGTCGGGCGACGCTTCGTTTAAGATCGGTACCATCGGCCCGCTGACCGGCGCCAACGCGTCCTACGGCAAGTCCGTTACCCAGGGTGTCGAGCTTGGCTGCAAGGATTTCTCGACCAAGGAGCTGCCGCTTGCCAACAAGGCCGAGGATGACCAGGCCGATGGCGAGAAGGCCGTCAACGCCTTCAACACCCTGCTCGACTGGGGCATGCAGGCCCTCGTCGGCCCGACCACCACGGGTGCGTCGGTTGCCGTTGCCGCAGAGTGTGGTAACGACCCCAAGACGTTCATGATCACCCCGTCCGCGTCCTCCGAGGACGTTACCGACGGCAAGGATTGCGTCTTCCAGGTTTGCTTCACCGACCCCAACCAGGGTGTCAACGCTGCCAAGTTCCTGGCGCAGAAGTATGCGGACGAGAAGTTCGTGCTGTTCTATAACTCCGGCGACGCCTATTCTTCGGGCATCGCAGATTCCTTTAAGGCCCAGGCCGCTGAGTCCAAGCTCGAGATTGTTGACGAGGAGACCTTTAAGGACGACTCCGCCACGAGCTTTACCAACCAGCTGACCAAGGCCAAGCAGGCCGGCGCCACCATGATCTTTGCGCCGATCTACTACACGCCGGCGTCCGTCCTGCTCAAGAACGCCAAGGACATGGGCTACGACGTCAAGATGATGGGCTGCGATGGCATGGACGGCATCCTGGGCGTTGAGGGCTTCGATACCTCTCTTGCCGAGGGTCTGCTGCTCATGACTCCGTTCTCCGCCGACGACGAGAAGAACGCCGACTTCGTCAACGCTTACAAGGATAAGTACGGCGATACCCCCGACCAGTTTGCCGCCGACGCCTACGACGGCGTGCACGCGGTGGCCGAGGCCGTCAAGGAGGCCGGTCTTGGTGTCGACGCCGACCCGACCGAGGTCGCCGAGAAGCTGTCCAAGGCTATGCTCAAGATTACCGTTGATGGTCTGACCGGCAAGCTCACCTGGAACGATAAGGGCCAGGTCCAGAAGGAGCCCACGGCGTACGTCATCACCGACGGCAAGTACGTACAGGCCTAATTGGCCGCCTTACATAGAGCGGTTTTGATCCCAAGCAGGGGAGGTTTTGGCCTTCCCTGCTTGCTTGGTATCTAGGGACAGTGTAACGTCCCTGTTTCATACATCAACTGGAAACCTATTCGAAAGGGGGATGTGGAACATGACGGTCTTTATCCAATACCTGGTCAACGGCCTGTCCATGGGCAGCGTCTACGCCATCATCGCGTTGGGCTACACCATGGTCTACGGTATCGCCAAGATGCTCAACTTCGCTCACGGCGATGTCATCATGGTCGGTGCCTATGTCTCGTTCTGCGCCACGTCGTATCTCGGCCTCCCGGGCTGGGCATCTGTAGTTCTCTCTTGTGTGGTCTGCACGGTTCTCGGTGTTCTCATTGAGGGTCTGGCCTATAAGCCGCTGCGCCAAGCAGGCCCGCTGGCCGTTCTGATCACGGCCATCGGCGTGTCTTACTTCCTGCAGAACGCCGCGCAGCTTCTGTGGGGCGCCACGCCCAAGAACTTCACTTCGCTCGTCACCTTCCCGGTGCCGGAGTTCTTGGCCAAGTTTAACGTAAGCGCCGTCTCGCTCGTCACTATCGTCGCCTGCCTGGTTATCATGGCCGGCCTGATGTTCTTTACAGGTAAGACCAAGATGGGCAAGGCCATGCGCGCTGTGTCCGAGGACAAGGCCGCCGCTCAGCTCATGGGCATCAACGTCAACCGCACCATCTCGATGACGTTCGCCATCGGCTCCGCCCTTGCCGCCATCGCCGGCGTGCTCCTGTGCTCCTACTCGCCGGTGTTGCAGCCCACCACGGGCGCCATGCCTGGCATCAAGGCTTTCGACGCTGCCGTTTTCGGCGGCATCGGCTCCATCCCCGGTGCCTTTGTCGGCGGTATTCTCATCGGCATCATCGAGGCGATGGCGCAGGCTTACATTTCCACGAGCCTTGCCAACTCCATCGTCTTTGGTGTTTTGATCATCGTCCTGCTCGTCAAGCCTGCCGGCCTCTTGGGCAAGTACGTCCCCGAGAAGGTGTAGGTGAGCGTTATGAAGTTTCTTAAAGACAAGCAGACGCGTCACGACTTTGTCACGTACGCCATGTGCGTTGTGGCGTTCGCCATCGTGTTCTTTATGCAGTCCAACCACATGATCCCGCGCATGATCGCCGGTCAGCTGGTTCCCATCACGGCCTATATCGTCATGGCCATCTCCCTTAACCTCGTCGTCGGCATCGCGGGCGACTTGTCGCTGGGCCACGCGGGCTTTATGAGCGTCGGTGCCTATACGGGCATCGTCACTGCCGTCGCGCTGGAGAGCACCGTTCCGTCCGATCCGATGCGTCTGATCATCAGCATTGTGGTCGGCGCTATCGCCGCTGGCATCTTGGGCTTCTTGATCGGCATCCCGGTCCTGCGCCTGAGCGGCGACTATCTGGCCATCGTGACCCTGGCTTTTGGCGAGATCATCAAAGAGGTCGTCACCTGCCTCATTGTGGGCGTCGATTCCCGCGGCCTGCATGTGATCTTTAACATCACGGGTAACTCCACGATCGACGACCTGCACCTGCTCGAGGACGGCACCGCCATCATCAAGGGCGCGCAGGGCGCATCGGGCGTGTCGACCTATTCGACCTTCCTTGCCGGCGCAATCCTGGTTATGGTCGCGCTCGTGATTGTGCTCAACCTGGTTCGCAGCCGTACCGGTCGTGCCATTATTGCCGTGCGCGACAACAAGATCGCTGCCGAGTCTGTGGGCATCTCCGTCACCCAGTACCGCATGATCGCCTTCGTGGTTTCCGCTGCCCTCGCCGGCGCTGCCGGAGCCCTGTTCGGCGGTAACTTCTCGCAGCTTTCCGCCACTAAGTTCGACTTCAATACGTCCATCCTCATTCTGGTGTTCGTGGTCCTCGGCGGCCTGGGCAATATGCGCGGCTCCGTTATCGCCGCGGCGCTGCTCACGGTGCTCCCCGAGCTGCTCCGTCAGTTCTCGGACTACCGCATGCTCATCTACGCCATCGTGTTGATTCTGGTCATGGTCTTTACTAACAACCCACAGCTCAAGGCGTTCTTCGCACGCATTAAGGACCGCTTTGCTTCCAAGAAGGAGGTGGCAGCCGATGCCCAGTAAATTTGAGTTCAAGAAGGGCAAGATGGTCCCGTATCCTTCTGGCGCCATCGTTCCCGATCGTGACCTGGGCGAGCGCCCTGCACTCGAGTGCATCCACCTGGGCATTGAGTTCGGTGGCCTTAAGGCAGTCGACGACTTTAGCCTGACTATCGGCAAGACCGAGATCGCCGGTCTGATCGGTCCCAACGGCGCCGGCAAGACCACGGTCTTCAACCTGCTCACCAAGGTGTACCAGCCCACGCATGGCACCATCCTGCTCGACGGCGAGGACACCTCGGGCAAGTCGGTCTACCAGGTCAACCGCATGGGTATTGCCCGTACCTTCCAGAACATTCGCCTATTCAACACCATGACGGTGGAGGATAACGTCAAGGTCGGCCTGCATAACCAGGAGCGTTACTCCGGCTTTGAGGGCGTGCTGCGCCTGCCGACGTATTGGAAGCACGAGAAGGCTGCTCACGAGCGCGCCATGGAGCTGCTGTCCATCTTTGATATGGAGCATCTGGCAAACGAGCAGGCCGGATCGCTGCCTTACGGCGCACAGCGTCGTCTGGAGATCGTCCGCGCGCTTGCCACCAACCCCAAGCTGCTGCTGCTCGATGAGCCTGCCGCCGGCATGAACCCGTCCGAGACCGCGGAGCTTATGGAGAACATCGTCAAGATTCGTGACACCTTCGGCATCGCCATCATGCTTATCGAGCATGATATGTCGCTCGTTATGAACATCTGCGAGGGCATCTGCGTGCTCAACTTTGGCAAGGTCATTGCCAAGGGTACGGCCGAGGAGATCCAGAACAACGACGCCGTTATCGAGGCATATCTGGGCAAGCAGGATAAGGGGGAGAACTAAATGGCAGAGCCGATGCTTTCCGTCTACAACATCAACGTCTGGTACGGCGCCATCCACGCCATCAAGGACATCTCCTTTAACGTCAACGAGGGCGAGATCGTGGCCTTGATTGGTGCCAACGGCGCCGGCAAGTCCACGACGCTTAAGACCGTCTCGGGCCTGCTGCGTTCCAAGACCGGCTCCATCAAGTTTATGGGCGAGGACATTACCCATACGCCTGCCGACAAGCTGGTGGGCAAGGGCCTGGCTCAGGTTCCCGAGGGCCGTCGCGCCTTTTTGCAGATGACGGTCGAGGAGAACCTGGAAATGGGTGCCTATACGCAGCCCAAGTCCACGGTGGCTCCGGGCCTCGAGCGCGTCTACGAGCAGTTCCCGCGCCTAAAGGAGCGCCGTCGCCAGGTCGCCGGCACCCTTTCGGGCGGCGAGCAGCAGATGCTCGTTATGGGCCGCGCCCTTATGAGCAACCCTAAGCTGCTCATGCTCGATGAGCCCTCCATGGGTCTGGCGCCGATTCTGATTGAGCAGATCTTCCAGATCGTCGAGGACCTGCACAAGGCCGGCACCACGGTGCTTCTGGTCGAGCAGAACGCGCAGATGGCACTTTCCATCGCTACACGCGGCTATGTACTCGAGACCGGCAAGATCACCATGACCGGCACCGGTCAAGAGCTGCTGCACGACGATAACGTCCGCAAGGCCTATCTGGGCGGTTAATCCATTCAACAAAGGGGGCGCTGACCAACCCGGTCAGCGCCCCCTTTTAAGTTGCGGTGAAATAGGGACTAAATGGGGGCGCTAGACGCCAAAACAGTCCCTATTCCACCGCAACTTCATGGGGATGTGTGACAATGCCCGTCGGAAAACATCTGCTGTCTTTGGGGGCCTATCTATGCTGTACGAGTTTTGTGCCGAGAACTTTGAGCGAGTGCCGGCGGCCATCGAGGCCGGTGCGGGGCGCATTGAGCTGTGTGACAACCTCGCCGTCGGTGGCACCACGCCTTCCGCCGGTGTTATTAGCACTACAGTCAGTTACGCTCACGAGCATGACGCGCGAGTGATGTGCATGATTCGTCCGCGTGGTGGCGACTTTCATTACAACCAGGACGAGCTGCGCATGATGGAGATGGACCTGGGCCTTGCTGTGAGTGCCGGCGTTGACGGTCTGGTCTTTGGCTGCTGCAAGCCCTGTGCCGGCGGCTGGGCGCTCGACGATCTTACGCTGGGCGCTCTCGTGATGGCTACGGGCTGCGCGACCGAGGAGTGCAAGCGCGAATCCCTTGACATCACCTTCCACATGGCATTTGACCAGCTCTCGCCCGAGTCTCAGCTCGATGCGATTGATACACTTGCCGACTGCGGCGTTACGCGCATCCTCACGCATGGCGGCGCTGCCGGTACGTCGATCGAGGATAATTTCGATCACCTGGCTCGTTTAATCGAGTATGCGGGTGATCGTTTGACCATCCTTCCCGGCGGCGGCATCACTACGGTAAATCGCGACGCGGTCGCGGCGGCGCTAGGCGTCTCCGAGCTCCATGGCACCAAGATCGTGCCGCTGGAGGTATAACCCGTGGCGCTGGTATTTGACGTTCAACAGGCGAGCGGCAAGCCCGACGATAATCGTCGCCCTGGCACCGCGTGCCCCTTTTGCGACACGGAGGGGCTTGCCAACATCATCCAGCGCGATGGTGACTGCATCTGGCTCGAGAATAAGTTCAAGACCTTGCGGGCCACACGTCAGACCGTATTGATCGAGTCTGCCAATCACGACGCCGACCTGGTGACCTATGAACCGGATGAGCTGCATCATGTGATGCGGTTTGCCCTGGGCTGTTGGCAGCAGATGATCGATTCCCAACAGTACCGCAGTGTGCTCATGTACAAGAACAAAGGCCCGCTTTCGGGCGGCAGCCTCGTCCATCCGCATATGCAGATTGTGGGTCTGGAGCGGGAGGACGGTTATGCAGCACTAGCCCCCGCCAACTTCGAAGGCATCGATGTTTGGCGACACGGGAGGGTCGCGGTCAACATCTCAACCGAGCCGATCATGGGGTTCTTTGAGGTCAACGTCTCGGCTCCACAGGGAATCGCCGCCAGCGACGACGCCCGCGACCAAGCCGAAGCGGATCTGTTTGCCGATGCGATCCAGGTAGCTCTGCGCTATATCCTGCATGAGCATCACGGCGGTCGCGCGGAGTCGTACAACTTGTTTTTCTACCACCTGGGCGGCCGGACCATTGCCAAGGCGCTGCCACGTTGGGTGGTATCGCCCTACTTTGTGGGCTATCGTCTGGCCCAGGTCAATGCCGAGACCACGCTCGATACCGATGCTGAGCGCCTGCGTGCGCATCTGGAAACGCTCGCGTAGCAAGGCGAGTGCCTGCGAAAAGCGTGCTGCCTAGCGTGCCATCGCGTCGCGGCCGGCCTCGACCCGCTTGCGCTGTTTGGCGCGCTCCTCGCCGGTCAGGTGCTCAAAGAGATGCCCGATAATCGAGGCCAGCACCTGTTGAAACAGCGTACCGCACATGACGGGGAATACGACCTCGCCGGGAAAGTACTGCGTGGCGATGACGGCGCCCGAAGAGATGTTACGCATGCCGCAGGTAAAGCACATGGTGGTCGTCTCGCTATACGGCAGATGCAGGGCACGTGCGACCAGGATGCCGATGATAAAGCCACTGATGGCGAACGAAAGGATAAAGAGGGCGACTTCCAGGCGCACCGCGTTCATGTGCAGCACGTACTCGCTCATGGCGGTGGAGTTGGACGCGATAACACCCATTATCATGAACTTGCAGGCGGGCGAAAGCGCGGGGGAGAGTTTCTCATGACCCCAGCCGCGCGTGAGTTCGTTGATCACGATGCCGAGCACGGCGGGGATGGCGATCATAAAGGCCATGTCTTGCATCATGCTCGGCACATCGATCGAGACGGTGGCGCCCAGCAAGAGCTTGAGCGTAAGAGGAATCGTCACAGGTGAGATGACCGAGGACGTCAGGATGATGGTGAGCGCGAGCGGGCCGTTGCCGCCGAACATGCTAATCCACATAAAGGCAGTGACCGCCACGGGCACGCTGTACTCGAGCACGATGCCGCAGACAAGGTTGGGGTTGGAACCAAAGAACAGCGAGCCCATGGCATACGCCGCGATGGGGATGAGCACAGCCGAGACAATTAACGCCAAAATCAAATGCAGGGGACGGCGGAACACCTCAGCCACCTGGTGAAAGGTGTTGCTGAGCGCACCTTGGAAGGTCATAAAGGCAAACAAGGTGGGAACGATGGGCTTGAGAACGCCGATCTGCTGAGGAAAGAGCACGCCGAGCGCCACGCAAATCGGAACGATGACCTGCATATGTCCCGCGAGAAACTTGCCCAGTCCAACCCATTGCTTCATATACTCTTGTGACTCCCTTTGCTCGTGAATCCGTTTTGAATGGATATGCTAGACGCTCGCATGCGTCCGTGCGTCAGAAACGCTCGAATATTTCGAGGCTATTACCGGCATCGTTTACCGAAACCGCGGCGTGCTGCGGCGATTTGCGTCCGCGCTGCACGGTATAATAAATCCGTTCAACAGATCTGCCTGCCGAAGCGGGCATACGCAGAGGACTCATCGCTATGAACCGTGAGAGGTATCGCGGCGACCTGCCCCTATCGGGGGTGGGCGCCTATGTCATCGCTTAAGACGACGCATCGCTGGGCGGTCGCTCAGCAAAACCCCGAGCTCGAAAAGGAGCTTTCGGCTGGCCTGGGCATACCCGGGCTGGTGGCGCGCATTATGGTTACGCACGGCATTACATCCATCGAGGAAGGCCAGCTGTTTTTGACGCCTTCGCTCGATCGCGACTGGGCCGACCCACTCATCATCCCGGGCATGTCGGTTGTTGCCGACCGCGTCGAGCATGCTATTCGCAACCACGAGCGCATCGCGGTCTTTGGCGATTTTGACGTCGACGGCATTACGTCGACCTGCCTGTTGACCGAGGCGCTACGTTCGTTTGGCGCCAACGTCACGCCGTTTATTCCGCATCGCTTTGACGAGGGCTACGGCCTGTCGCGTGCGGCGCTCGACCGCGTCAACGAGCTCGCCCAACCCAACCTGATCGTGACCGTCGATAACGGCATTGCCGCCAAGGAAGAGGTTTCCTATCTGGAGAGCCTGGGGATCGATTTGGTGGTCACGGACCATCACGAGCCCTCCGACCAGGTGCCGCAGGGCGTGCCCCTGACCGACCCCAAGCTCGAGGACGAGGGTCCCTCGCGTGAGCTTGCCGGTGCCGGCGTGGCACTCAAGCTGGTGCAAGTCCTGGGCGAGCGTTTGGGCAAGCCGTCGTATTGGCGTTCGCTGATAGAGGTCGCGGCGCTGGGCACCGTGTCCGACATGATGCCGCTCACGCCCGAGAATCGCGCACTGGTCGCCGAGGGCATCCAGCAGATGCGCGTGACGGCCCGCCCCGGTTATATCGCGCTTGCCGCACTTGCCAAGGCCGACCTTTCTACCATTACGGCCGATGGCCTGTCGTTTTCGCTCATTCCTCGCTTGAACGCCGCCGGCCGCATGGCCGATCCCAAGCTGGCGCTCGACCTGCTGCTTGCCCGCGATCCTATCGAGGCAAGCGCGCTGGCGGCCGAGCTCGAGGAAATCAATCGCCAACGCCGCGAGATCGAGGCCGAGCTTACGCACGATGCCATGGCGAAGGTCGAGGAGACCTATGATGGCGGGCGCGCCATCGTCGTGGGTGGCGAGGGCTGGCACGAGGGCGTCAAGGGTATCGTGGCGAGCCGCCTGACCAACCGTTATCACGTGCCGGCGCTGCTGTTCTCGATCGAAGACGGTATCGCTCGCGGTTCGGGTCGCTCGGTGGGCAAGGTCAACCTGTTCGACGCCGTAGAACGCTGCTCCGATCTGCTGATTCGTCGCGGCGGGCATGCGGGCGCGGTGGGTGTGACCATCGAGGCGTCCAAGCTCGACGAGTTCCGTCGTCGCCTTTCCGCCGTGCTATCGGAGCTTCCCGCCGAGGACTTTGAGGACACTGACGAGGTTGCCGCCACCGTCGACCTCTCCGAGCTAAATATCGAGACCATCGAGCAGATCTCCCGTCTTGAGCCGTTTGGCCAGGGCAACAAGGTGCCGCTTCTGGCTGCCGAGGGCGTGACAATGTGCGATCGCGCTGTGGTGGGCAAAACCGGCGAGCACATGCGCTTCGTGGCGACCGATGGCGCCGCGAGTGTGCCGGCCATTATGTTCCGCGTGCCGCAGATCGATAAGCTCATCAATTGCGACAGCGCCGTCGATTTGGTGTTCGAGGCCGTGGCCGAGCATTGGCAAGGTCGCGTAAAGCCCAAGCTCATGATCAAGGATGTCTTGGTCCGCGATACCACGGCGCCCAGCGTTGACGACCCGGCATGTGAGCTTCGCCGCGGCGTGGAGCCTGCGGACGCCGGTCTTCGTCTGGAGTCCCGCAAGCGCCAAACGCTCGCCCAGCTTTCCTATACCGAGCTGACGCGCTCGCTTATCCATAGCTTTATCGGCTCGAACCAGCCGCACCGCGCGCAAGTCGAGGCGCTCGATGCCCTGGCCGATCACCAAAGTGTTCTGGCCGTTATGGGAACGGGGCGCGGCAAGTCTCTTATCTTCCATGTGCATGCTGCGCGCGAGGCGGTCCTTCGCGGGCGTGCGAGCATCTTTGTCTATCCGCTGCGCGCGCTCGTTGCCGACCAGGCCTATCACCTCTCGTCGACGATGGCCGCGCTCGGCATTGGCGTGGGCGTGCTGACCGGCGAGACCGTGGAGGCGGCGCGCGATGACGTGTTTGCCGGCTTGGCTTCGGGCCGTACCGGCATCGTGCTCACGACGCCCGAGTTCCTGTCCATTCACCGCGACCGCTTTGCGCGTTCGGGGCGCATCGGTTTTGTCGTTATCGATGAGGCGCACCACGCTGGCCTTGCCAAGGGCGGCGACCGCAGCGCCTATCTCGACATGCCCGATATCCTCAAAGCCCTGGGCGACCCGGTCGTTATGGCCGCGACGGCCACCGCGACGGCTCCGGTCGTGGCCGAGCTTGCCCGCACGCTTCCGATCACTCACACGGTGGTCGACGAGACGGTGCGCGAGAACCTGCAGCTCGAGGACGACCGAGATCTTGCGAGCCGCGAGAACCGTTTGGTGTCGATCGTGGCGACGGGGGAGAAGACCGTCATTTACGTCAACTCGCGCGACCAGTCCGTGGCGCTTGCTAAGACGCTGCGCAAGCGGGTACCCGATTGCGCGACCCGCATCGCGTTCTATAACGCGGGGCTTGCGCGCTCCGACCGTCGCCGTGTCGAGGAAGCGTTTCGAGACGGCAGCCTCAGCTGCATCGTTTCGACCTCTGCCTTTGGTGAGGGCGTCAACCTGCCCGATATCCGCCATGTCGTGCTCTACCACATGCCGTTTGGCAGCATTGAGTTCAACCAGATGAGCGGACGCGCCGGTCGCGACGGCCGACCTGCCGTGATTCACCTGCTCTATTCGTCGCGTGACGCTCGCATTAACGAGCGCCTGCTCGACTGCTACGCGCCCGAGCGCGACGAGCTCGTCACGCTCTATCGCGCGTTGCAGACTATGTGGCGCTCCAACCGCGGCAAGACTGGAGACGATTCGTTTAGTGCGAGCGATATCGACATCGCGCAGATGTGCCTCGCCATCGATGCCCGCACGCCGGTCGACGAGCGCTCGGTGGCAAGTGGTCTGGGAATCTTTGAAGAGCTTGGTTTCTGCCGCGTTTCGGGGTTTGACGACACCCGTCGCATCGCGATGGCAGAAAACCCCGGCCGTGTGCAATTGAGCAGGTCAATCCGCTATTTGGAGGGCTTGCGCTCGCGCATGGAGTTCTCGGCTTTCCGGAGCTGGGCGCTCGATTCGTGCGCTTCTGATATGCTAGCCAAAGTTAACCGCCCGATCGTACCGCGGGCCTAGGGGAAGGGGACCTCGATGGATGCCGCAGCCCGTACCGCCCATGATTCCACCCTCCAGCCGTTTTCGGAGATGGAGCACTATAAGCATGCCGATGAGCTGCCGCCCGAGATTATGGCGGACAGCTACGACAAGCTGGAGCGCCTGTGCCTCAAATATATGAATGAGGACGACTTCTCCAAGGTGGAGCAGGCCTATTGCTTTGCTGCCGAGAAGCACTGCAACCAAAAGCGCCGCTCGGGTGAGATGTACATCAACCATCCCGTCGAGGTTGCCATCATTTTGGCCGACCTCAAGATGGACTGCGATGTGGTGTGCGCCGCGCTGCTGCACGATACCGTCGAGGATACCGAGACCTCGCTTGCCGATGTTTCCGGCTTGTTTGGCGATACGGTGGCCGAGCTCGTCGATGGCGTGACCAAGCTCACCAACATCGAAGTCGACAGCATGGACGAGAAACAGGCCCTCACGCTGCGCAAGATGTTTCTCGCCATGTCCAAGGACATCCGCGTCATCATCGTTAAGCTTGCCGACCGTCTGCACAACATGCGCACCCTTGCAGCCCTGCGTGAGGACCGTCGCCTGTTTAAGGCTCGCGAGACCATGGACGTGTATGCGCCCCTGGCCGACCGTCTGGGCATGAGCTCCATTAAATGGGAGCTCGAGGACCTGTCCTTCTTCTACCTTGAGCCCGATGCCTACCAGCGTATCGCGCGCATGGTGGCGGAGTCGCGCGAGGTCCGCGAGCGCTATCTGGCCGAGACCATCAAGACGCTCACCGACGAGCTCAACCGCATTGGTCTGGAGGGCTTCCAAATCAACGGCCGTTCCAAGCACTATTGGTCCATCTACAAAAAGATGAAGCGCAAGGGCAAGGAATTCTCCGAGATCTACGACCTGGTGGCACTGCGTGTTATTACCCATTCGGTGCGCGATTGCTACTCCACGCTCGGCGCGGTGCATACGCTGTGGCACCCCATGCCCGGTCGCTTTAAAGACTATATCGCCATGCCCAAGGTCAATAACTACCAGTCGCTCCATACGACGGTTATCGGCCCTACGGCCCGTCCGCTCGAGATTCAGATTCGAACCTACGAGATGCACGAGCAGGCAGAGTACGGCATCGCCGCCCACTGGCTGTACAAGAAGTCGGGCGGATCGTCTGCCTCCAAGACCAACGATGCGCAGCGTCTGGACGATCAGATTAACTGGCTCAAGCACTTGCTCGACTGGGCGGCGTCTGACGAGATCACCGATGCCAAGGAATACCTGCACTCGCTGAAGGTCGACTTGTTTGACCAGGAAATATTTGTCTTTACGCCCAAGGGCGAGGTCATGGCGCTTCGTGCCGGCTCCACACCGCTCGACTTTGCCTACGCCGTTCATACCGAGGTCGGTAATCACTGCGTCGGCGCCAAGATCAACGGTGCGGTGGCCCCGCTCACGCACGAGATCAAGACGGGCGACCGTGTCGAGATTCTGACTAACAAGAGCTCCAAACCGTCGCGCGATTGGCTCAAGATCGTCAAGACGCCTTCGGCCAAGTCAAAGATTCGCCGTTACTTCGCCGCCGCGACCAAAGACGATGACGCTGCGGCCGGCCGCGATATACTGGCTAAGGATCTGCGTAAGCGCGGGTATGGCATCTCTACGCCGCGATCCACGCGTGCGCTCAATGCCGTGGCGGAGCAGTTTAACTACAAGCAGCTCGAGGACCTGTTTGCCGCCGTCGGCGCCGGCAAGGTTGCCCCGCGCGCTGTGGGTAACAAGGTCGAGCAAATCTTGGACCCCAAGCCCGAAGAACAGCTCACCAAGGCCGAGGCTATCGCCGAGGTCGTCAAGCAGCCGGCCCGCGGCTCCAACCGCAAGCCGCAAAAGCGCGGCAAGAGCGCCAGCAACGGCATTATCGTCAAGGGTGAGAGCAACAGCGGCCTGCTGGTCCGTCTGGCGCATTGCTGCAATCCGGTGACGGGCGACGACATCGTCGGCTTCATCACGCGCGGCCGTGGCGTTTCGGTGCATCGCGCCAACTGCCCCAACGTCAAGGGTCTTATGGAGCATCCCGAGCGCATGATCGATGTGGAGTGGGACGGCGCTGCCGACACCCTCTTCCAGGTCGAGATCGTGGTCGAGTGCCTGGACCGCATGGGCCTGCTCAAGGATGTCACCATTGCCATTGGCGATGCGGGCGGCAATATCCTTTCTGCCGCCACGTCGACCAACCGCGAGGGTATCGCAACCCTGCGCTTTATGGTCGAGATCTCGGATGCGAGTGGGCTGGATCCGCTGCTGGCCTCTATCAGTAGCGTTGACTCGGTCTACGACGCGCGCCGCCTGATGCCCGGCGAGGGTGGAGCCCAGCTTAAGCGCCGCGTTTAGTCGCGACGAACGCGCCACATTATCGATATTCGCTACACTCGAGGCGTCGTTTGATGCCTCGAGTTCTATAGAGAGGAGAGGGGCATGGGTGCTGTGTCCTTGGATTTAACTCCCAAGGGATCGGTCAAGATCGAGACGCTCGTAAACGGTCCCATTCAGACCAATAGCTATGCTGCTATTTCGGACAATGAGTGCGTGATTATCGATCCTGCGTGGGAAGGCGAGCGCTTGGTGGAGCATATTCGAGCCGAGCATCCCGGCGTACGCGTGCTTGGCGCCGTATGCACTCATGGCCATGCCGATCATGTTGGCGGGGTTGCCGGCGTGCGAACCATCGTTGGCGAGGGCTGCCAGTATGAGCTGTGCGCTAAGGATGTGGCGGTGCCGCATGCGAATATCGAGGAACAGCGAGCTATGTGGGGCATCGAGACGCCCGACCCGGGTGAGCCGACGCGCTTGCTTGCCGAGGGCGATACAATCGAGGTGGGCGATATCTGTCTGCAGGTGATCGAGGCACCAGGGCATACGCCGGGTGGCATTGTCTTGTTCGCCGCCACCGAGCAGGGAAGCATCGCCTTTGTTGGCGACACACTGTTCCCGGGTAGCCACGGCCGCACCGATCTTGCCGGTGGCGACGAGACGGCGATTCTGCGCTCGCTCTCCAAGCTCGCCCGGCTTCTCCCGCCCGATACCGTTTGCCTAACCGGCCATGGCGATTCGACCACCATGGCACGCGAACTCATGCAGAACCCTTTCATGCAGGTGTAGCTTTATAGTCAGATTATGAAGCACGAGAAGCGTTCAAACGTCAAGCTATTTTTCCCCAACGGGTCGATTCCGTAGGGCAAACGGTCAAAAAAAGTCTGTTTGGACGATATTCGTGAACAAACGAACGTTTATGCTCGGGTGCGCCGTGGTAAAATCTCAGGCGTTATCGGAGCAACCTTACAGGAGGTTTCTTTTATGCTCGTCAACGCAGCAGACATGCTCAAGAAGGCCGAGGCCGGCAAGTACGCTCTCGGTGCCTTCAACACCAACAACCTCGAGTGGACCCTGGCTATTCTCCAGGCCGCCGAGGAGGCCAAGTCTCCGCTGATCCTTCAGTGCACCGCTGGTGCCGCTAAGTGGATGGGCGGTTTCAAGGTCTGCGCCGACATGGTCAAGGCTGCCGTCGAGGCCACGGGCGTTACCGTTCCCGTCGCCCTTCACCTCGATCACGGTTCTTACGAGGACTGCTTCAAGTGCATCGAGGCCGGCTTCACGTCCATCATGTATGACGGCTCTCACGAGGAGACCTTCCAGCTTAACCTCGACCGCACCAAGGAGCTCGTTGAGCTTGCCCACTCCAAGGGCATGTCCATCGAGGCCGAGGTCGGCGGCATCGGCGGCACCGAGGACGGCGTGACCTCCAACGGCGAGCTCGCTGATCCTGCCGAGTGCAAGCAGATTGCTGACCTGGGCGTCGACTTCCTCGCCTGCGGCATCGGCAACATCCACGGCGTATATCCCGCCGACTGGGCTGGCCTTTCCTTCGAGCGTCTGGGCGAGATCAAGGCTCAGACCGGCGACCTGCCCCTCGTCCTGCACGGTGGTACCGGCATCCCCGAGGATCAGATCAAGAAGGCCATCTCCCTGGGCATCTCCAAGATCAACGTCAACACCGACCTGCAGCTCGTCTTCGCCAAGGGCGTCCGCGAGTACATCGAGGCTGGCAAGGATCAGCAGGGCAAGGGCTTTGACCCCCGCAAGCTCCTCAAGCCTGGTCGCGACAACATCGTTGCCCGCACCAAGGAGCTCATGGAGGAGTTTGGCTCCGTCAACAAGGCGTAAGCGTCGCTAAACTTCCCACCGGAAGCCCCGTCCCCCTACACTGTTTCCTTTGCGCTCACCTGGCTTCGCCAGAAGTCGCGCCAAGGAAACAGTTCCGGGGGACGGGGCTTCCTTTGTTTAACGGCGCAGGGTTACGAGGCTGAATTAAGATGGCTACTGGCTTCGCCAGAAGTCGCGCGATGGAATCAGCTCCGGGGAAACGGGGCCTCCTTTGTTAACTCGCTACAGGGTTACTGGGCTGAATTCATTTTTATAGGCACCGTTTATCGGTGTTGATGGCTCCTTTATTGGGGCTTTCTTTTTTATGTCGCTACAATGGGCTTCAAGCGTTCTAGTGACTTGGAGTTTTGGTATGGCTGTTATTGATGTGCTGCCTTCGGATGGGAAGGTTATTGACGAGGGTCCTGTTGGTTGCTCTGTTGATGTTTGCTGTGATGATTTTCGTCATCTCGATATTGGACTGCCGCCCGAGATTCTTCGTCTTAAGGATGCCGGGTATTTGACGCAGGCTGTTGCTGCCTGCGATCGCCTTTTGGAGCAGAACCCTGAGCCTTCGCTGGCTGCTTGTGTTCGTGCCGAGCGGTATCGCATGCTCGAGACGCCGCTTCATTTTTCGGTGTCGCGTGATCAAGCCATTGCGATGATTCGCGAGGAGTGGCCAGAGTTTACCGAAGAGCAGTTTGACGACCTGATTGATCGCAAGCGTATTGACTGGCGCTTTATCGATGGCGAGCTGTTCGTTCTTGACAACTTCCTTGATTCTTTGCGTGTGTATCCCAAGGAGGTTCCGGGTCTGCGTCCCGATTCTGCGGATGGAATTGCACTGCGCAACCAGATGCTCGAGGAGATGGAGTCGCAGGGCGGGCTGTCTCGCACCATTACGCTTAAGGCATGCGTGTCTATTCCCGGTGCTTTGGAGGGGGAGACCGTTCGCGCGTGGCTTCCCGTTGCCGCCGTCTGCCGCCAGCAGTCCCAGGTCGAGATACTTGATATGACGCCGGAGGGGGCCATTGCTCCTGCGAGCGCCTCGGCGCGTACTGCCTCGTGGGTCTCCTCGACCGATCTCTCATTCTCGGTGACCTATCGCTATCAAATCAATGCCGCTTATCGCGATATTTATGGGGGTGCGTTTCCGTCGCATCCGTGTATGGACGCGCCGTTGCCCGAAGATATTTCCGAGGACCGTCCGCACATTGCATTCACGCCGTATCTGCAACAGCTGACCGAGCATGTCGTTGATGGCCTCGAAGATCAGCTCGATCGCGCTCGTGCTATCTACGATTACCTGACACAGCATATCGACTATCGCTATCAGCCACCGTACCTGCTTTTGGGATCTATTGCCGATGACTGTGCACACTCGCTCCGCGGCGATTGCGGCGTTATGGCGCTCACGTTTATCACCATGTGCCGCATCGCGGGCGTGCCTGCCCGTTGGCAGAGCGGCCTGTATGTTGCGCCTGATTCGGTGGGGCCGCACGATTGGGCTGAGTTCTATACGCCACAGACCGGTTGGCTTAACGCCGACGTATCGTTTGGCTCCTCGGCGCGCAGGATGGGGGAGGAGTGGCGTCGTCGTCACTACTTTGGCAATCTCGACCCGTGGCGTATGGTGGCAAACTGTCGGTTCCAGGCGGGGTTTGAACCTGCCTATGACGGCATGCGCGAGGACCCCTACGATAACCAGATGGGCGAGGCCTCGGTTGACGGACGTGGATGTCGTCAGCGGGAGATGCTCCGCACGGTCGAACTTATCGAAATGCTTGAAGTTCCATTTTCGGACTAATCAACAGAAAGCTGTGATAAACTAACTCACGCATTACGTGCCCGAGTGGCGGAATTGGCAGACGCAGTGGACTCAAAATCCACCGTTGGCAACAACGTGCGAGTTCGAGTCTCGCCTCGGGCACCATACATGCAAGTGAGCGTTCAAGGGGGTTGCGGCCCCCTTTTTCGTGCCGAACTCGCGTGAGCGCGCAAAGCGTTAAGCAAACAGGCCTGCGGCCTGTTTGTAGCGGAGCGTGGCGAGGGCGCCATGCGACCGAAGCCCGGGGCTTCGCGAAGCGAAGGCCCTTCGAGTCTCGCCTCGGGCACCATACATGCACCTGCGCTTCAAGGGGGTCAAGGCCCCCTTTTTCGTGTACGTAATGTGATAACGCGCGGTACGTGTTATTATTCGCAAGGCGTTGTTCCCGCAATGCCCTAAAGAGGAACCCGAGGGTTCCCACCTTTTGGCGCCAATGAGCAGCTGACTGGTCATACAACCTAGATTCCCTTCCTCATACCGAGGATGTCTATTTGTACGACCTGGTTGCTGAAAAGTGCCGGGTTATTTTTTTATGAATGGAGGTAGGGAAAATAGCTAAGTCTGATGACACACGCATCAACGACGAGATCACCGCATCTTCGTGCCGTTTGATTGGCGTCGATGGCTCTCAGCTCGGCCTGTTCGCCATCCGCGATGCCCAGCGCGTTGCTGACGATCAGGGTCTCGACCTGGTCGAGATCGCTCCCAACGCGGAGCCGCCGGTCTGCAAGGTCATGGACTACGGTAAGTTCAAGTACCAGCAGGCCATGAAGGCTAAGGCCGCTCGTAAGAACCAGTCCAAGGTCGAGGTCAAGGAAATGAAGTTCCGACCCAAGATCGACGTTGGCGACTACGAGACCAAGAAGGGCCACGTTCTGCGTTTCCTCAAGAAGGGCGCACGCGTTAAGATCACCATCATGTTCCGCGGCCGTGAGATGGCTCACCCGGAGCAGGGTCTTAACGTTCTCGAGCGTCTCGCCGAGGACCTCAAGCCTTACGCTACGGTCGAGTCCAAGCCTAAGATGGAAGGCCGTAACATGCTTATGCTGCTCGCCCCGATTAAGGGCGCCTTCGATGAGGATAAAGCAGCAAGCGATACCAAGTAACTAGTGTTCTGTAACCGATTAAGGAGTATTTCATGCCTAAGATGAAGTCCCACAGCGGCACCAAGAAGCGTTTCCGCAAGACTGGTACCGGCAAGCTTATGCGCGCCAAGGCTTTCAAGAGCCACATCCTGAGCAAGAAGTCCACCAAGCGTAAGCGTGGCTTCCGTCAGGAGACCGAGATCGCCGCTGCCGACCGCAAGGTCATCAAGTCGCGTCTCGCCTAAGTTCGCGTTCCCGTTTTTCGTTTTACCGTCTAGGAGTTGATAGAACATGGCACGTATTAAGCGCGCTGTTGGCGCCAAGAAGAAGCGCCGTACCGTTATGCACCGTGCGAAGGGTTACTACGGTGCCGCTTCGCGTACTTACAAGCATGCTAAAGAGCAGGTCCAGCACTCCCTGCAGTATCAGTATCGTGATCGCCGCAACAAGAAGCGCGAGATTCGTTCTCTCTGGATCACTCGTATCAACGCTGCTGCTCGCCTGAACGACATCTCTTACTCTCAGTTCATGCACGGCCTGAAGGTTGCCGGCATCGAGCTCGACCGCAAGGTTCTGGCTCAGATGGCTTACGAGGACATCGAGTCCTTCAACGAGCTGGCTGCCATTGCCAAGAAGGCTCTCGAGGCTTAATTGCTTCTTGCATCTTAAAGGGGCGCTTCCAATCCGGAAGCGCCCCTTTTTGATTGATTAGGGATGTGATCGATTTGGGACGTAGCCAAACCGATCAATTCGATAGCGTCCGAGTTGCAAGAAAGAGCAGGTAGCGTATGCGTCAAAGATTTTTGACACTCTAATCTGCGCGCAGCCATCCGTATGGGTTTGTTTTTGGGATTACGCTTTGCTTGCCGGCTTCTGTTGTGTAGCCGCCCAATAAGAGTTGAGATGCATTCGAAGGGAACGCCATGCAGCTGCCAAAACACCTTAAACAGTATCGACTCGATGCTGGTTTGTCCCAGGAGGATCTTGCAAGGCGCATTTTTGTAACACGTCAGACCATCAGTAATTGGGAGCGCGGTAAAACGTACCCCGACATCCAGAGTCTCCTACTGCTGTCTGAACAACTGGATGTAACGATTGACGAGCTTGTTAAAGGCGACATTTCAATAATTAGAGAAAGGGTTGAACGCGATAGGGGCACGCTCTATCGCTTGGGTGCGGGGATGTTGGCTGGGCTTCTTGCGTTTACCGTCTCTATGGCCTGGCTCATGTGGCAACAAAACCACGGGTGGGGGATGGTCCAGTGCGTTCCGACGATGGTGTTGGCAGGCGTCTTTGGTGCTGGCGCAATGTGCTGCGCGCTTGCAGCGGAACATATCAAGAAGAAGAATGATTTGGTGACGTATCAAGAGATATCCGACTTCTTGGACGGAAAGAAGGCGGACAGCGAAGAGACGAGGACGGGCTGGGCTTATGAGCATCCACAGCTTGCGAATGCCATCAAGTTTGCCGCAGCGGCTCTTATTGGACTAATCGTTTTTGAACTCGTTAACGCTGCTATGTCCCATTTCTAATGGGTATACAGCCATTAATGCGGCCGAAGCTTAACCGTTGGAAAACCGAAAGGCCGCTCTAATAGGGGGCCGCGGCCCTGTTCTTTCTAGGCTCTCACAGAGAGGGTCCCATTCTCATTTGTGTAGGAAATGTGTACGCCCAGATTCCCGCCCCCGGGGCCCCTCCGGTCTGGCAATATATCTCCTTGCCGCGCGGCCCGGTCGGACCGGATCAGCCGCGGGGCGTGCACCTTGAGAACCGGATACTGCGAGGATGGACA
>JAXJMV010000077.1:0-57050 GCA_036312985.1 Collinsella sp.
CCGCCGTCAACGCGTTCCTCAGGGCGCTCGTCCGGGAGGGCGGGATGCCGTTCGAGATGAGGGTCAAGACGCCGGCGCCCGACGGGGAGACGGCGGGATAGCCGGCAGGTCGGCATGTCAATCTTGGTCTAACAGAGCCTTATTTTTAGGTAGTCTTTTTGAGACGGTGCATTTTTAGCTACCGAAATGAGTTAACTTTGCTGGGCTCGGCGGGCGGTTCGGCGGGCACGGGCTTCTTGGATTTCCTCAAAGTGGCTGATGATCTCGGCAGCGCTCTCCTCGATAGCCTTGCCGTCGGTACGCACCACAAAGCAGCCTAGCCGCTTCATGAGGGCACGAGCTTCCTCAAGCTCGCTGCGCACACTCTCGGGCTCGGCATAGGAGCCGGCAACGGCACGAGCGTAGTCATCGCCCAAGCGGCTATCGCGAATTTCGGAAATCACATCGACGGTCGAAATCAGGCCGAACAGGCGCATCGGGTCAACCTCGTAAATCGACTTCGGTGGCTCCATGCCATGGGCCAAAGGAACATTGGCAACCTTGTAACCCTGATAGGCCAAATACATCGACAGCGGCGTCTTGGACGTGCGCGATACACCCAGCAGCACGATATCGGCCCCCGAAAGGTCGTCGCAGCCGCGTCAATCATCGTGCTCAACGAAATACTCCATGGCCTCGATACGATGGAAATAGCGGTCATCGGTCCTGTGAATCACGCCCGCAACGCCTTTGGGCGGCACACCGATGAGCGACGACAGCACGGCAAGCGTCGGGCCAATCAAGTCGACTGAACGAATATGCAGCATACCCAGGTAATCGAGCACGCGGGCGCGAAGCGCCGGATCGACAATGGTGTGAAACACGGCAATATCGCGATGGTCGGCATCGACGCGCGGGCCCACAAACGACTCCACCTGCTCCACCGAGGTCACCTTGGGCAGGCGCAACAAACGAAAAGCCCCTTCATCAAATTGCCCGGACGCCGCAAGCACCACCTCACAAGCGGTATCACCGAGCGAGTCGGAGATAACGATAACGGTGGGACGAGCGGTGACCGGGCAATCCATGCGGGGCTCCTTTTGCGCTTACGCGCAGGCTAGCTTACTTTTTGCGGGCAAGCTCACCGATGTTGGCGATGCCGGAGAAAACGGCCTCGAAGCGGTTGAGCAGCTTAAGGCGATTATCGCGAAGCTGCTCGTCCTTGTCCATGACCATAACCTCATCGAAGAAACGGTCGATGGGCGCGCGCAGGGCGGCGAGGGCAGCAAATGCGGCCGGGTAGTCCTCGGCAGCAAGGGCGGCATCGACAGCGGTCTGAGCGGCCTCGGAGGCATCGGCAAGCGCGAGCTCGGCCTCGCCCATCAGGCTGCGGTCGTACTCCGCACCCAGCTCGGGCTTGGAGATGTGTGCGGCGCGGGCATAGGCCGTAGCCAGGTTGTCGAACGTCTCGGCGTCGTTCTTGCGGGCCTCGTCGAGGGCGGCGCAGCGGGCGAAGAAGACGGACGAAGCGATGATGTGCACCGCGGAGACGGCGGCAACGGTATCGGCCGGGATCTTTTCGTCGCGGGCCATGCTCACCAGGCGGCCATGGAAGAAGTCACGAACCTGCTGGGCGACCTCGGCGGCGTCGAACTCAATGCCCTGCTCACTGTAGAGCTCGAGGGCGAAGTCGATGAGCGACGTGGGGTCGATCGGCAGGCGGTCGCGCAGGATGTTGATGATGCCGATAGCAGCACGACGCAGCGCGTAGGGGTCGGAGGAGCCGGTCGGGGGCTCGCCGATGGCAAAGATACCGGCGATGGTATCGAGCTTATCGGCGCAGGCCACGATGCAGCCAGCGGTGCCCTCGGGCAGCTCGTCACCGGCAAAGCGAGGACGATAGTGATCGCGAATAGCATGAGCGACCTCGTCGTTCTCCCCCATCGCGGTCGCGTAATAACCGCCCATCACGCCCTGCTGGCTCGTGAACTCGACGACGGCGTTGGATACCAGGTCGGCCTTGCACAGGTGCGCGGCGCGAGCGGCATCGGCTGCCAGGTGAGCACCCAGGTGTGCCTCACGGGCAATAGCGAGCGCGAGCTGCTCGATGCGCTCGGACTTGGCGAGCACGCTACCGAGCTTCTCCTGGAAGGCAACCTTGGCCAGACGCTCACGGAACTCGTCGAGGGAGATCTTCAAGTCCTCCTCGTAGAAGAACTTGGCATCGTCCAGACGGGCACGCACAACGCGCTCGTTGCCGTCGATCACGCGCTCGGCGTTCTCGGGCTTGCTGTTGGAAACGACCACGAACTCACGCGTGAGCTTGCCCTCGCCGTCATAGATCGGGAAGTAGCGCTGGTTGGTGAGCATGGACTCGCAGATGATCTCGTGCGGGACCTTGAGGAACTCCTCATCGAAGGTACCGACGAGCACCGTCGGCCACTCGCAGAGGTTAATGACCTCCTCGAAGACCTTCTTGGGCGTGTCGACATGACAGCCGGGGCGAGCGGCCTCGACCTCGGCGATACCGGCGAGGATGGCCTCACGACGACGCTCGGCAGAAAGCACGCCGGCGTCCTCGAGCACCTGCTCGTAGACGGCGGGGCTGGCAACAACATGGTCACCAGGGCCAAGCACGCGATGACCACGCGTGGTGTTGCCACTCGTCACGTCGGCAAACGACACGGGCACAACGTCCTCGCCCAGAAGACAGCAGATCCAACGGACCGGACGCACGAACGTGGCGTGCTCGTGGCCCCAGCGCTGGGAGCGGTAGTTGGGCCACTGCAGGCCGGCGATGGTCTTCTCGCACAGAGCGGTCAGAATCGGCGTAGCCGGTGCGGAGGGAATGTTCTTCTCGGCGAACACATACTCGCGACCGTCGGTGTCCTCGCGACGGACCAGGTCCTCGGCAGCCACACCGCACTTGCGGGCGAAGCCCTGGGCGGCCTTGGTGGCGTTGCCGTCGGCATCAAACGCAATGTTGGCCGCGGGGCCACGCTTGACCTCGTGAACCTCATCGGTCGCGGTGGCAACGTCGGCAACGAGTGCAGCCAGGCGACGCGGGCTCGAGATCACGCGGACCTCGCCGTGGGCCAGACCGGCCTCATCGAGACCCTTGGCGATCATGGTGCCAAGCTGCTTGACGGCATTGTTCAGCGGTGCAGAGGGCATTTCCTCCGTACCGATCTCAAACAGGAAATCCTTAGCGTCTGCCATGGCTTACGCCACCTCGCCTTCCTGGTCGGCATTCTCGTTGACTCCGGCGACCTCGGCCATGTAGGCCTCGCAGCACGCCTTGGCGACGGCGCGGACGCGCAGGATGTAGTTAGCACGCTCGACCGCGGACAGCGCGCCACGGGCATCGAGCAGGTTGAAAGCGTGGCTGCACTTCATGACACAGTCGTACGCCGGCAGCGGCAGCTTTCGCTCCAGGCAGGAATGGCACTCGGCCTCGTAGTCGTCAAACTTCTGACGCATCATCTCGACGTTGGCGACCTCAAAGTTATAAGCGCTGAACTCGCGCTCGTTCTCGAGGAACACGTCGCCGTAGGTCATGGGCGTGCCGTCGGGCAGGTAGCTCCACACCAGGTCGTAGACCGAGTTGACGCCCTGGGCATACATGGCGATACGCTCCAGGCCGTAGGTGATCTCGACGGGCACGGGGTCGACCTCGATGCCGCCCACCTGCTGGAAGTACGTAAACTGCGTGACCTCCATGCCGTTGAGCCAGACCTCCCAGCCAAGGCCCCAGGCGCCCAGGGTCGGGCTCTCCCAGTCGTCCTCGACAAAGCGGACGTCATGGTCGTTGGGGTCAAGGCCAATGGCGGCCAGTGAACCCAGGTAGAGCTCCTGGGCGTTGACCGGCGACGGCTTGATGAGCACCTGGAACTGATAGTAGTGCTGCATGCGGTTGGGGTTCTCGCCGTAGCGGCCGTCGGCGGGACGGCGGCAGGGCTGCGCATAGCAGGTGCGCCACTCGGCGGGACCGAGCGAGCGCAGCGTGGTCGCGGTATGGAAGGTACCGGCACCGACCTCGGAGTCATAGGGCTGCATAATGACGCAGCCCTGCTCGCCCCAGTACTGCTGGAGGCGCAGGATGATGTCTTGGAAGGAAAGCGATGAAGCGTTCATGCCTCTAATATCCCCTCGTCGAAACGATTACACGGTTAGGTACTGTACTATAGCGGTTTTTAGTCGATAGCGCCGATGCGGTTGAGCGGCCAGTAGCGAACGAGTGCCACGGCCATTAAATCGGAGCGGTCGACCGGCCCAAAATAGCGTGAGTCGGCAGAGTTTTCGCGGTTGTCGCCCATCACCCACACGCACCCGTCGGGAACGGTGTAGGGATAGCTTACCTGAGCGCCGGGCGCTTGGACCGAAAGTGGCCAGCTCATGCCCGTCGTATAGTCCTCGTCGAGCGCCTGGCCGTCAACGATCACCTTGCCGTCCTGCAGGTCGACCGTCTGGCCGGCCGTGGCAATAACGCGCTTGACAAGAACATCATGCTCGGAGGTGCCATCGGGGTTGTGAAACACCACGATGTCGTCCTGCTTGACGGGCTGACCGAGCTCGAGGCTCACCTTTTGTGCCAAGATCTGGTCGCCAATCTCGATCGTGGACTCCATGGAGCCGGTGGGCACCACAAAGGGCTCGACCACAAACGAGCGAATCAAGAAGGTGGCGACCAATGCGATCGCGATGACCGCGATCCACTCAAAAGCGCCCCTCAACGCGGAATGCTGCGATGGAACCATTCTCACTCCTCGCTCTGCGAATACGAAGCGTCCAAAATCTTCTGCGCGTAAGTGCGCTCGTCGGGCGTGAGCCGCGCCGTCTCGATCAGATCGGGACGCCAGCTGCAGGTGCGCTCGATGGCGTTCTTGCGACGCCAGGCATCGACCTTGGCGTGATCGCCGCTCACAAGCACCGGCGGCACGCCCTCGCCGTTGAACTCGGCGGGGCGGGTGTACTGCGCGTACTCGAGCAGTCCTCCGTCCTCGGCGGTCGAGAAGGACTCGTCGACGTTGCTCATCTCATCTCCCAGAGCGCCGGGGATGAGGCGAACAACAGCATCGGCCACGACCATGGCGGGGAGCTCGCCGCCCGTGAGCACATAGTCGCCGATCGACAGACGCTCATCGGCATACGCATACGCACGCTCGTCGACGCCCTCGTAGCGACTGCACACAAACAACAGGCGCTCACTTTTGAGCAGGCGCTCGGCCACATGCTGCGTAAAGGGCTCGCCACAGGGGGTAAAGAACACCACAGTGGGCTTGGGACCCTCTGCGCTAATGGCCTCGATGGCCTCGGCGATAGGCTCGACCTTCATGAGCATGCCCTGCCCGCCGCCGTACGGCTCATCATCGACGGTACGATGGCGGTCGTGCGTCCAGTCGCGCAGGTTATACGCCTTAAAATCAAAAAGGCCGGCCTTGCGGGCGCGGCCCAAAATCGACGTGGACATGACGGGCTCAAACATCTCGGGAAAGACCGAAAGGGTCTCGATCAGCATGTTGTCCTCCCTACTTGTCCATATCGATCAGGCCGTCCATAACGTGGACGGAAATTGTTCCTGTGTCGGGAAGATCGAGCACGACCTGCTCGATCGCGGGAATCAGTACCTCGCCGTACCGATCGCCCTCAACAACCCAAACATCGTTAGCGGGCGTCGACATGATCTCGACAATCGTGCCGAGTAAACCGAAGCGCTCGTCGACCACCTCGCGACCCATCAGGTCGGTATAGGCAGCGTCGAGCGAATCGAGCTCAAAATCGTCACGATTTGCCAGCACGTAGCATCCCGTGATGCCCTCGGCGGCCGTCAAGTCGTCAATGCCCTCAAACGAGACCAGATCGCCATCGCCCGTATCGGTGACGGACACGACCGTGCAAAAGCGGTCGCGCTTGAGCGCCGGCGGCGTCAGGGCGACGCGCATACCCGGCTCTAATACAGAAGGAAGCCCCCGCAGCGGCTGCGCGAGGACCTCCCCCTTCCTTCCGTGCGGCTTGACAACACGGGCGATGTTTTTGTACTGGGACCTCAAGGTCCTAGCCCAGAACCTCTACCTCGACAGCAGTGTCGAGGCGAGCGGCCAGTGCACGGGCGAGCGTGCGAATGGCCTTGATGGTACGGCCACGACGGCCGATGACCTTAGCGACGTCATCCTCGGCGACCGAAACCTCAATCGTAGAGGCGTCGTCACCATCGATGACCTCAAGGCTCACGGAATCCGGGTCGTCGACGATCTGAACAACGAGATATTCGACGAGATCGGCGATGCGATCTGAGAGCATTGCCTCACCCTCGAGCTGTGCAGCGTCAACCTCAGGCACGATTTACTCCTCGGCGCCCTCAGCGGCCTCAGCGGCAGCCTTAGCGGCCTCGGCCTCTTTGGCGAGCTGCTTCTTGGACTTCTTGACGACGGTCTCGGTCTTCTCGCCCTCGTTGGCGGCCTTGACCAGAGCAGCAACGGCGTCGGTGAGCTGAGCGCCCTTGGACTGCCAGTCGGCGATCTTCTCGAGATCGAGGTTGATGGTCTTGGGGGCGGTCATCGGGTTGTAGCGGCCAACCTCCTCGATGATACGACCGTCACGCGGGGCGCGGGAATCGGCGACGACGACACGGTAGTACGGACGCTTCTTAGCGCCGTGACGAGCAAGGCGAATCTTGACTGCCAAAGGAAACTCCTCCAACCAAGCAGCTTTAGGCTGCAACTACAAACAAACAGTTGAACATAATACGCCATCGACGCGGGCAGGTGAAGTCCGTGAGACCAACTTCTTCGGTGTAGTCGAGGGCAAATCCATATCTTAGACAAGAATTCGCGATTTGCAAGCACATCCACGCACCCCACATGAGCTGCGCGGTATACTCATGACATGGAAAGACGCGAACATACATACGGTTATGAGGATGCCATGGGCGTCACGCCGCCTCCCTGGACGGGTCCGGCGGTTGGCCTCATGGACCTTGATGCGTTTTTTGCGAGCGTGGAAATGCTCGATCATCCCGAATGGCGCGGAAAGCCGCTCATCGTGGGCGGAGACGCCGATTCGCGTGGCGTCGTGTCCACGTGTTCGTATGAGGCGCGTCGCTTTGGCGTGCACTCTGCCATGGCCTCGGCCGAGGCACGGCGCTTGTGCCCGCAAGCCATTTGGACACACGGGCACTTTGACCGATACCGCGAGGTGAGCGCGCAGGTCATGGCGATTCTCGCCGACGAGACCCCGCGCGTTGAGCGCGTATCCATCGACGAAGCCTTTATCGATATCACACCGGGTCGCTTTGCGCCCGAAGACCCGCTGCTGGTTGCGCGGCGTATAAGCGACCGTGTGGCAGGGCTGGGAGTGACCTGCTCCATTGGCGTGGGCTGCAACAAGACGGTCGCAAAGATCGCAAGCGAGCAGGATAAGCCGTTTGGGCTGACCATCGTGCGCCCCGGAACCGAGCAGCGCTTTTTGGCCGCGCTGCCGGTATCTGCCATGAGCGGCATCGGACGCTCGGCCGAGGAGCGACTGCGCCGCATGCGCATCTACACCCTCGGCGAGCTATCACGTGCACCGGAATCCACCTTGGCCTCTATTTTTGGCGTCAACGGCGAACGCATGCGCCAGCGTGCGCTGGGACTCGAAATCTCCGAAGTCACGAGTCTCGATGAGGAGCGTGAGGTCAAGTCGGTCAGCAATGAACGCACCTTTGCGAAAGATTTGACTGAGCGTGGGGATATTGAGGCGGCGATTGCGCTGTTGGGCGAGTCAGTGGGACGTCGCCTACGCCGTCAGGGACTAACGGGCGCCACGGTGACACTCAAGCTCAAATATTCGTACGGAAACGGTCGCTCGGCACAGCGCCGGCTGCCGCATCCGACCGACGATGAGAACATCTTTGTAGCGGTGGCGCTCGAGCTGCTCGACAACATCTGGCAGGAAGGCATGCATGTGCGCCTGGCGGGCATCGGCATGAGCGACTTCGACCATCAGGGCGGCATCCAGACCGACCTGTTCTGCGAAGTCGACGACCGCGGAGCCCAATCCAGCTACCGTCGCGACCTCTCGGTCGCCATCGACGCTGTCCGAGACAAATTCGGCGACACCGCCCTATCCTTCGGCCGCCAATCCCGCTTCAACGATTAACCGCCTTTGGGCAAAAAGAAAGCCGGGCAGGTGCGGAAAACCGCAACTGCCCGGCGATATGCGTGAGGGTAGCTAACCCCGTCTCAAAATGAGCTACTAGAGGAGGTTGAGGGGGAGCTGGGGGGCGTCTCCCCAGAGTTTCTCGAGGCGGTAGAAGTCGCGGGCTTCGGGAGTGAAGACGTGGACGACAACCGAACCGTAGTCCATGAGCATCCAGGTCTTCTGCTCGCGACCCTCGATGGAGAACGGGTGCTCGCCGCAAGCCTCGGCGACCTTCTCCTCGATCTCGTCGACGATAGAATCGACCTGGCGGTTGTTGGTACCGGTGGCAAGCACAAAGTAGTCGCATACGTCGGAAAGCTCGGTCAGGTCGAGCACCTGAACGTCCTCGCCCTTCTTGTCGTAGGCGGCCTGCGCGGCGGCGCGGGCGACATCCTCGGCGGCGACACCGCTCGCGGACAGCGAGGCGGCAGTGCGGTCGGACGTGGCGGCGAAGCTCTTGTGCTCCACATGTTCAAGAATCTGCTCGTCGGTCATGGTCTCGTCGGCCATGGAATACCTCTTTCTAGACAGCCCGAGCTAGCGCAGCTGGGCGTAATGGTTGTAAATCGTAATAGCCGTGGGATAAAGATAGCGCCCGGACTGGATCACATAGACCAGACCCTGCGCAAAACAGGAGAAGAACAACTCATCGAGCGTCGACTCCCCCACCATCTTGCGCAGCGCATGCGCATAGTCGCCGTGGCGGTTGGGCTCGATGGCATCGGCCACAAAGACCACCATATCGAGCGGTGTCATGTCGCAAGCACCCACGGTGTGACGGTCGACAGCCTGGAAAACGGCCGGCGACAACTCGGGGAAAAGCTGCGGAAGCTCATAGGCGGCAACAGGGCCATGCAAAAGCGGCGTCGCGGCGGAAGGAGAGCCGGCAATCTTAATGCCGTAATGCAGAGCGCGCGTAACCAGCTCGTCGTCGGAGAGCACTTTGTCCCAGTCGTGGATCAGACCGGCAGCAGCGGCATCAAAGCGGTCAACGCCGTAGACCTCGGCCAGATGAAGTGCGGTCTCGGCAACACCCAGCGAATGCACATAGCGCTTGCGCTTATCCTTCATGCGAACATCGAGCAGCTCTTGAATGCGCTTGAGCAGCGCGCGCTCATCGCCCTCAAACTGATCCTCTACCGACAACGTAGACCCCCATCACTCAAAATCTTCTTGGCCCAGATCGACATACAAACCGCGCTTGCGAATGTAGCCGAGCACAGACTCGCTCGTAAGATAGCGCACGCTCATGCCGCGGGCAACTCGCTTACGAATGTTCGTCGAGCTGATCGCCAGCGCCGGAATCTGAATATAGCGCACGTCGAACGGCAGCCCAGACTCTTTGATTCGGGCACGCGCCGTATCGATATCAAAGCCCGGTCGCGTCGCCGCAATAAAGGTAGCAAGCTCGGCGATTCGTTCGGCATCATGCCAAGTCACAATATCGATAATCGCGTCGGCGCCCGTAATAAAGTAGAGCTTTACCTGCGGCGGATAAAAGTCGCGAAGGGCATGAAGCGTATCGGCCGTGTAGGTTACGCCCGGACGGTCGATCTCGAACCGACTCGCCAAAAAGGCCGGGTTCGCGGCGGTGGCGAGGACCGTCATGGCATAACGGTCCTCGGCAGGCGTCACCGGCTTGTCAAGCTTAAAAGCAGGAGAGCCCGCCGGCATAAAGAGCACAGCGTCCAAGTCGAGGGACTCGCGCGCCTGCTCGGCGGTCACCAGGTGCCCGTAATGAATGGGATCAAAGGTGCCACCCATAATGCCGAGCCTAAACTCCTGCCCGTCCTCTAGAGGAAGCTCGGGCAGACCGATTCCACCGCGCAGCGACATGGCTTACTCACCCTCCGAGGTCTCGGCATCGCCCGCGGCATCCGCCGCATTGACAACCTCGACGCCCTCATCCGCAGCATCGGCCACGTCAATGGCTTCAACGGCAACGTCCTCGCCAGCATCCTCGAGCTCCTCGTACTCCGAGAAGTCCTCGGCGCCCTCAAAGTCAAAGGCGCGCTGGCAAATGCGGACCTCGTCGCCCGCACGACAACCGGCCTTCTCGAGCGCGTCGTCAACACCCATACGCGCAAACTTATGCTGCAGGTAAATGACGGCTTCTTCGTTTTCCCAGTCGGTCTGAATGACCATGCGCTCGATGGCACGACCGACCACGCGGAAGGCACCGGGCTCTTCCTGGACAATGCGGAAACGCTTCTCTCGCTGCAGGCGACGGCGCTCCCATTCATCGTCGCGCAGGTCGACCGGCTCATCGGAGACCGCCAACTCGGCGCGGAGCTTGGCCACCTGCTCACCTACGGCAAGCATCAACGTATTGAGACCGGCGCCCGTCACGGCAGACACGGCAAAGAACATATGGCCATCGTCGAGCGCTGCGCGCTTGAGGTCGGCAATCTTATCGGCCGTGCCCGGCGCATCGCACTTGTTGGCGACAACGATCTGCGGACGCTCCGAAAGCTCGGCGCCATACTGCTCGAGCTCGCGGTTGATGATGTGGTAATCCTCGACCGGATCGCGATCCTCAAAACCACCCGTCATGTCGACGACGTGCATGATCAGGGCCGTACGCTCAATGTGGCGCAGGAACTGGTGACCCAGGCCCTTACCCTCGCTCGCGCCTTCGATAAGACCGGGGACGTCGGCAACGACGTAAGAATATTCACCGGCACGCACCATGCCGAGGTTCGGCACGAGCGTGGTAAACGGGTAGTCAGCAATCTTGGGACGGGCGGCACTCATGCGCGCGATGAGCGATGACTTACCCACGGAGGGAAAGCCCACGAGCGCGGCATCGGCCATAAGCTTCATCTCGAGCTCGATCCAGTGCTCCTCGGCCGGTTCGCCCAACTGGGCAAAGGCCGGAGCGCGACGCACCGACGTCACAAAGTGCGTGTTGCCCAGACCGCCGGCACCGCCGGGCGCCACGACGACGCGCTCGCCGTCGTGCACCAGGTCGGCAATCTCAAACATCGGGGTCTGCGTCTCGGGATCGAGCTCGCGCACCACGGTGCCCATAGGGACCTTGAGAATCAGGTCCTCGCCGCTCTTACCGTTACGACGGGCACCCTGTCCGTGCGTGCCGCGCTCGGCGCGGAAGTGATGCTTAAAGCGGTAATCGATCAGCGAAGACAGCTGAGCATCGGCCTGGATGACGACATTGCCGCCACGACCGCCGTCGCCGCCATCGGGGCCGCCCTTGGGGACAAATGCCTCGCGCCTAAACGACATGCATCCGGCTCCGCCGTCGCCGCCGCACACGTTAATGCGGCTGATATCGGTGAACTGTGACAACAGAATCGCCTCCTACAAAAAAGAGGGAGACCCTTGAATCCTAAAACTCAAGTGCCTCCCACATATGTGCTCTATGAAGGGTGAATTACGCGTTCGCGAGCGGGCGTACGCTGACCCTGTGCTTGATACCCTTGTGGAACTCAACGGTACCGTCGACCAGCGCGAACAGCGTGTCGTCCTTGCCACGGCCAACGTTCTCACCCGGGTGGATGTGCGTGCCGTGCTGACGGACGAGAATCGTGCCCGTGGTTACCGTCTGGCCGGCATAGCGCTTCGTGCCAAGGCGCTGACCGCGGGAGTCACGGCCATTACGGGAGGAACCGAGTCCTTTTTTGTGTGCCATTGTGTATACCTACTCTTTCGTTACGAGTGTAATCTACTCGGCGACGGGAGCCTCGGCAACAGCCTCAGCCTCTGCCTTGACAGCCTTCTTGGCGCGGGAGGTAGCCTGAACCTTCACGATCTTCAGCTTGGTGAGCTGCTGACGGTGACCCTTCAGACGACGATAGCGCTTGCGCTTGTGGAACTTGAAGACCAGCTGCTTCTCGCCCTTGAACTGCTCAACGATCTGAGCGGTAACCTTGGCCTTGGCCAGCTTGTCGGGATCGGTGACGATCTTCTTACCATCGTTGAGGAAGATAACCGGCAGGGTGACCTTGTCGCCCTCATTGCCCTCGATCTTCTCGACGGTGATGACATCGTCGGTGGCGACCTTGTACTGCTTGCCGCCCGTGTTAACGATTGCGTACATGTTTACTTGCCCTTCATGCATCAGTTAGTGCAACAGCCGAATATAGTAGCAGGCGAAAATACCCCCGTCAACGAGTATGTGGAGCAAATCCACAAGTTCGCACAGGTATGGGGCTGACGAGTCGGCCCTCGTCGTCCTCGCATGCTTGATTCTGACGCTCGACATCGTAGGAGCAGATGGTCACGAGGTCTTGCATACCGGTGGAAACAATAGGTGCATCCACGCCAGGGGTCAAGCCCTGCAACAAAACATCAGCCGCAGAAAGCAAAATTTCCGGACGCATGGAGCCCTCGTTGTCGGCATGGGTGTCGAGCATGAGTACCAAATGGTCCGGGCGCTCCCCCGCCGTGAGCTCATAGCCCACGAGCGTGTGATCCAAATCCAAGCGCTTGCTCTTTTTGCCGCGCGCGTAGTCGATGCCGTGGCCCGCGCGCAGCGTGTCGATCGCACGGCGCACCTCGTCGGCGCTTACGGGCGCCTCGGGATCCAAGTGCAGGTCGATGCAATACGACAAGCGCGTGAGCTGCGCCGTCAAGGCCGGCGTGCGCACGTCGATGTACGCCGCCTCGATGGGTGCCAGATCGGCCGGAGACGCCGCAGCCAGGCGCCCAAACGCCTCGTCGAGCGCCACGAACTCGGTCATAAACAGGTCATACCACTCGCAGGTCGACGACGTGCCCACCGGTAGCGCCGAAGAAAAGCCAACGCGCATGTGCGGAGAGAAGCCCTGCGTGACGGCATAGGGAAGTCCCGCACGGCGCACGATGCGCTCAATGGTATGGATTACTTCGAGATGGCCCAGGTACTTAAGGCGATCGCGCTTGCCATAGCGAACACGAAGCCTAAAGAGCGAGGGGTTGTCGGTCAGGCGCTCACTCATGCGCGATCACCCATCAATACATTCTTGGCGTGGAGCGTGGGGCAGATCCCGCAGCCGATGCACGACGTGCGGGTGCAGTCGGGAGTCGTGACGCCCTCGAGCGAGCGACGGTACTCGCGCTCGAGGAAGCCGCGCGTGCAGCCGGGGCTCACGTGCTCCCACGGCAGGCGCCAGTCCAACTCGTAGGGCAGGTGCACGAGCTCATTGAGGTCGATGCCGTTTTTGGCAGCGGCTTCCTTCCAGTTATCGAGCGAGAAATGCTCTACCCAGGCGTCAAAGCGAGAGCCCGAGCGCCAAGCATCGATGATGACGGGCGTCATGTCACGACCGGCGCGGGACAGCGCGGCCTCGATGAGCGAGGTCTCGGCATCGTGGTAATGCACGCGGACGGCACGGTTGCGAACGCTCGTGATAAGCAACTTCTGGCGACGCTTGACGTCGTCGTAGTCGAGCTGCGGGCACCACTGGAACGGCGTGGCAGCCTTGGGGATAAAGACCGAAACCGAGATCGACACCGAGATCGAGCCGCGACGAGCCTTGGGCACCACGGAACGACCGAGCTCCAGCACGTGATCGGCCAGATTGGCGATGGCCACGATGTCCTCGTCGCGCTCGCCGGGAAGGCCCATCATAAAGTAGAGCTTCATGCGGTTCCAACCGGCCTCGAAGGCCGCCTTGGCCGCACGGTCCAGGTCCTCCTCGGTCACGTTCTTGTTAATGATGTCGCGCATGCGCTGGCTGCCGGCCTCGGGCGCGAACGTCAGTCCGCCCTTCTTTTCGCCGGCGACCGACTCGGCCATATCCACGCCAAACGAATCCAGGCGCTGCGACGGAATAGACACGCGAATACCCGTATCCTCCAGGCGATGGTTGAGCCTGCCGAGCACATCGCGAATGCAGGAGTGGTCGGTCGTGGAGAGCGAGGTCAGCGACACCTCGTCATAGCCGGTCTTTTCCAGACCCTGAATCACCGACGAGACGATCTGGTCGGCCGAGCGCTCACGCACCGGGCGATACGTCATGCCGGCCTGGCAAAAACGACAGCCGCGGGCGCAGCCGCGCAGGATCTCGATAGACAGGCGGTCGTGGACCAGCTGCGCATAGGGCACGCACGACTGCGACAGCGGATTCGTGGCGCCGAAATCCTCGACGACGCGCTTGTAGACCACGGTCGGCGCATCCTTGCCCTCACGCGGCACGGTGTAGCCATGCGGCGAGCAGGGCTCGTCGTGACAAACCTCATAGAGCGACGGCACGTAGTTGCCGGCAATGGATGCAAGCTGCTCGACAATCTGCGCGCGCGGGACTCCTTCGTCACGCAGACGGCGATGCAACTGGCAGGTCTCGAGCAGCGATTCCTCGCCCTCGCCGATGAGGATAACATCGAAGAAGGCCGCGTACGGCTCGGGGTTGTACACCGAGGGGCCGCCGGCGATGATAATGGGGTCGTCCTCGGTGCGGTCAGCCGCTAACAGCGGAATACCAGCGAGGTCGAGTGCCTCGAGGAAGTTCGTCACCGCCATCTCGTGCGGCACATGCAGGCCGACGATATCAAACGAAGCGACCGGCGCTGCACCCTCGAGCGACAGCAGCGGAATGCCTGCCTCGCGCATGGCGTCACCCATATCGGGCCACGGCACATAGCCGCGCTCGCAGGAGATGCCCTCGGCCTGGTTAAGGATGTTGTAGAGGATGGCGATGCCCTGGTTGGGCAGACCGACCTCGTACACATCCGGGTAGATCAGGCAGCAACGGTAGTCGGCATCGGCCTTGGAAAGCGTGCCCCACTCGTGATCGATATAGCGGCTCGGCTTCTCGACCTTGGCGAGCAACGGCTCAATTAAATGAAAACAATCTTGGTACGGAACGCGCAACGGAAAACCCCTAAGCAGCGAGATCTGATGCGTCCTGGTAGGACGCCATAGGACGGGTAGCGCCCGCGACCGTGGTCACAAGATCGCGAACGCGGGAAAACGTGGCAGTGACCACCTCATTGGCACGGCTGTAGTCGACATCGCGCTCGTAGAGCGAAACGAGCGCACGGCCCATGCCATAGGTGCCCGCGGCAGCAGTGAGCGCCTTGACGGCAAACCCAATATGCGGCGTCTGCTTGACGAGCGCGCGGGTGACCGCGCGAATCACAAGACCGCCGGCAAGCACGCCCGCGACCTCGTAGCCACGCTCGGGTTTAATGCCGCGTCCAAAGACGGCAGCGAGTTCAAAGAGCATGCCCACCTGCGCCAGCGCCATAACGGGATAATCGGCGCCCGGCAAAAACGCCAGCGCACCGGTCGCCATATTGGTGAGCGCACACGAGGTGATGATGCGGTTGGCCGCCGCGATGCGCATGAAGGCAAAGTTCGCCGCAAAAGCCGTTTCCTTGTCGGTGCGGTCGAGAATCCAGCGGGCAAGCGTCTCGAGCAGATACGTCTTATCGGTTGCCGCTACCACGCCGAGCATGGGCGTAGACTCCTCGATAAACGGCACCTCCACAGCAGACTCGGCAAGCACGCACACGGGTGCGCCGGCGATCACGAGCTCCTGCACGGCACTCTCCAAGCGATCGGAACCACACGAGAGCACCAGTACCACATCGGTATCGGTCTTTGGAGCAATTCGCTCCTCCCCCAGACGCTCGACGCGCACAATGCCCGAGGTCGTCTGCGGCACAAAGGCGTCACGCACCGTCTCGGCCAGAAAGCGCGAGGCGGACGAATCCAGATAGACCGAAACGCGCACCGGCGTATCGGAATCCTTCTTAACGGACGCGCCCATCTTAAAAGCGCGGGTCAGCTTATCTACGGGAATTTTCATAGCAAACCCCTCCAGCGGTTACGCGGCGCCCGAACGATGCCGCCATATGGATTGTACGATACCCACCGTCAGCAGCTGAATCATCATCGAAGACGAGCCAAAGCTAATAAACGGTAGCGGAATACCGGTAATCGGCATCATGCCGATGCACATGCCGATGTTTTCGAAGGTCTGGAACGCCCACATGCCAACGATGCCCACACACGAAAGACGTAAAAACAGCGACTCACACTTAAAAGCGACGCGAATCGTCGAAAAGATCAGCAGCACGTAGAGGCACAGGAGCAAAAAGGAACCACAAAAGCCAAAGGTCTCGGACAGAAAGGCGAAGACGAAGTCGGTGTGGAACTCAGGCAGAAAGCCGCCGGCCGACTGCGTCGCATGGCCCAAACCCTTACCAAAGAAGCCGCCCGAGCCAACGGCGATAAGCGACTGCTGCAGGTTGTAGGCATCGTCCGAATCGGCATTATCGGGGTCGATAAAGACCGTCAGACGGTTCATCTGATACTGCTTGATGAGCACATCATGGCCGAGCAACGAATCAAAGACCGAATCGAGCGCCAGGACGAGGGCCACCAGGCCCACAAGCAGGGCCAGGGTCGACAGCACCCATTCGCGGCGTGCACCGCTCATACAGATGACGATAGCGCCAGAAACCAGCACGACCAGGCCCGATCCCAGGTCGCCCATGGCAACGACGGCCAAAAACGGAATGGACAGCATGCCGCAGAGCTTGACGTAGTCGCGAACGGTATCGATGCGACCGTTATACTGCGAGCCAAGCGTAGCAATAAAGAAGATGGTGATGAGCTTGGCAAGCTCAACCGGCTGGAATGTCAAGCCGATACCGGGAATCTTGATCCAGCCCGTCATGCCCAGACCGCCCGTATAGGACAGACCCGGAATCTTGGGCGAGAGGATCACGATCAGGTCGATGACGAGCAACGCCGTCGAGAAATTGGAAATACCGCGCAGGTCGGAGCGCCAGACCAGCACCGCCAGCACTGCTCCGATGCCAATTCCCAGCAGATGGCGTGAGAACGAAGCATCGGCCTTAAACTGCGAAGCCGACCAGATAATGATGGCACCGTAGGCGACGAGCGCCACAGTAGCCACGAGCACACCGATATGCACCTTTTGGCGAAACGTGCCGCGCGAGGCCGAAAGTTGCTTGTTGACGCGGTCCAGGCTGCTGCGAGAGCCGGTCTTGGTTGAACGGAACAGATCCGCCGGAGAAAAATCCATCGCAACCTCCTATCGAACCGAAGAATCGCCCGAGGCCGAAGAGGTATCGGGCTCGCCATAAATCACGCCGAGCACGTCGCGCACGACATGCATCGCGGTATCTGAGCCGCCGCCGCCCTGCTCCAGAACAGTAGCGATGACATACTTGGGGTCATCGGCCGGTGCATAGGCGCAGAACCACGCGTATTCGTCCTCGCCGCTTTTCTCGCCCGTGCCCGACTTGCCGTATACCTGCGGCGTCAGGGTGCCAAAGTGCGCCGCCAAGGACGTCGATGCCGTGTAAATCACGTCGTGCATGCCGTTGCGAACAAGAGCCAAATCCGAATCGTTGTTGATCTTGGCCACCAAGCGCTTCTTCTTGCCCTTGCCGTTGTACTTATAGGCATCGCCGTCGCCATCGCGCGACACGGCAGACAAAAACACGTGAGGCACGTACTGTTTGCCGCCGTTGGCAAGACCCATATAGGCACACGCCATCTGCAGGGGCGTCACCAGAATGTCACCCTGACCGATGGCAATGTTGGTCATATCGCCGGCATTCCACTTGCGGTCCTCGGCAGAGGCGTCGGTGAAGTACGACTCTTTCCACTCGGCATCGGGAATACGGCCCGCGCCCTCACTCGGCAGATCGATACCGCAGGTCTTGCCTAGACCCCAGCGACGAAAGACCTCCTGCAGGCCCTCGGGATGTTGCTCGTCATAAAAGAACGCCTTGCCCATGTCGTAGAAGACGGGGTCGCACGAGTTGGCGATACCCGACTGCAGCGTCATGGTGCCGTGGCCGGAATGCAGCCAGCAGTACTTGCCCCACGACTTGCCCAGACCCGTCCAATAACCCGTGCAGTTGGTCGTCTGCCCCGACGTGTAGGTTCCAAACTCAAGACCGGCCAGCGCCGAGAGCGGCTTGATGGTCGAGGCCGACATGTACTGTCCGCTAATGGCGCGGTTGAGCAGCGGGTGCGAACCCTTGTCATCATTGAGCTCGGTCCACACGTCATTTGAGACACCGCCGATAAAGACGGACGGATCGAACTTGGGCTCGCTCGCCATGCCCAGGATCTCGCCATTGTTGGGATCGAGACACACTACGGCGCCGTTGCCGGCATTGCTGTAGCCAGTGGTCTTGGCAAGCTCGATAGCGCTCGCCAGCGCCGTCTCGCAGGCCTGCTGGATCTTAAGGTCGAGCGTGAGCTTAATGTCGGAGCCGGCCTTCGCGGGCACGGCGCCGGCCTGACCGGTCACATTGCCCGAGGCATCGACCTTGACGGTCTGCTCGCCACGAATACCCTGCAGCAGGTTTTCGTAGTAGCTCTCAACGCCCGCCTGGCCCACGATATCGCCCGACTGGTACGTAATCTTGCCAGCAGAAGCATCATCATCGCCAGAGGTTTTCTTATTCTGGGCCTCGAGCTGCTCGGAGGTAATGGTGCCGGTATAGCCCAAGATATGACATGCCGTCTCGCCATATGGATACTGGCGCTCGGTACGCTCGGCAATCTTGACGCCCGGGAACTCGCCGGCATGCTCCTGAATATAGGCAACCGTGGAGCGACGGACGTCCGTCGCGATGGTATGCAGGCTCTGTGCGCCCTCTGTATTATCCTGAATATTGCGAAGGACCGCCACGTAAGGCATTCCAAGCACGTTGGCAAGATGGCGAACCAGAACCTCATCCTCGGCAAGGTCGCGGTAGGCCACGACAGCAAGTGAGGGACGGTTCTGGACAAGCGCCACGCCATTGCGGTCGAGGATGCGGCCGCGCACAGCGGGTGTGGTAACGGTGCGAGTCTGATTGCTATTAGCCTGCTTCTCGTAATAGTCCGACGAGACCATCTGCATGCCCCACAGCTTGACGGCAAGTGCCGCAAACATCGCGCCCACACCCGTGGTGAGGATGGAAAAGCGGCCCTTAAAGGCGGTCGCCGCGGTATTGCCCTCGCCCTCGGTGGCGCGCGGGGCCGTTCCATACTGCGTATCGTAGGTAAAACGGGAATCGCCGCGACGCATGATGACCAGCGCGACCACGATGGCCACAACCAGCACGATACCGGCGATAATAACCGTCAACTGGGAAGACATCTACGGGCCTCCCCTATTTGAGCTTGCGGGTCTTGGGCTTAAAGCGCATACCCGCCTGGCGTCCGCCACGTGCGGAGAATCCATAGCCGGACTGTGGCACGACGCCGGACATCAAAAACGGAATGGCAACCAGACCCGTCAGGATCGAGGACGGCAGCGCATGGCCGAAGATCGCCACGACAAAGCTCGTCTCCAAACCCATAAACAGCAAGATGATGCTGTAGATCACATTAATGACGAGCGCAAAGGCGCCCACAGTGACGCCGCGCGCACTCGGGGTACCGCCCGTCTGACCGACGGCGCTGTGCACCAGGGCAAAAGAACCCACGGTCAGCAGGAGCGACATAACGCCCACCGGCACGGCAGCGGACAGGTCATAGAACAAGCCGCTGCAAAAACCGCACACGACGGCACGGGTCGGGTCGCCCGAGAACACGCTTAGGCACACCAGGATAATCATGAAGTTGACGCGACCGCCCGCAATGGAGATCTGCGGTGCCAGGCCTGCCTGCAGCAGCACGCACACAATGGCAGCGATCACAAACGTGCGGGAGCTCATCCCCTGCTCGTGTAGATCCATGGACATGCCCCCTATTCGCTCGAGCCGGAATCGGTCGTCTCGGACGTGTCGGAACTGTCATCCGAACTCTCGTCCTTCATCTTGGTTGCAGCATCGCGCGACGTTCCCTGCGGCGTGCTGTTGGCCGTGCTCACGTCCTCATCCGAGGCCGACTGTTCGTCGGTCAGCGAGGTAATGACCAGCACTTCCTCGTTGTTCTCGGCCGTGGTCTGAGCGCGCACCACAATGGTGTAGTACACGTCGTTTGCCGATTTCTCAACCGACGAGACGGTGCCAAGCGGAAGGCCCTTGGGGAACACGCCACCGATGCCAGAGGTCACGATGATGTCGCCAACCTTAACATCGGAGTCGACGCTCACGTACTCAAGACGCAGCGTGCCGTCAGCCTGACCCTGCAGCATGCCCTGGGCGCGCGTGTCCTGCACCATGGCGGATACGCCGGAGTTCTCGTCGCCAATCAGGCGCACGGTGGACGTTTTGGCCGAGACTTCGATGATCTGGCCGATAACACCGGCCGAACTCGTCACAGGCATGTTGATGGTAAGCCCGTCGGCAGAACCCTTATCAATCGTGACGGTCGAGGTCCAGGCATCGCCCGAGGCACCAACGATACGAGCTGCGGTCGATTTGAGGTTGTAGGTCGACTGCAGGCCGACCAGCCCCTCCAGACGCTCAGCGGTCTTTTGAGCCTCGGAGAGCTCAGCAACCTTAGAGGTCAGTTCCTCGTTTTGTTTTTTGAGCTCGTCGAGCGTGTCCTGCGACGCCGTAAGGTTAGAGAACACGTTGCCGATCGCATTGAAGGGAGCCGCCACAGCCGAACCCACAAAGCGCACCGGCGAGGTAATCGTCGTTACGCCCGAACGCACGGCATGAATCGGCCCTGCCTCGCCCTCGCGGATGTAAAACGTGAGCAGCAACACCGAAATCAGGGTGAAAACAATCAACGGGCGCATACCCGTTGATTGTCGCTTGGTATTCAGATTTGTGGAGAAACCCGAAGATCGTGCCAAATGGAATCCACCTTTTGGAAATTAAGCATTGGTCTGGACGAAGCCGCCATCAAACGCATTGGCCTCGAGCACGCGGGCACAGCCGTTAACAACGTTATCGAGCGCCGTGGGGCTGACGTTGACCGAAACGCCGGTCTCATCGCGCAGGCGCACGTCGAGACCGCGCAGCAGCGCGCCGCCACCGGTCAGCAAAATGCCGTAGTACATAAGGTCCGAGGCGAGATCGGGAGGCGTGGCATCGAGGGCGTCCTTGACGGCCTTGGCCATCTCGTCGAGCGGCTTGTTGAGCGCGCGACGAATCTCCTCGCTCTCGATGCGCACGGTCTTGGGCAGACCGGTAATCACGTCGCGGCCGTTGACCTCGACGTCAAGCTCGTCCTTGAGCGGCACGGCGGAGCCGACCTTGATCTTGATGTCCTCTGCCGTACGCTCGCCGATGGCCAGGTTGTAGGCATCACGAACGTGCGTGAGGATAGCCTGATCGAACTCGTCGCCGGCAATACGAATGGACTGCGAGACGACGATGCCGCCCATGGCGATAACAGCGACCTCGGTGGTACCGCCACCGATGTCGATGACCATGGAGCCGGTGGGCTCCTCGACGGGCAGGTCGGCGCCGATAGCGGCAGCCATGGGCTCCTCAATCAGGTAGGCCTGGCGAGCGCCAGCCTGGATCGTGGCCTCAAAGACGGCACGCTTCTCGACCGACGTGACGCCGGAGGGAACGCAGACGACAACGCGCGGACGCGGGGTCCACGGATAGCGCTTCTCGGACGCCTTGTCGATAAAGTAGCGAAGCATGGCCTCGGTAACATCGAAGTCGGCGATGACGCCGTCCTTCAGGGGACGAACAGCCACGATGTTGCCGGGCGTACGGCCGAGCATGCGCTTTGCCTCGATACCGACCGCCAGGATGCGCTCGTCGTTCTTGTCGATGGCGACGACGGAGGGCTCGCGAATGACGATACCCTTGCCGCGCACGGAGACAAGCGTATTTGCGGTGCCGAGGTCGATGGCAAGATCGCCCGCATAGCTACCGAAGAACATATCCATCAAAGAAAACAACGCAACTCCTGATGTGTTGGATGATTGCTGGAAAACTACTAGTTCATGATACTAACGCAAGCCCGGCACCTCACTTGCGGTGAAGCACCGGGCAAAACTAAATCCCATAAGGTCACTACTGGTTGTCAGCAGCCGAGAAATCCATATCGAGCGAGGAAACGGCCCAGCCGATATGGTTGTCGGAGCGCACGAATTGGACGGTGTACTCCTGCTCGCCGCCCTTGGACAGCGACGCCTTAACCTTGGCGGTCGTCTCGGTCATGGACTGATCCATGCCCTCGACGGACACGGTGGCACCCTGCGGAATCGAGGAGATGATCATCGACTTAGCGTCCTCGGACAGGCTCGAGGCCAGGCAAGACTCGGCCTTTGCGGTGTCACCGTCGCCGGCAGCCTGGAACAGATCGGTAACCACAGATTCCTGAGACGGGAAGCCAAAGCCGCGTGTGTAGGCAAAGCCCAGACCGCCCGCGGCGATCAAAATGAGCAGAAGCAGCACAATGAAGACTTTGAGACCCGTGTGGCGATGGCGACGACGGACCTTGGCCTGCTTACGATCCTGACGGTCCTGCTGGACCATCTCGGACTCGGACAGCGTAAAGAAACCGGTGTCCGAGGGATCGGGCATAAACTGACCGGTCGCGCCCGTAGGATCGAGCGGATCGACGGCAGGAGCGTCCATCGCGGGCGCCGGAGCCGTGGCCATAGCCGTCTGGGCGGATAGCGCGGCAAGCGAATCGTGAACGCGGGCAAGCTCATCGGCCTGCTCGGAGGTGAGCTGGTAGATGCCATCGGCAGTAGCGGCGTTAAAGGCGTCGAGTGCGTCGGAGGGGCGGCCGGCGGCAGAAAGTGCCTGACCCATGCCGGCGTTGAGCGCACGCGTGTCGTCGCGGGGGCCGGCAAAGTCGATAGCCGTGCGGTAGGTCTCCACGGCATCCGCCGGACGGCCGAGTTTAATGAAGCAACGACCAAGCTCGCCGAGTGCGGCGGCAGGAGCCGGATTGGCGCCGTCGATGGCAGCCTGACGGAAGGCAGTACCCGCGTTGGCATAGTCGCCCGACTGGAACAGCGCGTTACCCAGGCCCAGATAGGCCTTGAACGGCGTGGCATAGGAAGCATCCTGCGTAGCAGCAGAGAACGCCTGGGCGGCCGTCGTGTAGTCGCCCACGGCGGCGAGCGCCTTGCCGCGGTTGGTGAGCAGTGCGCCGCGCTTGCCGTAGGTGCCGTCGTTGAGGGCGGCGGCATAGGCCTCGGCGGCCTCGGCATACATGCCCAGGTGCATCAAGGCGTTACCACGAAGGTGATCGGCCTCGCCCATAATCTCATCGGGAGTTTTTGCCGCCCCAAGCATCTGGGCTGCAGCGGAAAAATCACCCGCGCGGTAAGCGGCGCGGCCCTGTTGGATCAGCTGGCTATTCAAGGAAGTCCCCTTTACTCGTGAACGATCTCGACATGGACGATCTCGTCGCCGGCGCGCAGCTGCGAAATCACATCGAGACCCTCGACCGTGGTACCAAAGACGGTGTAACCGGAATCGAGGTTATGCTGGGCACCCAGGCAGAAGTAGAACTGCGAACCCGCGGAATCGGGGTCCATGGAGCGTGCCATGGCAAGGGCACCATCGACATGGCTGTTGCGTGGATTGGTGGCAAACTCGCCCTTGATGCAGTAGCCGGGGCCACCGGTACCGGGCATACCGTCGGGGCCCTCAAGACCGGCAGCGACGTCGACGCCGGACATATCGCGGGTATTGGGGTCGCCGCCCTGAATGACAAAGCCGGGCACATAGCGATGGAACTTAAGGCCATCATAGAAACCCATCGTGGAAAGCTCGCAGAAGTTCGCGACATGAATGGGAGCGCCCTCGCCGTCAAACTTGACCTTGATGGTGCCCTTCGACGTCTCGATAACGGCGCACTCGTCGCCGGCAAGCTGATACTCGGGCGTGTAGAGCTCTTTCTTAAAACCAAACATGTGGTTCCTTCCTCGTGCGTTTAAAGCATATTTGTACGAATTGTAGCAATAAGCATGCGCTTACATCAATTGCGCACGTAGGTTATGCCGACTATGGCGAACTAATTTTAGGAACGCTGCTGCGGCTTCCAGGAGCCCACGTTGGCGTCGTACTGATTCAGCGCGCTGTTGCCGCCCTGTGCGATGGGCGCCAGGATCTCGCTTTGGTGGGAACTCATCGACTCGCCATCGGGAATGGCCAGCGAGATATCCCAGCTCTGGCAGATCACGTCGACGCGCTCATACATCCACTCGGCAAGCTGCTTTAAGTGGGCGATGTCATCCGCATAGACCGTATCGTCCTGATACTTAAGGTTGTTGAGCTCATCTTGCGTCTTTTTGATCTGGTCGCGCAGGGCGTAGGCACTCTGCGACAGCTCCTGACGGGTGGACAGCGGCGATCGGAGATAGCCGTTGTTAAAGGAATCGATGACCTCGCCGATCTGGTCCTCGTCACCGTAGGACACGATGGTCTGATACAGACCGTCGAGCCTGGTATAGAGCTGATCATCGGTCAGCACGGTTTCTTCCTGGACCACCTCGGCAGAATCGTCTTGCTTGGTATCGTCCTCAGTCGCCTCGCCCTTTTGGCGCGTGGGGAAGGTGGTCTGCGCGGCCTGGCCAAACTGGTCATAGAAGCCGGGCATGACACCCATGGGATCGGTCGTCACGAACCAATAGGCACCGCCGCAAACGACGGCAAGTACCGCGATGACGATGAGCGGCTTGGGGATATGACGCTTGTGCTTGTGATAGGCGTCCTCGTCGGGATGCACCTTGCGCTTGGGTTTTTGAGCATCGTCATGAAGGGAAACGGGCGTGGGAATATCGACCTTAGGGATACCGAAATCCTTATCGAAAGCCGGCAGCACGCAGGTCTCGTTAGGATCGGCGGCGTCCGAAAGAACCGCGGCAGCCGAGGCGGGCGCATGCGGCACCTCGGTATCGATCTGCTCTTGCGTTAGGCGCGGAAAGCCCGCCGTGCGGCCCGCTGCCAGGTCGGATGCGGCCGCGTCCTCGGAGAGGATACCCGGAGCGGGGCGTCCGCATTTGGGGCACGTACGATCATGCGGAGAAAGACGGGCACCGCAGCCCTCACAGAACACGAACTCGGTGTGCTCGGGACCGTCGCCTGGACCCACATAGGCGTTGCAATAGGGGCAGAACGAGGCGCCGTCCTCGATAGTCTTAAGGCAATGCGGGCAGATCACGGCATCCTCTTTTCGAAGCAATTCAAACAATCGAGGTTAGAGCATAACATCGCCACGGCCCCACAGGAGCAAGGCACCAATTCAACATCGCCAGGGCGCGTAGTTACTTCTTCTTTTTGCTTGGCATCGAGACTTTGATGCCTTGGGCGGACTTGGTCACGCGAGAGCGCTTGGCTCCTGCACTCCTCTTTTTCTTGGGCTGGGCCTGGGCCACGCCCTCGAGTGCACGGGCCTCGGCCTCGCGAGCGGTGCGATCTTCGCGGCGCTGCGCCATGTCGGCGGCGACGCGCTTGGCAAAACGCTCGGCCGTCGAACCCGTCGAGCTCACCTTGCCGCCACCGCGACCCAGGCGGACACGCACACCACGGCCAAAACCAGTTGCGGCATGACGACGACGCGGCTTGAGCGAATCCATCATCGTGGCGAGCTTAAAGAACACCGAGCAGGTAAAGACCACGATGACAGCCAAGATAACCATCTGGCCCATCGACAGGTTGGCAATGGACAGCAGCTCTGGGAATCCGATAACGCCCACCAGGATGCCGGCGACTACAAACACAAAGAGCACCACACGTAAGGGCGTGAGAGGTTGCGAGATGCGCCAGATCAGGCTGACGCTCGCCGCGCACGACGTAAGCAAGCACATCGTAGACAGCGTGAGCTGGCTAAAGCCAAACACGCGCGCCACAAAGATATCGAGCGCCGCAGCCAAAATGACCGCAATCGACGCCGGCAGTGCACGCTTGAGTACGTTGGTCAAAAACGCACCCTTCACGCGAGCATTGTTGGGCTCCAGCCCCAACACAAAGCCCGGCGCGCCGATGCAGAAGAAGTTGATGAGCGTCATCTGGATGGGCTCGAAGGGGTACGGCGGCAGCGCGATGCACAGCGCCGCCAGGCCCATCGAGAACAGCGTCTTGGTCAGGAACAGCGAGGCCGAACGCTGCAGGTTGTTGATGGAGCGACGGCCCTCGGCCACCACGGCGGGCATCGAGGCAAAGTCGTTGTCGACGAGTACGATCTCGGCCACGTTGCGCGCGGCATCGGAGCCGGCTGCCATGGCCACGGAGCAGTCGGCCTCCTTGAGCGCCAGCACGTCGTTGACGCCGTCGCCCGTCATGGCCACGGTGTGCTCGCGGCGCTTGAGCGCCTGTACGAGCTCGCGCTTCTGCTGCGGGGTCACACGACCAAAGACATGGTAGCGGTCCACTGCGGCATCGAGCTTGGCAGGCGTATCGAGCGTCGTGGCGTCCACATAAGCGTCCGCCCCCGGCACGCCCACCACGCGCGCGATCGACGACACCGTACGCGGGTCGTCGCCACTGATCACGTTGAGGGTCACGCCCTGCTCGTTAAAGTAGCCGATGGTCTCGGCCGCCGAGGTACGAATCTCGTCGCGGATGGTCACAAAGCCCACGGGCTCGGCCTCGCCCACCATATCGCCATCGGGTGTAAAGCCGTCCACGCGCGCCACCACGAGCACGCGGCAGGTATCGGCAAGCTCGGCGACACGGTTCTCGACCTGCGAAAACACACGCTCCGAAAGCACAAACTGCGCGGCGCCCATCACATAGGAGCCCTGCGCAAACGAAGCGCCACTCCATTTTTTAGACGACGAGAACGGAATGACCGACAGCGGCTCAGACACCTCGACCGGGCGATCGGCGTAATAGTTGAGCAGCGCCTGGCAGGTCTCGTTGGCATCGGCCGAAGTCGCACGTGCCACGTTAGCCAGCGCAAAATCGAGCACTGTGGTATCGACGGGAACAGCCGCCTCGTCCGAGTCCACGCCAAAGCCAACACCCTCAACAGGCAGCGGGTAGGTGCCCTCGACCTCCATGCGGCCCGACGTGATGGTGCCCGTCTTGTCCAGGCACAGTACATCGACGCGAGCGACCGTCTCGATGCAGTAGAGCTGCTGCGCCAGCACCTTGCGGCGGGCCAGGCGCACCGTGGCGATGGCGAGCACCGACGAGGTCAGCAGTACCAGGCCTTGCGGGATCATGCCCAGCAGGGCGCCCACCGTGGACAGCAGCGCCGACGAAGGCACATGACCAGCCAACAGCTCGGAGAAGCACCACGAAAGCGCGCTATCGCCCGGGGTTCCCGCTGCATCCCACAGCTCGCTCACGTTCGAGGCAAACAACGCCAAACCGAGCGGGATCATGATGATGCTCGCAAAGCGCACGATGGCGTTCAGCGCGTTCATGATCTCGGAATTGACCTTTTTGACGTACTTGGCCTCGTTATTAATTTTGGCCACGTAGTTGTCGGCGCCGACATGGATCACGCGGGCGCGCAGCAGGCCCGAGTCGATAAAGCTGCCGCTCATGAGCTCAGAGCCTGGCTGTTTCTTAATAAGGTCGCTCTCGCCCGTCAGCAGGCTCTCGTTCACGAGCGCCTCGCCCGACACCACCACGGCGTCGGCCGGAATCTGGTCGCCGCGCCCCAAGCGGATGATGTCGTCGAGCACGATCTGGTCCAGGCCGAGCTCCACCTCGGCGCCGTCGCGCACCGCGATGGCCTTCTTGGAGGTCAGCAGCGTGAGCTTATCGACCATCTTCTTTGAACGCATGGACTGAATGACGCCAATAGCGGTGTTCAAGAACACCACGAACAGGAACGTCAGATTCTTAAACGAACCGGTCAAAATGACCAGGAAAGCCAAGATCACGTTGATCAAATTGAACAGCGTGCAGAGGTTCTCGATGATGAGCTCTTTGACCGACTTGGTCTTGAGTTCCATGTTGCGGTTGATTTTACCGGCGGCGATACGCTCCTCGACCTCGGCGGTTGAGAGTCCGCGCTCGATATCCGTTGCTGCCATACCACGTCCCATCACGTCGCGTCGGTATAAGAAAAACCGCCCGGACCATGCGAGGTTCGGACGGTCTTACGTTCGATGGTGCCCCATGTTGGATTCGAACCAACGGCCTTCTGCTCCGGAGGCAGACGCTCTAATCCCCTGAGCTAATAGGGCCAACGTTTGGCATTATACCCAAGTGCACCACGGGCTATCAAAATAAAAGAAAAAGCTTTGCAATTCCGAGGAAGACGCGGCGCAACGGCCCACTTTAGAAGGCAAAAGCGAGTCAGATAGTATAAACTCTCATGCACCATATATACACGGCTCGCGATGCGGGCCGTTTTTGCAAAAGTTATCCATCGAGGTGAGAGGCACACCATGATTGCAATTTTAAAGCAGAGCGCCAGCGACGAGGCCGTCGGCCATATCGTCAGCTGGATTGAGAAAAAGGGCCTGAAGACCGATGTCTCGCGCGGCGAGAATGAGACGATTATCGGCCTGGTGGGCGATACGACCAAGATCGACCCGTTCCTGCTCGAGTCCATGGATGTCGTAGAGCGCGTGCAGCGCGTCTCCGAGCCGTTCAAGCGCGCCAACCGCAAGTTCCACCCCGAGGACTCCGTCATCGACTGCGGTCACGGCGTCAAGATCGGCGGCGACCAGTTCCAGGTCATCGCCGGTCCCTGCTCCGTCGAGGGCGAGAACCTCATCCGCATCGCACGCCGCGTGAAGGCCGCCGGCGCCACGATGCTGCGCGGTGGTGCCTACAAGCCCCGCACCTCCCCCTACGCCTACCAGGGCATGGGCCCCGCCGGCCTCGACCTGCTGTGCGAGGCGTCTGCCGAGCTCGACATGCCGATCGTCACCGAGATCATGGATCCACGCGACGTGCAGGTCTTCTTGGACAAGAAGATTGACGTCATGCAGATCGGCGCCCGCAACGCCCAGAACTTCCCCCTGCTCAAGGAGGTCGGCAAGACCCAAACCCCGATTCTGCTCAAGCGCGGCATGTCCGGCACGATCGACGAGCTGCTTATGGCAGCCGAGTACATCATGAGCGAGGGCAACGACAACGTCATCCTGTGCGAGCGCGGTATCCGCACCTTCGAGACCCGCACCCGCAATACCTTCGACCTCAACGCCGTGCCGGTTCTGCACCACCTGTCGCACCTGCCCGTCGTCGCCGACCCCAGCCACGCCACCGGCTACACCCGCTACGTTGAGCCCATGGCGCTCGCCGCGACCGCCTGCGGCGCCAACGGCCTGGAGATCGAGGTCCACGACGAGCCCAGCCGCGCATGGTCCGACGGCGCTCAGGCCCTCACCCCCGACCAGTTCGACGACACCATGCGCCGCATTCGCGCCATCCGCGAGGTCGTCTGCCAAGAGACCATGGAGTAGCCCATGGGTACGGTGAGAAACGCGCGCGTTAACCAGGGCGGCCCCAAGTGCGCCGGTATCGTCGGCCTTGGCCTCATCGGCGGTAGCTTTGCCCGCGGCTATGCCCAGGCGGGCGTCCGCGTGCTGGCCTGGGACCCCGATGACGATGTCATGACGGCCGCCAGCATGGGCACTGTCGCCGGAGAGCTCAACGACGAGACACTCGGCGAATGCGACATCATCGTCCTGGCTTGCTACCCCGAGGCCTGCATCGAGTGGCTCGAGGCGCATGCCCAGGCCCTCGCCGACGCCACCGACACCGAGGCCATCATGGGTCCCGTGGTGATCGACACCGTGGGCGTCAAGGGCATCGTGTGCGAACGTGCCTTTGAGCTTGCCCGTGAGCACGGCTTTTACTTTGTGGGCGCACACCCCATGGCGGGCACGCAGTACTCGGGCTACGCACACTCCCGCGCCGACCTGTTCCAGGGCGCGCCACTCGTGCTCGTGCCGCCCGCGGTGGACGATGCGCTCAAACTGGAGCTTTTGGGCCAGGTGCGCGAGATGGTGCGCCCCTTGGGCTTTGGCAAGTTCAGCGTGACCAGCGCCGCCGAGCACGACCGCGTCATCGCCTTCACGAGCCAGCTTGCGCACGTGGTGTCCAACGCCTACGTCAAAAGCCCCACCGCCCAGGTCCACCACGGCTTTTCGGCCGGTAGCTATCGCGATCTCACCCGCGTGGCGCACCTCAACCCGCAAATGTGGTCCGAGCTCATGATCGACGACGCCGACGCGCTCGCCTACGAGATCGACCATCTGATCGAATCGCTCGGCGCCTACAGCCGTGCGCTCAAGGACCGCGACCAGCGCTATCTGGAGAATCTCCTTGCCGAGGGCGACCGCATTAAGCGCGCGCTCGACGACGAGGCCTCCCACTAGACCACCTATCACGCCAGGTCGAAAGGACCGAAGCTTATGGCGATTACCATCGATATCGACACTGCACGCCCCTACCAGGTGCATGTTGGTACGTTTTTGCTGGAGCAGGCGGGACCACTCGTGCGCGCCACTGCCGGCGGTACCAAGGCCGTCATCGTGACGGACACCAACGTGGGCCCGCTCTACCAGATGCCCGTTAAGCAGAGCCTGGAGGCGTCAGGCTACGAGGTGAGCATCTGCACCTTCGAGGCCGGAGAGGCCCATAAGCGCGCCGAAACCTATGTTGCCATTATGGAGTTTGTGGCAGAGCACGAGCTTTCGCGCTCCGACGTGATCGTGGCACTCGGTGGCGGCGTCGTGGGCGACGTGGCAGGCTTTGTGGCCGCCACCTACATGCGCGGCTGCAAGTTTGTGCAGATCCCGACGAGCCTGCTCGCCATGGTGGATTCGTCGGTGGGTGGCAAGACCGCCATCGACCTGGCTGCCGGCAAGAACTTGGCCGGCGCCTTTTGGCAGCCGAGCGTGGTTATCGCCGACGTGGGGTGCCTGGCCACCCTCACGCCCGAGCAGTTCGCCGACGGCTGCGGCGAGGTCGTCAAGCACGCCGTGATCGCCGACCCGGAGCTTTTCGCCGAGCTGGAGAAGACCCCGCTCACGCTGGAGCTGCTCAACCGCGATGTGGCGCGCGTAGCGCTCATCATCGCCCGCAATATCGACATCAAGCGCGCCGTGGTCGTTGCCGACGAGCGCGAGATCAACCAGCGCAAGCTCCTCAACTTTGGACACAGCGCCGGACACGCCGTCGAGGCCTGCGAGCACTTTGAGCTCGGACACGGCAACTGTGTGTCGATCGGCATGGGCATCATCACGCGCGCCGCGGCTCTGCACGGCATTTGCGATGCTGCACTGCCCGGTCGTATCGAGGAGCTCTGCGCCCGCCATGGCCTCAAGACCCGCTGCGACCTAGATGCCGATGCCGTTTTTGCCGAGGCGCTCCACGACAAGAAGCGCGCGGGCGACACCATCGACCTGGTGATTCCGCACGGCATCGGCCGCTGCAGCATCGACCGCACGCCGCTTTCCACTTTCCACGAACTCATTGCCGAGGGCCTCGGCCAGAAGGGAGACGCATTCGCATGCTAGCCCGCATCACCCCGTCCCCGCTTAAGGGCACCGTTCCCGCCATCGCGTCCAAGTCGATGGCGCATCGCCTCATCATCTGCGCTGCGCTTGCCAACGGCGAGACGCACGTTACCTGCAACACCACCTGCGCCGACATCGAGGCTACGGTGCGTTGCCTTACGGCACTGGGCGCTCGCATCGAGACCGTCGAGGATGGCTTCCAAGTCCATCCCACTATGAAGAGTGTTGAGTTTGGCCTGCTCAAGGCACTTGCCGGCGGAACGCTTGACTGCGGCGAAAGCGGCTCCACGCTCCGCTTTATGTTGCCCGTCGCCTGCGCGCTGGGCGCAGAAGCAACTTTTGTGGGTCAGGGACGCTTGGGCGCCCGCCCGCTGTCCCCGCTCTCGGACGAGATCATCGCCGCCGGCTGCGACCTGCAGGGTCTGGGCGGTTTTCCGCTCAAGACAAGCGGCCGCATGCGCCCGGGCACCTTTGTGCTGCCGGGCAACGTGAGCTCGCAGTATATCTCCGGCCTGCTGCTGGCAGCCCCGCTGCTCGCCCAGCCCTCCTGCGTGCAGGTAACCGGCCTCATCGAGAGCCGCCCCTATATCAACCTGACCATCCAGGCCATGAAGGCCTTTGGTGTCGAGGTCAACGTCGAGCGTATTCCGGCCAAGAACGGCCAGCCCGAGGTCACGAACTTCCGCGTGAGCAGCGGCTCGTACCGCACGCCCGGCAGCGTAGCCGTCGAGGGCGACTGGTCCAACGCCGCCTTTTGGCTGTGCGCCGGCGCCATCGGCACCGACCCCATCACCGTCGAGGGCGTGTCGCTGAGCTCCGCACAGGGCGACCGCAACGTGCTTGCCGCGCTATCGCGCTTTGGCGCCCGCATCGTGCGCTCCACCAACGCCGCCACCGTGCAGTCCGACAAGCTCGCCGGCTTTGAGATGAGCGCCCACGACATTCCCGACCTGGTGCCCGTTATCTCGGCCGTGGCCTCGCTGGCTCAGGGCCGCACGTTCATCCGTGACTGTGCGCGCCTGCGCATCAAGGAATCTGACCGTCTGGTCACCACCACCCGCGAGCTCACCGCGCTGGGCGCACAGGTGCGCATCGCCGGTGACGACCTCATCATCAAGGGTGTCGATGCCTTCACCGGCGGCGAGGTCGATTCGCACAACGACCACCGCATCGCCATGATGGCCGCCATCGCTGCGAGCCGTGCCACCGGCGAGGTCGTGATCCACGGCGCCGAGGCCGTCAACAAGTCCTATCCCGATTTCTTCGACCACTACCGCCTGCTGGGCGGCAAGGTCACACTCGAGGAGGAATAGCATGTCCTCGACCTTTGGCAACGTCTTGCACTTAAGCATCTTCGGCCAATCGCACTCCCCCGCTATCGGCTGCTCGCTCGATGGCATCCCGGCGGGCATCGCCGTGGACCAGGAGGAGCTGCAGGCCTTTTTGGACCGTCGCGCCCCCGGTCGCGACGAGACCACAACCAAGCGCCGCGAGGCCGACGCCGCCCACATCATCGCCGGTGTGGTCGATGGACATACCACCGGCGCGCCCATCGCCGCGATTATCGAGAACACCAACACGCGCTCCAAGGACTATTCCGAGCTGCGCCGCAAGCCCCGCCCCGGGCACGCAGACTTTCCGGCGCGTGTGAAGTACCACAACATGCACGACGTCGCCGGCGGCGGGCACTTCTCCGGCCGTCTGACGGCCCCTCTATGCATCGCCGGCGGCATCGCGCTGCAGGCACTCGAGGCCCGCGGCATTCGGGTGATGGCGCATGTGGCGCAGATCGGCGGCATCTCCGACCTGCCGATGGACGACATAGTCTATCGCGAGGCCGACCGCAAGGCGATCCTTACGAACGATCTGCCGTGCATTGACGCCGCCGCAGCCGGCCGCATGCGCGAGGAGATCCTAGCCGCGCGCGACGAACTCGACAGCATCGGCGGCATCGTGGAGTGCGGTATCTACGGGCTTCCCGCGGGCATCGGCGACCCCATGTTCGACGGCATCGAGAACCGCATCGCGCAAATCGCGTTTGGCATTCCCGCCGTAAAGGGCGTGGAGTTTGGCATGGGCTTTGCCGTGGCTGCCATGCGCGGCAGCGAGAACAACGATCCGTATCGCATCGATGCCGAGACCGGCGAGATTGAAGTCGAGTCCAACAACGCCGGCGGCATTCTGGGCGGCATCTCCACCGGCGCGCCCGTCATGTGGCGTATGGCCGTAAAGCCGACGCCCTCTATTGGCCGCGAGCAGCAGACCGTAGACATGGACGCCATGGAAAATGCCGAGCTCTCGGTCCACGGCCGTCACGATCCCTGCATCGTCCCGCGCGCCGTCCCCGTTGCCGAAGCAGCAGCTGCCCTCGCGATTTGGGACGCCCTCCTCGAGGACGCCGCCCAGCGCTAACCCGCCCACCCCGGGCAATGATTCACGAAAGGGGTCCCGATGGACCTTGCTGACATTCGCCAGACCATCGATGGCATCGATACCACGCTCCTCAACAGTTTTGTCGAACGCATGGACATTGCCACCGAGGTCGCCAAATCAAAAATCGAGATGGGCAAGGCCGTCTTCGACCCCGCCCGCGAGCGCTCAAAGCTCAACAACCTTGCCGGCCGCGCGCCCGAGCGCTACGAGGCGCAGACCATCACGCTGTTCCGCCTCCTCATGAGCATGAGCAAGGCCGAGCAGCAGCGCTATATCAACGAGCTCAAGGGCATCACGGTCTCGCAAAAGGCCCACGCCACTGCCGAGGCCTTCAACGCACCCTTCCCCCAGGCTGCCAGCGTCGCCTGCCAGGGCGTTGAGGGCGCCTACAGTCAGATCGCCGCATGCAAGCTCTTCGACGTACCCGATATCGCGTTCTTCGACACCTTCGAAGGTGTCATGCGCGCTGTGCGTGACGGCTTCTGCGAGTTTGGCGTACTGCCCATCGAAAACTCCACCGCCGGCTCGGTCAACGCGGTCTACGACCTGCTCGCGCAGTTCGACTTCCACATCGTGCGCTCGCTTCGCCTCAAGATCGACCACAACCTGCTCGTCAAGCCCGGCACCAAGCTGCAGGATATTCGTGAGGTCTATAGCCACGGTCAGGCCATCGCGCAATGCGGCGGCTTTATCGAGGCGCACGATCTGCACGCCACCAAGTATCCCAACACAGCCATGTCGGCCGAGATGGTCGCCAAATCCGAGCGAGGCGACGTCGCCGCCATCGCCTCGCGCAGTTGCGCGGCGCTCTACGGTCTGGAGGTGCTGGAGCCCAATATCCAGGACTCGGACAACAACTACACGCGCTTCGTCGTCATCAGCCGCGAGCCGCGCGTATATCCCGGTGCCAACCGCACCTCGCTTATGATCACCACGGCTAACGAGCCCGGCGCCCTTTATCGCGTGCTCGAGCGCTTCTATGCGCTCAATATCAACCTCATCAAGCTCGAGAGCCGCCCCATCCCCGGGCACGACTTTGAGTTTATGTTCTACTTCGATCTGGACTGTCCCTTTGGCAGCAAGGCGCTCGACGACCTGCTCGACTCGATTGACGACGTGTGCGAGAGCTTCACCTACTTTGGCAGCTACACGGAGGTGCTCTAGATGACTGACGTCGCCACAACCCGTCCCTACGGCGTACTGGGCCGTGTGCTGGGCCACAGCTACACCCCGACCATCTACAAGGAGCTCGCGGGGCTTGAGTACGTGCGTTTTGAGCGCGAGCCCGAAGACCTCGCGGCCTTTATGACGGGCGACGAGTGGGAGGGCACCAACGTGACCATCCCCTACAAGCGCGCCGTCATGGAATACCTGGACGAGCTGAGCCCGCTGGCCGAGCGCATGGGCAACGTAAACACGATCACGCGTCTGCCCGATGGCCGCCTGCGCGGCGACAATACCGACTACTTAGGTTTCCAGTGCCTGGTCGAGGAGCTGGGTGTGGAGATTGCCGGCAAGAAGGTCCTCGTGCTCGGAGCCACCGGCGGCGCCGGCACCACGGCAAGTATGGTGCTGGGCGACCTGGGCGCGATCGTCGTGCCCGTCGGCCGCACGAGCGAGGTCAATTACGACAACATCTCCCAGCTGTCCGATGCAACGTTGCTCGTCAACTGCACGCCCGCCGGCATGTTCCCCCACTGCCCCGACGCGCCTTGCACGCTCGAAGGGCTCGATGCGCTCGAAGGCGTTATCGACATTGTCTACAACCCCGCCCGCACGGGACTCATGCTCGAGGCCGAGCGCCGCGGTATCCCCTGCATCGGCGGCCTGCTGATGCTCGTGGCCCAAGCGGCACAGGCCGTCGAGCGCTATACCGGCCAAACCACCCCGCGCGAGCGCATCCTGGACGTAACGGAGCGCCTGTCGCGCCATGAGCAGAACATCGCCCTGATCGGCATGCCGGGCTCGGGCAAGACCCGCGTGGGCGAGCAGATCGCTCAGCTCACGGGCCGCGAGCACATCGACCTCGATCGCGCCCTCGAGGAGCGCCTGGGCATGCCCTGCGCCGACTTTATCGTCAAGTGCGGCGAGGCGGCCTTCCGCGAGCAGGAGACGGCAGCGCTGGCCGACATCTCCAAGCGCAGCGGCTTGGTGCTCTCCACCGGCGGCGGCGTGGTTACGCGCGACGAGAACTACCCTCTGCTGCACCAAAACAGCCAGATCGTGATGCTCAACCGCAAGCTCGACGAGCTCGCCCACAAGGGCCGCCCCATCACCGCGCGCGACGGCATCGACAAGCTGGCCGAGCAGCGTATGCCGCGCTACCGCGCCTGGGCCGACTACATCATCGACTCACGCGACTGCGCCGCCAACACCGCCCATGCCCTCCTCGACACCCTCCCACCCGCTCTCTAACCAAAACCACCACAAAGGGGACAGGCACCTTTGTGGTGGTTTTTCAACCGCAAAGGAAGCAACCATGAAAGCACTCGTCATCAACGGCCCCAATCTAAACATGCTCGGCATTCGCGAGCCGGGCATCTACGGCAGCGACAACTACGACCGCCTGGTCCAGATTTGCCAGGAAGCGGGCGCCGCACAGGGCTTCGACGAGGTCGAGGTCTTCCAGTCTAACCACGAGGGCAGCATCGTCGACAAGATCCAGGAGGCCTACGGCAAGGTCGACGGCATCGTCATAAACCCGGCCGCCTATACGCATACGAGCGTCGCGATCCTCGACGCCCTCAAGGCCGTCGCCATCCCTGCCGTCGAGGTCCACATCAGCGCCGTCGAGACCCGCGAGGACTTCCGCCAGGTGAGCTACGCCCGCCTGGCCTGCTTCGCCACCATCACCGGTGAGGGCCTGCAGGGCTACGCACATGCGCTAGAGCTGTTGAGGGAACGACTCGAAAAGTAGTCTCGCGCGCAAATCCATCAACCCCGATTCGCACGCCAGTAATGCCAGTGCCGCCAGCAGCAACCTCGCTACTGGCGGCACTTTATTACTGGCATATAATCGTTGCAGCCACACAACGTCTGGAGACTCGCATGCTAAGCATCCATCTGGGAGATTACCCCGGTTCCATCTACGATACCGAGACCTACTTTAGGAACTCATACTTGGACTCATGGTTCGAAGACCCTATGGCCGCACAGATCATTAAAAGCGTGGACGGATCAGAGCTCATCGGCCCCCACAACATCGTAAGCAAGCAGCTGGGCTCGATCACCCCACTCGAACTGTCCGGCGGCGTTAAGACGCTGCTGCTGGTGCGCAATCTACCAAACATGGTGTTCAATGCATCCACTTGCGGAGATAACTGCGCCCGCTGGCTGCTCAAAATTGGCAAAGAGCAGGATGTGCTGGTGACCCTTTACCACATCATGAAATTTCCCTGGAAGCGTTTTGAGATTCGCATCAATAACGACGGCCGCATCGTCAGGAACATGCAGGAGTTCGTCGGTGCCACCAATGATTTTCTGGATGTTGATGAGTAATGAAAGGATCACACACCGTTGTCGTGGAGCGCGCAAAAGTCAAATACACGCTCACCTTTAAACGCAATATTTCCTTCATCCGCGGCAACAGCGGCACGGGCAAAACGACGCTCATCTCGATGATTCGCGACTACAACGACCGAGGACCGGAAAGCGGCGTTGCACTCAGCTGCGACGTGCCTTGTGAAACGCTTTCCGGCAGACGCTGGGAGCGCGAGCTGTCGATCATCGAAGATTCAATCGTCTTTCTAGATGAGGGCAACGAGTTTATCTACTCAAAGGACTTCGCCAAAACCGTAAACGGCTCGTCCAACTATTTTGTTCTGATATCTCGTCGCGATGCCAACGAGCTCCCCTACAGCGTTGATGAGATCCTGAAGTTAGTCAACACGACGAGTAAAACAATCAATGGCCGCAAGAGCGACAGGCGCTTCTACTCGGTGACCAAGCCGCTATATGACCACACGGCAAGCATGCTGTATCAGGATCTAAATGTTGGATTCGAGGTACCCGACGCCGTAGTTGTCGAGGATAGCAAATCTGGCTATCAATTCTACGACGCTCTTTGCAACCGGCTCGGAATCCCCTGCTATACCGCCACCGGCGTAGCAAATCTAAAGCGGACAATTCACGAATGCCCCGAGCAAAACGTTCTTGCCATTGGAGACGGCGCAGCGTTTGGTCCCTACATCGAAAAGGTGCTCGGACAGCGCGTTTACAAGAACGTTCGCTTGTTCCTCCCGGAATCATTCGAGTGGACACTTCTGCAATCTGGCCTCATTCCCAGTAACGACATTCCAAAAATCCTCAAGGATCCTTCGAGCTATATCGAAAGCCGCGACTACCTAAGCTGGGAACGATTCTTCACCGACGTATTGATCAAGTACTCGGCAGACACTCGCTACGCCTACAGAAAGGCAAAGCTCAATGAGCAGTACCTGAGGCCGCAGGCGATGAATGCAGTTGCAAACGTCTTGCCCGAGTGCCTGAAGGCAGACTAGACAGACTAGATATAGTGGGGAGGGCCAAGTTGGTCCTCCCCGTTTTTGTTACGCCTTCTTGATCACGTACACCAACCCTATGTCGCACCTGCGGCGCACAATCGACGCAAAGAGCCACGATGCTGGCAGCGTCATAAGCAGAGGCATGGTCTGCCAAGGAATAAACCAATCGACCGCGTGGATTGCAAAGATGGCAAGACTGGCCTGTCCGCAGAACACGAGCGCTCGCTCAAAGGACCCCAAAACCGGCACGTCTTTCAACTTCTCCAACGCCATCGAAACCCAGCACACGCAGTAGCTACCGGCAAGAGCGGCAACTGTCGCAACCAAAAACCCATCCACGCGGCGGCTCGAAAGCTCACCCCACTCAGCGCGGCAAGGACAAGCCAAGCAACACCGGCTCCAATAAACAGCAGAGGCTCGCTCACGCTCGGCTCCAGCCCCCTTTGGCGCGCCGTATAACCAATCCACATCAGCAGCACAATAGCAGCTCACGCCACGGCTTCGGCCTAAACGTATACCCGGCAAGAACAAAGAACACCGGCATGTGAAAAAGCCCAGACCACCAAGCGGTCCGGGCTTAATAAACGATGGTGCTCCATGGCGGATTCGAACCGTCGACCTTGGGATTAGAAGTCCCCTGCTCTATCCAACTGAGCTAATGGAGCAAATAACCGCACGCCCAGCCAAACAATTCGGCCAAGCGTAAGTAATTATAACCTAGTTGAACTGCTCACGGTACGCCTTGCAGACCTCACTGACCGGGCCGTCCATGCGAAGGTCACCCTTCTCAATCCAAACGGCACGCTGGCAGATGCGCTCAACCTGCTCCATGGAGTGCGAAACGAACAGAACCGTCACTTCGCCGCTCTGGATAAAGTGCTGGATGCGGGCCTCGCACTTCTGCTGGAAGAACACATCACCGACGGACAACGTCTCGTCAACGATCAGAATATCGGGCTCGGTAATCGTCGCGATTGCAAAGGCGATACGCGCCACCATGCCCGAGGAGAAGTTCTTGAGCGGCATATCGACAAAGTTCTGCAGCTCAGCGAATTCGATAATGCCGTCAAAGTTGGCATCGATGAACTCCTTGGTATAGCCGAGCAGGGCGCCGTTCAGATAGATGTTCTCGCGGGCGGTCAGCTCGGGGTCAAAGCCAGCACCAAGCTCAATCAGCGGCGCGATGTTACCGTGCACCTTAACGCTGCCCTCGCTTGGCTCAAGCACGCCAGCGATAATCTTGAGCATCGTAGACTTGCCGGAGCCATTGGTGCCGACCAGACCCACGACCTCGCCACGATGAATATCAAACGAGATATGCTTAAGCGCCCTAAACTCCTCAAAGAACAACTCATGCTTGGCAAGCTTGATGAAGTACTCCTTGAGGTTGGTCAGCGACTCGGACGCCATGTTAAAGATCATGGTGACGTCGTCGACCTCGACAGCCAGAGGCTGCTCGCTGTAATCAACAACAGATTCAGTCATCACAGCACTCCTTAGATGTAGAGGATAAATTTGCGCTCGGACTTATGGAACACGGTATAGCCAATAATAAGCGCAAGAACCGCCCAAGCGACGCACATACCAAACGTCATAAGCGAGGGCGTAGTCTGGAACAGGAAGATATCGCGCATAAACTGCAGGTAGTTGAACATGGGGTTCGCATACATCAAGATACGCACGAGATGCGGCATTTGCGCAATATAGTCAGTCGTCCAGAAGATGGGCGTAATGTAAGTCCACGCCGTAATGACGACGCTCCACAGATGCATAACGTCGCGGAAGAAGACCGTAAGGGCAGAGAGCATCATGCCCAGGCCCATGCAGAAGCACATAAGCAGCAGCAGGCAAACCGGCAGCAGAATCAGGTGCCAAGAAGGCATAACGCGGAACCACAGCATGACGATGGCGACGGCGACCAGCGAGAAGGCAAAGTTGACCAGCGAGAAGAGCACCTTCTGCACCGGGAAAACCCAGCGGTGCACCTTAACCTTCTTGAGCAGAGGGGCAGCGCCCACGATCGACGTCAGGGCCTGGTTAGTAGACTCAGACATGACGGCAAAGGTAATGTTACCCACGATCAAGTACAGCGGGTACATCTCGGGCGTCATTGAGCCATTGCGGCCCTGGCCAAAAATCGTCGAGAACACGATGGCCATGACGATCATCATCAGCAGCGGGTTGAGCACCGACCATGCGACGCCCAGAACGCTACGGCGATACTTGATCTTAAAATCCTTGGTAACCAGCTGACGAAGGATAAACGCGTCCTTCTCAAATTCGTTCTTAGCAAACGTCGCAGGCAGACTGCGAGTTTCTTGTTGCTTTGTCTGATCCGACACGGATGCAACTCCTTTACTCGTAATCGTTGACAAACGAACAGTATAGACCCGACGGCCATGCAAACGATTCGCGCAACAAAACTGGAGAACTAACCCACATCTTAGGATGCCAGGCCCAAACGGCTATACTTTCTAGGATTGAATGTATAAGGAGCATTAAGTGAATTCTGAATCCATCGCCGTCATCATCCCTTGCTACAACGAAGCGCTCACGATCGGCAAAGTCATCGATGACTTTCACCGCGAGCTTCCGCAGGCGACGGTCTATGTCTATGACAACAACTCGTCGGACGATACCTCACGCATTGCCACCGAGCACGGCGCCACAGTCCGCTTTGAGCCCCGTCAGGGAAAGGGCAACGTGTGCCGCCAGATGTTTCGCGATATCGACGCCGATTGCTACCTGATGGTCGACGGAGACGACACCTACCCCGCCGAGGCGGCCAAGGCCCTCTGCGAGCCCATCCTTAACGGCACGGCCGACATGACCGTAGGCGATCGCCTTTCCAACGGCACCTACGCCGAGGAGAACAAGCGTGCCTTCCACGGCTTTGGCAATAATCTGGTCCGCGCCATGATCAAGTGGATCTATGGCTACAGCTTCGATGATGTCATGACCGGCTACCGCGCCATGAGCCGTCCGTTCGTTAAAACCTTCCCTGTGCTTTCCGAGGGCTTCCAGATCGAAACCGAGCTCTCGATCCACGCCGTCGACCACCGCTGGCGCATCAAAGACGTGCCCATCGAGTACCGCGACCGTCCGGAAGGCTCCGAGTCCAAGCTCAATACCGTGAGCGACGGCATTAAAGTCGTTGCGATGATCGGCACGCTGTTCAAGGACTACCGCCCGCTGAAGTTCTTCAGCCTCGTCGCGCTTCTATTCGCGATTATCGGCCTGGTTTTGGGCATTCCTATCTTTGTTGAGTACTTTCAGACCGGCCTGGTCCCGCGTTTCCCCACTGCCATGCTTGCTGCATCGTTTATGTTCCTCTGTGGTCTGAGCCTTGCAACCGGATTCATCCTGGATTCTGTGGCAAAGGTCGAAAAAAAGCAGTGGGAGGTCAACGTGTACAGCAAATACGCCTACGATGACCAGCCCGGCAAGTCCGCCACCGAGACAAGCGAGAGGTAGATCTTCCGCAGAATACTATTGGCACCACTGCGCAGATAGCCACCAACAAGAAAAGCCACCGTTAACAAGCGGCGGCTTTTGCTCTCGAAAAGTTAATAGCGGCTAGAGCGTCTTGAGGTACTCCCCCAGCTCTTCCTCCCAGTCGGGCATGTGGAACCCGACCGACTCGAGCTTGGACAGGTCGAGCGCGGAGTGGACCGGGCGCGGGGCGACGGGGCCGGCGGCGCTCGCGTAGTAGTCGGCGGTCGATACCGGCACGACCCTGTCGCCGTTGCCGTTGGCGGCCTCGAAGACGGCGCGGGCGATGTCGGCCCAGGACTTGACGGCGCCGGAACCGGTGCAGTCGTAGGTGCCGTAGGGGGCGCGGCTCCCCAGCACGTGGAAGATTGCCTGCGCCATATCGCGCGTGAAGGTCAGGCGTCCCAGCTGGTCGTCCACGACGGTGACCTGCTCCAACTTGTCCTCCGGGTCGGCGACGCGGTCGGAGAGCGCCCTCATGGTCTTGACGAAGTTGTGCCCCTCGCCGATGACCCAGGAGCTGCGCATGATGTAGTGGCGCGGGCAGCCGGCCACGGCGATGTCGCCGGCGGCCTTGGTCTGGCCGTAGACGGACAGCGGGCTGAGGGGCTCGTCCTCGTCGTGCACCTCCGCGGTGCCGTCGAAGACGTAGTCGGAGGACACGTGGACCAGGGTGATGCCGTGCCCGGCGCAGGTGCGGGCGAGCAGGGCCGGCCCGGTCGCGTTGGCCTTCCAGGCGGTGGCGCGGCCCTCTGGGGTCTCCGCCCTATCCACGGCGGTGTAGGCGCCGCAGTTGATCACGGTGCCGTAGAGCGACCAGTCGTATTTTGAGTAGGCGTCCGGGTCGGACATGTCGAAGGTGTCGATGTCGCAGAAGTCGAAGTCCTTCGCCACGCCGCGCTCCTCGGCGAGCGCGCGCACCGCGCGGCCCAGCTGGCCGTTGCAGCCGGTGACGAGCGTCCTCTTGGGCGCCATGGGGACGACGTCCTTCAGCATCGGGTGGTTGAGGTCTGCATCGGAGACGGTGGCCTGATCCAGCGGGATCGGCCACTGGATGGCGAGCTCGGGGTCGGCGAGGTTCACGAAGGTGTAGGTCCTCTTCAGCTCCAGCGACCAGTGGGCGTCCACCAGGTAGGTGTAGGCGGTGCCGTCCTCCAGGGCCTGGAAGGAGTTGCCCACGCCGCGCGGGACGTAGATGGCCCTGCTCGGGTCCAGGGTGCAGGTGAACACCTTGCCGAAGGTCTCGCTGCCCTCGCGCAGGTCCACCCAGGCGCCGAATACGCTGCCGCGGGCCACCGAGATGAACTTGTCCCAGGGCTCGGCGTGGATGCCGCGGGTGACGCCGCGGCTGTCGTTGTAGGAGATGTTGTTCTGGACGACGCGGAGGTCCGGGATGCCCAGGGCGGTCATCTTGGCGCGCTGCCAGTTCTCCTTGAACCAGCCGCGCGAGTCGCCGTGGACGGCGAGGTCGACGACCTTGAGGCCCCCGATGCCGGTCTCGGCGACGGAGAGGTCCTTCTCGAATGCGATGTCAGCCATGTGGGAAAAGCTCCTATCGAAGAGGTTGGGTAACCGGGGGCGCCCGCGGTGCGGTTCGCCGGGATGCGGTCTTACTGGCCCTGTGCGCGGTAGCGCGCCTCGGTGGCCTCCTTGGCCGGGCGCCACCAGGCCTCGTTCTCCACGTACCAGTCGATCGTCTGCTTCAGGCCCCCGGCGAAGTCGGTGTGCGCCGGCCTCCAGCCCAGCTCGCGCTGGAGCTTGGTGCTGTCGATGGCGTAGCGGCGGTCGTGGCCGGGGCGGTCGGCGACCCAGTCGAAGTCCTCGGGGTCGCGGCCCATGGCCTCGAGAATCATGCGCAGGACGGTGATGTTGTTCCTCTCGCCGTCGGCGCCGATGAGGTAGGTCTCCCCCATGCGGCCCTTGGTGAGGATGTCCCAGACGGCCGAGGAGTGGTCCTCGGTGTGGATCCAGTCGCGGACGTTCTCGCCCTTCCCGTAGAGCTTGGGGCGGACGCCGTCGATGATGTTGGTGATCTGCCTGGGGATGAACTTCTCCACGTGCTGGTAGGGGCCGTAGTTGTTGGAGCAGTTGGAGATCGTGGTGCGGAGGCCGTAGGTGCGGGTCCAGGCGCGCACGAGCATGTCGGAGCTCGCCTTGGTCGAGCTGTACGGCGAGGAGGGCCTGTAGGGCGTCTCCTCGGTGAACTTCGCCGGGTCGTCGAGCGCCAGGTCGCCGTAGACCTCGTCGGTGGAGACGTGGTGGTAGCGGACGCCGTGCTTGCGGACGGCCTCAAGCAGGCGGAAGGTGCCCTCCACGTTGGTGCGCAGGAACGGCTCAGGGTCGGCGATGGAGTTGTCGTTGTGGCTCTCGGCGGCGTAGTGGACGATCGCGTCGTGGCCGGGGACCAATTCATCGAGCAGCCCAGCGTCGCAGATGTCGCCGACGACGAGCTCCACGCGGTCCGTCGGCAGCCCCGCGATGTTCTCGGGGTTGCCGGCGTAGGTCAGCTTGTCCAGGACGGTTACGTGCACCCCGGGGTGGTTGTTGACCACGTAGTGCACGAAGTTGCTGCCGATGAAGCCGCAGCCGCCCGTGACGATGATGTTCTTAGGTTCAAAAATCTCAGACATGAAAATCCAATCTGAAGCATGTACAGCTTCTTTAGTATGCCGCAGGAAGTGATGCCGCGACACTATTCAACAAAACTATCGGACATTTCGGCACGCGATAAGAGCCATAACCTTCGCAGAATTACTTCCCCTACAAAACGCCTCCGGAATGCAGTCTTTGTCGTACCGGAAGACCGAATTCCCAGTTTTATCGCGTAAGTACTTATAGAAGAAGTCCTCCCAGCTTTTAAACTTCTCACTGTCTGCAAACGCTTCCGGCTCTTGCAGAACTGCTTTGGCATCTAGCCCTGAAATTACGCCGGAGCTCAGCAGAAGCCATTCGAACGACTCGGGAAGACAAACCGTAACAGTATCGCGGTGAATGTCTTGCAGCTTAAGGACGCGGTCCGCATAGCACCCAAATGCCGCCCCGTCCGCGACAACAAACACGCGATCGTCGAGATGCTGATCCAACCAGCCCAAAATCGCGCTGTTCGTCATGGCCGAAGTACAGGTAAGCTCACTGTCAGCAAAATGCCGTTTAAAGAACTGGAAACCAGACTTGCTGTCCTCGCATAGAAGGATAGAAAAGTCCTGTTTTGGCGCCGACCGGGAAATAGCATAACGATGATTCCCGCGATCTTGATAAACAGGGACGAAAGAATGGTATTTTCCGCTCGTCTTAATCTTGTAAATCTCATCCACGCTATACGGAAGATTGGGGAAATCAGCCCTTGAGATCAGCACGAAATAATTCGAGGAATACAGCACATGATGGGCAAACTCATCAGAATGGATCTCTTTTAAGCCCTCATCGACAAATACAATCGAGTCATGAACGGACGAAAGCTGGTTTCGCCAATCATAATCGGTCAGGGCGACACAGGGACAATCGCATTGCAAGGAAACGCCCGACTGCTCGCCCGTTCGCATGTAGTCTGCGACCATGTCAAACAGTGTCGTCTTACCCGTGCCACTATCCCCACGCACAATAGTAATGTTCCGTTTAATGGTAAATGTGTACTTGGTTCCCCTGCGGCGGGAAATCTTAACGAGATGCGAACCGTTCATAAGCAGCACCTACAGATACGGAATCGACTCGTGAATCAAATCGGCCATGTTGTGAACGATTCGGCCGCTATTCACGACTTTAATTTTAAAATCCTCGCGACCAAAGTCCATCACATGATAGAGATTCACAACGAGCTTGCGGTCTTTCGCCATGTCGAGAATCCACTTGGCACAGTTGTCACCACAGGTAGAAGCGTTAAAAATATGCTTACGATCAAATCTCATAAGCAGCAGCGTTTTCACGCCACCAGAAAGCTGGAGTGGGGAGATGGATCCAAGCACAGGGCTTTCGATGACGTTTTCGGAGACAACAACCGATCGATCGACATCTTTAATTATCGAGACTGCATAGGGATCCGTAATCCAAGAAGACCGGTAAGAGTTTTTGAAATATGTCGCTGTGTTGTAAATCGCTTCTGGCATATCGCCAAAGTAGACGCTTAACACATCCACTCCCAATCATATTGTCTTTATGGTCAACGTAATCATAACGAAAGGGGCCACCAGATAAACGGTGACCCCTAAAAGAAAACAAGCTTGCGCTAGTACTCGCGTGGGCTATTGACGATCTCGCCGGCGGCGACCTTCTTCAGGTGCTGCCCGTAGACCGACTTGCCGTAGGCCTCGGCGGCCTCCTTGAGCCCATCGGTGGTGATCCACCCGTTCTCCCAGGCGATCTCCTCGGGGACGGACACGGGAAGGTCCTGGGAGTGCTCCACGGCGCGGACGAACTCCGCGGCCTCGTGCAGGCTCTCCATGGTGCCGGTGTCGAGCCACGCGTAGCCTCGGCCCAGGGTGACGACCGACAGCGTCCCCTCCTCCAGGTACATCTGGTTGAGCGTGGTGATCTCCAGCTCGCCGCGCGCGGACGGCTCCACCCTATGTGCCTTGGCGGCGACATCGCCCGGGTAGAAGTACAGGCCGGTAACGGCGTAGGAGCTCTTGGGCTGGGCGGGCTTCTCCTCGATGGAGACGGCCCTCCCCTCGCCGTCGAACTCCACGACGCCGAAGCGCTCGGGGTCGTCCACGTGGTAGCCGAAGACCGTGGCCCTGCCCGACTCGGCGTTCTGGACGGCGCGCGTCAGGTGGCGCGACAGGCCGTTGCCGTAGAAGATGTTGTCGCCGAGCACCAGTGCGCACGGCTCGCCGGCGATGAAGTCCTCGCCGATCGTGAAGGCCTGGGCCAGGCCGTCCGGCGAGGGCTGCTCGGCGTAGGAAAGGTTCACGCCGTAGCGTGAGCCGTCCCCGAGCAGGCGCTCGAAGTTGGCCAGGTCGGTCGGCGTGGAGATGACCAGGATGTCGCGGATGCCCGCCAGCATGAGGGTGGACAGCGGGTAGTAGATCATGGGCTTGTCGTAGACCGGCAGCAGCTGCTTGGAGGTCACGAGCGTGAGCGGGTACAGGCGGGTGCCGGACCCGCCGGCGAGGATGATGCCTTTCATAAAAATCCTCTCGATTGACAATCGTTGAGCAAAAGCCGCTGATTACAGATGCATAGTTAATTAAATTATACGCACCGGCAGCAACCTCCCCGTCTTCTTATTTAAATCGGACAGCAGAAACACGCAACTCTTTCTGCATTTCTAGCGAGGCAACAAATGAAAAAGTACAATGAGCAGTGTCCAACAAACGAAAGGCAAACAATGCGAGTCGAAACAACCGGAGTATGCAGAGGAAACTGGAAAATCTACCAGCAGCTTAAGATTGAAGGCATCCATAAAGGCTCCAGCGTAACAGCCCAGGCGGCTACAGACGATAACCGCCGCTCACCTTTATCCCTCCTAAAATTCCGGGACAATAGTTGTGACTCGAACTCATACGTCCTTGTAGTCCCCGATCCCGATGCTCGCACCATCAAAATTGAGTTTAGCGAAATCGGCCAAGACGGTCGCACCCTGAGCAGCGACTCCCTTTCGCTCAATTGCAAGAACATCAAATGGGAGTCGCGCCTTAACTACAAAATTAAACCTGACATGTGCAGCAAACTCCGAAACTACGATGACGTTTCAGAGTTTGACATGGCAACGATTGATTTCTGGCAGTGCATCGAAGATTCAAGCGACTATATCCTTAGGTGCACGGTGAGAACTCCTTATCGTAGCGACTCGCAAATCAAACTTCATTGTTTCGATCGAACCCTTAATGAAGTTAATTTGAGCATCGTCAATTTCGGCTCGAATGTAACAAGCGTTGGATTTACGTCTGAGAAAAAGCAGCTTGAAACGCAGCTCTCAATTCGAATGCCAAAGGCGTTCGATCGTTACTACTTTATTATTGACGATCAAAATCACCCATCATTCAGTGCATTCGACTGCTTAACACCCGATAAGCTAGGCTTGCTTCTTGAGGAGACCAACTTTCTCTTTACCCATGCGCAGTTTGACCCTGAATACCCCGAATGGTTCACGGATCATAAGGCAACTATCGGCGCTCTGGAGAAGCAGAGAAAAATCGTCTTCAACAGCGCTCCGAAGTTCAGCATTATTGTCCCTCTATACAACACACCCATTTCGTTCTTTAACGATATGGCCGAATCCGTAAAAAACCAGTCTTATGCAAACTGGGAGCTCATCCTAGTTAATGCAAGTCCTGACAATCAGGAACTAAAGGCTCGCGTTGAGCAGGAGACGGCCCACGACAACAGAATTAAATCAATTAACCTTACCGAGAATAAGGGCATTTCCGAAAACACAAACGCCGGCGTTGCCATCGCTTCGGGTGATTTCGTTAGCTTCTTTGACCATGACGATATTCTTGAACCGGACTTGTTGTTCTCATATGCCGAGGCAATTGAAAACAATGATGACGTCGATCTTCTTTATTGTGATGAAGATAAACTCATGCCCGATGGAATGCTAGCGCAGCCGTTCTTTAAGCCGGATTTCAATATCGATCTGCTCAGAAACAATAACTATATCTGCCATATGCTTACCATCCGTAAGTCTCTGCTTGACACTCTAGAACCGAACACGAAAGAGTTCGATGGAGCACAGGACCATAATCTGACTCTCCACGCCGTGGAAAAGGCAAGGAAAGTTCATCATGTTGCAAAGGTTCTATATCACTGGCGCCTAAGCGAGACCTCCACCGCAGCAAATGCCGATAGCAAGCCGTATGCCACTATCGCAGGTATCAAAGCGGTCCAGAGTCATTTGGACAGGCTTGGGCTCAATGCGAAGGTCGAACAAGCGCGTCGTCCCTTTACATATAAAGTAACCTACGCTGTGCCAGATTCCCATCCACTCGTGTCAATTATCATTCCAACTAAAGACCACGCCAACATTCTGGACAACTGCATTAAGTCAATTGTTGAGAAATCAACGTACGACAATTTCGAGCTTGTCATAATCGAAAACAACAGTACAGAAAAGGAGACGTTCGATTATTACGATAAGTTGCAAGCAAAATATCCTGACATCGTTCGTCTTGTAACTTGGAAGCACGAATTCAATTTCTCCAAGCTCATGAACTTTGGCGTTGCTCACACCAAGGGCGACTATCTCTTACTGTTGAATAACGATACTGAGGTAATTACGCCCAATTGGATTGAGACTATGCTTGGCATCTGCGCACGTGAGGATGTTGGCGCAGTTGGTGCAAAACTCTACTATCCCGACAACACCATCCAGCACGCGGGCTTATGCGTCACTGGTGGCGTGGCAGGACATCTTTGCCAAAGCATGCCAAGGGATAACTGGGGCTACTTTGCACTCAACGATGCACAACAAGACTTCAGCGCCGTCACCGCAGCTTGCATAATGACCAAGCGTGATGAATATGAGAAAGTCGGAGGTTTCACGGAAGAGCTTCAAGTTGCATTTAATGACGTTGACTTTTGCTTAAAGCTACGCGAGATCAACGACCTAATTGTATACACACCCGAAGTCGAGCTCTATCACTACGAGTCGATTTCTAGAGGCGTTGAAAACAATACGGAGAAGCAGATTCGCTTCCACAAAGAGGTCGCGTACATGAATTATCGATGGGCTAAGTATTACGTCAAAGGCGATCCTTATATGAATCCAAACTTCACCGTCGGGGAACCCGCGAATCGTTATTATCATTTATAGATAATGAGTATTTACTCATTTGGGCGCTGTTGAATATCGCGAAACTGCGCCGTCGATATCGCGCTTGGGCACCGGGCCCGACATGGGCTCCGGTGCCGTTTTGCTACCTGCGGTCCGCCCCGCGGCACGGCCTCATGTTGGCCTCTCGCATGCCAACCCAGCGCTCTGTCAAAGTCTCTGCTTGGCTTGGAAAAGCATAGCTTTCGGGGACCCTGCCGCGTCCGAATCATCGCCTGTTATCTAAACTGTTAGATAGCAGAAAAAACCCGAGAGCATTACGCAAAGGCCTACACACAGGATGCAATACTAATAAAACGAATAAGATATAAACAATTCATCACGCACATGCCAAAAGAGACGACAGAAAGCGAAGATGAGTTGAATTTAAACAAGCGCGTTCTCGACCCAAACAACAAAGCTGGTAGAACAGGAAGAAAATATCGTCCTTGAACTCCCTGTATTACATTCTCGTAATTGAACGTCCAGCCCAACCACATAGATACAATGGAACCAAGGGCAGCCAAAGCAAAAGCGATAATAAACAGAATGGAACAAATGGGGCTGAGAAAAGAGGACTCATCTTCGGAATCCAAACAACAAATAAACCCAAACAACAAATAAGGAATCATAAAAAAGGCTGGAAACTGCAAGTTTTTCTGGAGCCATCCAAGCGAATAACCTAAGGTGGATCCCCAATAGAAATCTCCTAGGGAATCTAATGTCCTAAAAAAGACCTCGAAGCTATTCTTTGGATGCATGATGATGTCACTGAGCGTATAAAACCGCCCGATCTCTTGGCCACGAGAGGCATCTGAAGACTGAGACACCAATGTACTCATTGATGCTATGCGCAGCACTAGAACGGAGGCTATAACAGCAAAAATCAGTATGCACTTACCGATACGTCCGACTTTCACATCTTGGAACTGCGAAAGGGGCACAAGCAAACCAAGTAATATCATCCCAGAATAAACAACCTTACACGGAGCCAAAAACGCCGAAATAATTAAATAAATGACGATTTCTTTACAACCTATTGATTTCTGCTCTCCAAAAAAACCGCGCATTAGACAAGCGAATACTAAAAGCGAGTACGCAATAATTCCTGAATCATAAGAGTATGAAGCAGCCAAGTGAAGCGTCATAGGCAGAAGCGAAACAAAAACAATAACCGATTTGCCCTTAGGTGCAATCCTGTATGCCTGGAACGCACAAAAGCAAAAAACCAGAGCCGAACCAATGCGCCCCATATAGAACACAGGATAGGCACCAAGTCCGAAAAACAGACCGATTTGCAGCCCAACGATAGATCCTATTTTCGCAGAAACGTTCTCACTACTGACGCTAAATGAGAACTCATTGAATGGAGTCCACTTCCCATTCTCAAACAGAGCATAATTCTGAATAATCGAATCAAATGAAGAGGAGTCAATGGCGTTACTCTGGCGACCCTTATAAAGGGAAAGATCGATATCCCGTACTAGAAAACCACCATCATTTGTCACATGCGCATTGAATGGAAGACTATCAACCATCCAATAAGTTGAAAAAAAATGATGGCCTTCATCCGGAACCGTAAACGGAGGAAAGATAAAGATAAAAATAATTAGAAATGCTATAAGCAGCGCCAAGAATACCCATTCACTTTTAAGACGATGGTACACCTTAGCATATGCAGCGCAAAGGCCAAGAATTAGAATCAACGAGATGGTAATTGTAAGCAGTACAAGTAATCTCGGATTATTTAGATACCAATAGACTGAATAGAATGCGAAAAAAACGGCAAACAAAACAAATAAAGGCTTACATCTTATGGAACTTGTCATAAAAATCCTTATAATCGAGAAACTAATAGAAAGCAATTAAAAATACTGGTATCAGTATACTAGCAAGCACATTGGCATCCAAAAAGAATGGCGGAATTCAATCTCATGGATCGCGCCGAAAATGTTGGTGCAAGGGTGACCCCTTAGTGCCCGTTTAACGAAAAACGGCCTTCGTCCCGGAACCAGAAATCACCACAACAACAGGTTCCGGGAAAGGACGAAGATCGCTATGTAAATCTTGTCAGACCCGGCGCCGGACATACTCGCCATGCCCCGTTTCAGCGACGGCGCCATCGACATGCGGGAGCTGCTCCCCAGACTCGCCAAACAGGTCGTGAACGCCGCGATGGACGCCGAGGCCGACCAGCTGAGCGGTGGCGGGGCGAACAGCCGAAACGGCTACCGCGAGAGGTCGCTCGCACCTGCTGTTGATGTTCACTAAGAAGTGGTCCGAGTGATCACTGGGAAATAAGCACCGTGAGCACGAAAAATTGAGCAGTTTAAGCAAGAGGGCCGCGCCCCGGGGACCGGGGGCGCGGCCCTCGCCGTATGGTTTCCCCGGGCGGGTACTTTGGCGAGCCCGCCCGGGAAGGATGGAGGAGATGACCGTGCCCCTGGACACAGTGAATGATATACGGTCGATGGATGCCGCCGGGCGCTCGAGGTCCGAGATCGCCCGAATGCTCCACGTGAGCCGGAACACCGTGGCGAAGTACGCCGACATGGAGGACATGTCGCCCGCCGCGCCGATGCCCCGGTGTTAGCGCCGGGCGATTTTAGCCGCTAATAGTCAAACTATTTTGACCAATCCCGGTCACCGAATAATGGCCACCGTGCCTCCCCGCCGCCACTACGCTGGTGGTGCCAACACGCCGGCGTTAGGAGGACCATTGAGGTGAACGAGAGACACGATGACCTACAGGAGATTATAGACGCGGCGCTCCGGGAGATGGCCGCGGAGGAGGGCGACGGGTTCGACCCGCAGGCATGCAACCTCGCGGAGTTCTGCAGGAGGACGGGGCTCACCCGCTCCCGCGCGAGGACGGTCAGGGCACACGGGTTCAGGGCCCTGCCCCACGGGAACAGCGGGAGGAGGGCCGCGCCGGGCGTGCTCGCCGGCCACACCGGCCTGGTGGACGACCTCCTGCGGAAGGGCGTCACCAACTCGCAGGTGATATTCGAGCGGCTGCTCGGCCAGGGCTACGCCGGCGGCCTCACCACGGTGAAGACCTATATCGCCGCGCACCGGGACCTCGTGCCCGCGAAGAGGCGGCAGGCGGCCCCGCAGGGCTGCCGCGGCCAGCGCTTCAGGACGGCGCCCGGAGAGGCCTACCAGATGGACTGGGGCTTCGTCGCGGTCGAGCGCCCTGGCGGGGAGCGGGCGCGGATCGCCTGCTTCGCCATGGTCTGCCACCATTGCGGGGGCGCCCACGTCGAGTTCTTCCCGAACGCGCGCCAGGAGAACCTCCTCATCGGGATGCTGCACGCGTTCTCGGCGCTGGGCGTGCCCGCGACCGTGCTCACCGACAACATGAAGAGCGTGGTCGTCCGCCGCGATGCCGACGGCCGGCCCGCCTGGCAGGCCGACTACGCCGAGTTCATGGGCGTCGTCGGCTTCCGCACCAGGTTGTGCAGGCCGCGCCACCCCTATACGAAGGGCAAGGCGGAGAGGCTCGTCCGCTTCGTGAAGGGGAACTTCCTCGCGGGAAGGTCCTTCACCGACCTTGACGCCCTCAACCGGGAGGCCGCCCTCTGGTGCGCCGAGCAGGGAGGCCGCTGGCGGCGCGCGGCGGCATGCGTCCCGATGCGCGAGCACGAGGCGGCGTGCTCGGCGAACACCAGGCCGCTCGAGGTCACGGCCGAGGTCGAGCGGTACCTGTGCCCGCGCCGGAAGATCTCCTTCGACGGCTTCGTGAGCTTCGAGGGGCACCGCTACGGCGTGCCCTACTGGTACGTCCGCCGCGAGTGCAGGGTGAACCGGGAGGGGCGCGTGGTGCACATATACAGCGACGACCTCTCCCGCGAGCTCGTCGCCCACGCCGTCGGCACCGGCGCCGACAGCTGGTGCGAGGGGCAGTGGGAGACATCGCCGGCGCAGCCCGAGGAGCTGCCGACCCAGCCGGTGGGGACCGTGGTCGAGCAAATCGCCCCGCCCAGGACGAAACCCGGTTTCGAGAGGTTCGACTTCGGGAGGGCCGAATGATGGCGGGCGCGGGGGCGAGCCCCTACGAGCTCGCGAGCGACGCCGCGTCGAGGCTCGGGATCGCCGTCGGGGCGGAGGAGCTCGCGACCCTCGCCTCGGACCTCGACCTCGGCGACGGGGAGATGGCCGCCGTGGCAGCCACCTTCTCCTACCTTGCGGAGAAGAGGAGGCTCGCCTCCATCGAGACGCTGCTGAGGCTGAGCAGGCTGCCCAGGCGCGAGCCCAAGACCTTCGAGGGCTTCGACTTCTCCAGGATCCAGGGCCGGGACGCGGCCGCGCTGGGCAAGCTCCCGTCGCTGGCCGACCTCTACGCGCACCGCAACGTCGCCTTCGTCGGGCCCGGCGGCATAGGGAAGACGCACCTCGCGCAGGCCTACGGGCGCGAGTGCTGCATGCGGGTGCTCAAGACCTACTACATAAAGGCGACCGAGCTCAGGGACAGGTTCCAGAAGGCCGTCCAGCGGGGAAACACCTCGCGGGTCGTCTCCTCGCTCGTCAAGCCGTCGTGCCTCATCGTTGACGAGGTGGGGAGATGCGTCTACGACAGGCCGTGCACCGACCTGTTCTTCGATGTCGTCGACAGGCGCTACGAGAAGGAGGGGCCGAACGCGATGGTCCTCACGAGCAACATCGCCCCGAGCGGGTGGGATGAGTTCTTCACGGGCGACGACACGCTCCTCTGCGCCCTCGACAGGCTGTTCGACAAAGCGTCGGTGTTCGTGATGCGGGGCCCGAGCTACCGCGGCAGGGAGCTTGACACCTACTCGGTGGAGGCCGTCCCCCAGGCGGTGAAGGTGAGGGGGATCCAGCCCGAGGGGATGTAGGAATGCGATAGGAAAGTCATAGATGCGGGCGTGTTGGCTAAAATGGGTCGGCCGGGATTGGTCAATCTCGGCCGACTATATTTGGCTAAATTATTCCGGCGCTAACAACGGGAGGCTCGTCCAGTTCCGCGGCGAGTCCTACCGCGTCCGCCATGCCCTCATGCAGGAGGGCTAGCCGCTCAAAAAGCGTGCGCGCTTCCGATGCTCAGGCTGCTCAATTTCCGATGCTCTTTTTGCTCAAATCCTCTTGACGAAACACACCTGCGCCGGCACGCTGACGCTGCGCATCCCGAAGCTCCGCTCCGGCAGCTTCTTCCCGGACGACGTGATCGAGCGCCACCGGCGCGTGGACCGCGCCCTCGTTGCCGCCGTCGCCGAGATGTACGCCACCGGCACGAGCACCCGCAAGGTGCAGAGGGTAGCCGAGAAGATAGGCGTCTCCAGGCTCTCGAAGGACCAGGTGAACGCCATCGCCTCGAGCCTGGACCAGGCATCGAGGATCTGTACGGAAGGCCGCTCGAGGGCTCGCCAGTGCCCTACGTCTGGCTCGACGCGATCTACGTCAAGGAGCCCACTCTTCTTCGAGATTGTTTTCCGCAAGATAGCCAAAGCAATATCATTCCAAAGGCGTATTTAAAACCCAGCCCCACTGGGGCGTAGCGGTAGTGTGGTAGTAGTTCAGCCACCAGGCCAGTGATATCGTCCTAATAAATTTAACGGGTTAAAGGGCTAGCAAAAACCGATACATCATCTGCATTATGCATTACAAAATGATGCGTAACTACACACCACATCGAAATTAACCTAAATGGCTCGATAATGGAATTACGCTCTTTTGTAATGGAGTCCTCCGGCTGATTCTATTATCTGTTCTACATTATTAATACAAAACTATTCGACCACGACATAACAGCTGAAACAACATTGCAGCCGGAGCAGGGATATCGCCTCCATTGACAAGCAAATGGCAACCCGCGATGAGAATCATCGGATTTGGTACCGATCCAGACCTCAGCAAAGGGTATAAGCAACGTTTGTATAAGGCAGATTTCCACTTTCCTCAACTAGCAACATTGAAGAACTAAAAGTAAACTGAATCAAATAATTGTATCAAGCTCAGTCATAATAATCCAACCGATTCTCAAGCTCTTTTTCGAGCAAGGCAATCCTTTGTGTAAGGCTTTTGATTGCCAAAACATGACGGCTCACCGCAACGCTAAGGGATAGAGAGATTGCAAGCAACAGCACAATTGCACCCAGGAAGAGGAAATTGGCCGGGTTAACAAACCCAATAGCCGTGGAGCAATAAAAAATAAGCTGAGGGAATAAATCACAAAGCAAGGCCGCCATGCACATTAAAATCCAAAGCAAAGAATACTTAAGAAGCATCTTTCCTTTGGATACGAGTCGAAGAACATAAACGAGGAACCCACCAAAAAAGATGGCTGCCCCAATCCTTAGAAAAAAATTCATTATTGGTCTCCCCTATGGATCCAACACACAAGGACAATAGCAAGCGTAACTTTAATCATGTAGTAGACGGAAGAGAGGACCCCAATGGATGAACGCCCGCCCTGGCGCTCATTCATCTTTACAGGTGCCTCCATAACGGGGAGACCAAGCTTCATAGCCAAAGCTATCGATTCCGGCTCCGGATAATCATCAGGATAGCTCTTGCAGAATAAGTCGATGGCGTCTTTATTGCAGGCTCTAAAGCCAGAAGTGGGATCGGTGACCGCCTTACCTGTAAGCAACTTAAGCAAAAAAGAGAGCCACCTGATTCCAACACGACGCATAAAGGTTGATTGGAAACCGTCGGTCTCGACCAAGAATCGAGAGCCTATCGCCAGACTCGCCCCACCCTCAATCAGCTTAACAAGCTCAGGTATATAAGAAGGATCATGTTGGCCATCGCCGTCAACCTGAATGTCAATATCATAGCCAAATCTCTGAGCATACTTATGCCCCGCCTGGACCGCCCCACCGATACCAAGGTTCTGTGGGAGATCCAATATGTTGACATCATGCTCTCGACAAAGCCTAAGTGTCCCATCCTGTGAGCCGTCGTTAATTACGACATAGTCATATCCAGCAGCCTTAATAGAAGCAACGGTATTGAGAATGCATTCCTGCTCGTTATAAGCGGGAATAATTACCAGAACACGCGGATATCCTTTTGAATCTTTTGTTAAAGCAAATGACAATCGAGTTTCATCCATTCCAAATAATAGTTGGCCCTCAGCGACGCTCGAAGAAAATGCGGCCCTTACAGTCCAACGCACTGTCTAGTAATGAATAAAGTTTACAGCATCCGGACTAACCATCGCGAAGTTACATCTCAAGCTTGGATATTTAGTTTGCACGGCTGGCATACAGCTGACGTTCACCTGGAGCCCCCATCTGCCATCGCGAGATACAAATCCGCTGCGGCTCTCGCCCAATTGCGCGGTGCATAAGACTTCGACGCCATTCTAATCGGACAAAACTGCTCCAACTATCCCATTACAGTCTGAAGTGGGCCACCGATAAATTTCGATGGCGAGCATTCGGCGCATTGCCTACGATACGGGCAAGCCCCGAGGGGCCGCCGATCGGGCGCCTCCGGATGGCCGTCTGCCCCTGCCCCGTAGAGGGCCCG
>JAXJMV010000078.1:0-29922 GCA_036312985.1 Collinsella sp.
ACTCCGAGCCCCGCGGCGCGCTCGGCTTCGCGACGCCCGCGCGCGCCTTCAGGGCGATGCTCGGGGAGGACGCGGCGGCGCTGCGGGACGCCTACGGCGTGTGGGACGTGCCGCTCGGCGACCTCGACCTGACGCCGGGACTCATCGAGAGGGCGCGCGCAGAGAGGGGCGATGCCCCGCTGGCCTAGCCTGAAGGCAAAACGGAATAGACTGACCGACCGTCCGGCTGAGTCTGGGAAGAGGTGCCGGGCGGAGGGCGGAGCATGGCCACCGGACCCATCGAAACACATCTCCACCGTTCCTTCAACTGGGAAAACGGCGCCCCCGGGGCCCGGATGGGGCCTCGGGGGCGTTCGGCTAGCTGCGGGAACGGCCTGTCCGCCTAATGTGTTCGGCTGAGATCGGAAATCAACCACCTCACCACGAGTGCAAAAGGCGGGGCGAGTTGCCCCGCCCCGCCAATTACGACTTGTTCGCTGACCCGCTACTCCCCCAGCAGGGCCTTCTCGGGCGTAATCGGCAGCGAGCGCACCTGGTGGCCGGTGGCGTGTGCCACGGCCGAAGCCACGGCGGCGAGCGGTGTGTTGATGACGACCTCGCCGATCGACTTGGCACCAAACGGACCCGTCGGCTCGTAGCTCGGCTCAAAGGCCACGCGAATGCTGCCGATATCCAGGCGCGTGGGCAGCTTGTAGCTCATAAAGTTACCGGTGCGCAGGCGGCCGCGATCATCGTGCTCGACGATCTCGTAGAGCGCATGGCCTATACCCTGGGCAATGCCGCCCTCGGCCTGGACGCGCGCGAGCGCCTCGTTAATAACGGTGCCGCAGTCCACAGCCGCCGCGTAGTCCACCACGGTCACCTTGCCGGTGGCCTTATCGACCTCGACCTCGGCAATGCCGGCCATAAACGGCGGAGGCGAAACGGGCAGGCAGGCAGAGGCATGCGAGGTGAGCGCGTCACCGCCCGCGATGTTCTTGACGCACAGGTTGGCAAAGTCGCGCAGCGTGAGGTAGCGGTTCTGCTCGCGCGCGGCACGCTCGTCGGACAGGCGCACATACTGACCATCAAAGACCACATCGGCGGCGTCCACGTCCCACATCTGGGCGGCCTTGGCGCAGATCTTCTCGCGCAGCTCGGTCGCGGCGTTCTTGGTTGCCAGGCCCGTCACGTACGTGCCCGAGCTCGCGTACGAGCCGGCGTCGAACGGCGACACGTCGGTGTCTACGCCGCGCACCACGATCAGGGAACTCTCCACGCCCAGCTCCTCGGCGGCAATCTGCGCCAGGATCGTGTCGACGCCCATGCCGTTATCGGTGGCGCCGGTGCCGATGGTAATGAAACCGTCCTCTTCCAGGCGCATGTCGATGCCGGCGATATCCACGTTGGAGATGCCAGAGCCCTGCATGGTGAGCGCGCAGCCCAGGGCGCGCACGCGGTCGCCCAGGTCCACGGCCAGAGGCTTGTCGCGCCAACCGATCATGTCCATCGCGCGCAGCAGGCAGCGGTCGAGCGCGCAGGCGTTGAGCTTCTCGTTGTAGTACTGCGGCATGACCTCGCCCTCGCGCACGATGTTCTTAAGGCGCAGGTCGGCGGGGTCCATGTGCAGCATGTCGGCGAGCTCGTTGACGGCGCTCTCCACGGCAAACTGGCCCTGAGTGGCACCGTAGCCACGATACGCACCGCCGCGGTTGGTATTGGTGTAGACGGCGTCCCAGCTAAAGCGGCTCGCCTTCACGTGGTTGTAGATGGGCAGGCTCTTGTGGCCCGAAAGGCCGATCGTCGTGGTGGCGTGCTCGCCGTACGCGCCGGCGTTGGACAGCGTATGCAGGTCGATGGCCGTGATGGTGCCGTCGTTCATGGCGCCCAGCTTAACGGTCATCTGCATCTGGTGGCGCGAGTTGCCCGCGGTGATGGTCTCCTCGCGGGTGTAGCAGCAGTAGCTCGGACGGCCGGTCTGCTGGGTGACGAACGCCACGAAGATCTCGCAGCAGCCCGTCTGCTTGGAGCCAAAGCCACCACCGATGCGCGGCTTAATGACCTGCACCTGCGACTGCGGAATGTCGAGCGACTGCGCGACCATGCGGCGCACGTGGAAGGGCACCTGCGTGGAACTGGTAACCGAGATACGCCCGAACGCGTCGGTCGTCGCGAAGGCGCGGAAGGTCTCCATGGGCGCGGTCTGCGTGGCCTGGCTGGTGTAGGTGCGCTCAAAGACGATGTCGCTCTGGGCGAACGCCTCGTCAAGATCGCCAAAATCGCTGGTACCGCTGCAAACCAGGTTGCGCGGAACGTCGCCGCCCTGCGGGAACATAAAGGTCACGTCGCCCTCGGGGTGGACCACGATGTCGTTATCGAGTGCCTGGGTAAAGTCGAGCAGCGGCTCGAGCACCTCGTAATCGACCTTGATGAGCTTGAGCGCCTTGTCGGCGGCCTCCTCGGTCTCGGCGGCGACGATCGCCACCTCCTCGTTTTGATAGCGCACGAGGTTCTCGAGGATCAGGCGGTCGTAGGGACTCGGCTGTGGATAGCTCTGGCCGGCGATGGTAAAGCGGCGCTTGGGCACATCCTCATAGGTGTAGACGCCCACGACGCCGGGTACCTTAAGGGCGCGAGACGTGTCGATGGAGCGGATCTTGGCGCGGGCATAGGGGCTGCGTTTGAGTTTGACGATGAGCGCGCCGGCGGGCACCATATCGCCCGTGTAGACGGGACGACCCTCGAGCAGCGCCTTTGAGTCCTTCTTGGGCTGCTTGTGGGTGATCTGCTTGTAGGAGACGCCGTCGCAGCTGGTGTCGTTGACCGGCAGCTCGGGCATCTCGAAGCCCACCTGCACGCCAGACTCGTTGAGGAAGCGCACGATGGCGCGCAGCTGGCTCTCGTAGCCGCTGCAGCGGCAGAGGTTGCCGGCGAGCTGGCGCGAGAGCTCCTCGCGCGTGGCGACGAGGCTCGGGTCCTCCTTGGCGGCGCGGGCAAGCGCCAGCACGTTCATGATGAGGCCGGGGGCGCAAAAACCGCACTGCTCGGCACCTTCGGCAGCCATCGCACGGGCCAGTGCATCGGATTCGGCCTTAAGGCCCTCAAGCGTGGTGATGGTATGGCCCTCGACGCGCGCGGCGGGAACCGAGCAGCTCAGCACCGGGTCGCCGTCAAGCCACACCGTGCACAAACCGCAGTTGGTGGTTTCGCAGGCGCAGCGCACCGACGCGCAGCCCTGCTCGCGCAACAGCGCAAAGAGCATGGTGTCGGGGGCAATCTGAACCTTGACCTTACGGCCGTTGAGCGTAAAGGAAAGATCGATGAGTTTGGCAGCCATTAGCGCACCTCGCTAGAATCGACGCCGGGCACGCGGCGGCAGGAATACTCGTCCGTGGCAAACTTAGGCACTTGCACGGTCTCGAGCTCGCGGGCAAGCGCGGCCGAAAGCTCAATGCCGGCGGCGCGGCGCACGGCCTGCACGGCAAGCGGCGCCGAGATGCGACGGCGGTACTCGGCCGAGCCCCACAGGTTGGTGCCGTAGCTCAGTGCACGCACGGATGCGGCAAGGGCGCGAAGCTCATCCTCGGAAGGCTGCTCGCTGGTGAGGCCACATGCCTCACCCTGCAGCAGGGTCGCGCGCAGCGGGCGGGCACCCACGGTGACATGCCAGCTGTTGTCCCACCAGGCGGCGGTGACGTTTAAGGAGGGGAAGTCGGTCGCGGCCTTGCGCACGGCCTCATAGCTGGCACGGTAATCGTGCTTGACGACCACCACGTGCTCGATCACGTCGCGCACGTAGCCCATGTCAACGAACTCGGCAAGCGGCACGCGGCCGGCACCCGTCAGCTCAACATACGAATCGAGCGCCAGGAACGCCGAGAGCACGTCCGAGAAGCCAAAGCGGCCGTAGATGCTGCCGCCCACTGTGGCGGTGTTGCGCAGCTGCACGCCCACGATATCGTGGACGGCAAACTCAAAGACATTGTTGACAAGCGCGTTGAGCTCGGCATGACGCTCGAGCTGGCGCAGGGTGCACATGGCACCGATGCGAAACTCGGTCTCGGTCTCCTCGATCTGATCGAGTCCGCAGGCCGAAAGGTCAATCGCCATCGCCACGCGACGCGAACCCAGGCGCATCCAGATGCCGCCGCCCACAATCTTGTTGTTGCGGTTCTTCTGCAAGAGCTCATAGGCTTCGGCCGCGTTTCCAACACGGACGTAGGTACCGAACTTGAGCACGTTCTCCCCCATCTCTTCACTTGTCCAGTACTTTTAAGTGTACCAAACGAGGGGCCGCACACCGTTTTAGGACAAAATCCACCCACCCATCCATAACTTGCGGTGATATACGGACTGATTAGCCGTTCTGGGGCGCTAAACAGTCCGTATATCACCGCAAGTTATGAGGAGTCCTCCGGGATAGAAAAGGCTCCCAGCCAGATAGCTGGGAGCCTCATCACATGCTATGTCGAGCGAAGATTTAGCAGACGCCCTGGGCGAGCATGGCGTCGGCAACCTTCAAGAAGCCGGCGATGTTAGCACCCATGACGAAGTTGCCCTCGTGGCCGTACTCCTTGGCGGTGTCGTCCACGTTGTGGAACATGCCGCGCATGAGCTGCTCGAGCTTGCCGTCGACCTCCTCGAAGGTCCAGGACAGGTGCTCGGCGTTCTGGCTCATCTCCAGGCCGGACACGAGCACGCCACCGGCGTTGGCAGCCTTACCGGGCATAAAGGCGACGCCGTTCTCCTGGAAGTAGGTCGTGGCCTCGATGGTCGTGGGCATGTTCGCGCCCTCGCCGACCACCTTGCAGCCGTTGGCGACGAGCGCCTGGGCGTCCTCGAGCAGCAGCGTGTTCTCGCGAGCGCAGGGCAGCGCGATGTCGCAGGGCAGCTGCCACACGCCGCGGCCGTCGCCCTCGTGCCACACGGCGTTGGGCTTCTCGTCAACGTACATAGCGAGCGTAACGCCCTTGTCGTGGCCAGAGCGCTTCTTATTGTAGATGTGCTCGAGCACGGTGTAGTCGATGCCGTCGGGATCCTCGACCCAGCCATGGGTGTCGGAGCAGGCGAGCACCTTGCCGCCGAGCTGAGTGACCTTCTGGACCGCGTAGATAGCGACGTTACCGGAGCCGTGAACGACGACGTTCTTGCCCTCGAAGGAGTCGCCGCGGCTCTTGAGGTACTCGTCCACAAAGTAGGCCAGACCGTAACCGGTGGCCTCGGTACGGGCGAGCGAGCCGCCAAAGGAGAGGCCCTTGCCGGTAAGAACGCCGGTCCACTCGTTGGTCAGGCGCTTGTACTGACCGAACAGGTAGGCAACCTCGCGGCCGCCAACGCCCAGGTCGCCGGCGGGAACGTCGGTGTTGGGGCCAATGTGGCGATAGAGCTCGGTCATGAAGGACTGGCAGAAGTGCATGATCTCGTTGTTGGACTTGCCCTTGGGGTCAAAGTCGGAACCGCCCTTGCCGCCGCCCATGGGAAGGGTGGTCAGGCTGTTCTTGAGGATCTGCTCCAGGCCCAGGAACTTGAGCATGCCCAGGGTGACCGTCGGGTTAAAGCGCAGGCCGCCCTTGTAGGGTCCAATGGCAGAGTTGAACTCGACGCGGTAACCGCGGTTGACCTGGACCTTGCCCTGGTCGTCGACCCAGGGGACACGGAACATAACAATGCGCTCGGGCTCGACGAGGCGCTCAAGCAGGGCGGCCTCCTCGTACTCGGGATGGGCGTCGAGCGCCGGCTGGATGGTGCCGAGAATCTCGGTCGCGGCCTGGATGAACTCAGGCTGCTCGGGATAGCGGGCCTTGAGCTCTTCGAGAACTTTCTGCGTGTAGCTCATGCTTCCTCCAATGATGGGAAACGAAAAATGTCGATCGCGGCACCCTATGCGCCGCGAACTTTATCGAGTATGGATAATATCGCACTGTTGCGGGAAAGTTTCGCATAAGCAGACGGGCAGATGTTTCGTTTTGATTACGATGCAGGTAGAAGCGTTTTTGAGTGCCTGACATGCAAAACCCGTGTTTCAAACCTGTTTCGTCCACATGTTCCAAACCACCACATTGGGGACAGGCACCTTTGTGGTGATGTTGGTGGTTAGAGGACGAGCTGATGGTAGTCGGCGGGGGTTATGCGGCCTTCGGTGGCAGCGCGGAAGGCGGCGAGTGCATCGCCCGAGAACGGCATGGCCCAGCACAGCCCGCAGCCGGCGGTGATGGAGCCGGGCAGCGGCATGATGCGCCCGGGCACGCCGGCATCCAGGCACAGCTGCTCGCATTCCATCACATCGAAGGTGCTATCGAACGAAACGATAATCTTGCGCTCGTGGTCGAGGGCATCACCGGACGGGCCTTCGCGGTGTGCCTCACGATACGCCGCGGCGGCCGCTTCCTCTTCCGCAGTATGTCCACAGCCACCGCAGCCGCAGGTGCAAGGCTCGGACCCATCGCAAGTGCAAGGTTCCCCGGTATCGGGGCAAATATCATGTGACACGGCATCTCCCGTCATTGATGTGTGCAGATCTAGGCGAGCAACTCGGCCGCCGCAAACTCCTCGGGCGTATTGACGTTTTCGAAGCAGAGCGTCGAGCCCGCTACCTTAACGATCTGCGGCTCATCCATATAACCAGCCTGAACGCGACTGATCAGGCAGCGAATGCGCTGGCGGTCGCAGGAGAGCAGCTCATGGGCAACCGGCGCACACGCGTCACGGCGCCAGACGGCGCAAAGCGGCTCAATCCCCCGCTCCTCGCGCGGTACGCACACGTCGAGCGCCTCGGCCTCAACACGATCGGCAAGCGCGCCGATGAGTTCCGGCGAGACAAACGGCATATCACAGGCGACGATAGCCGCATGAGGAAGCCGAGCCGCAGCCAGCGAGCTCGCGATGCCGCGCATGGCGCCCGCCGACCCCTCAAGGTCCGGCACTATTCGCGGCACCAGGCCGCCAAACTTGCGCTCCTCGAGGTAGGCAAGCTCGCTGGGACGCGACGTCGTCACGACCAACTCACCGGCAACTGGCGCCAACCGGCCCAGTACGCGCTCGATGAGCGGCTCGCCGCAAAACGCCATGCGCGCCTTATCGCAGCCCATGCGCGAGGACAGCCCGCCCGCCTGGACGACACAAGAAAGATCGGTACGTCTTACGGTAGTCATACGGCAAAACACCTCCATCGGCATGCTCGAAACCCGTTGCACGATGCTAACTACCGCCGCCGAAATAGCGGCGCTACGAAAAACTCGTGCAAAAACAAAACAGCGCCTTTGCGGCACGCAGCAAGACCGCGAGCACAAAAGCGCTGGTAGCGTGTGGCGGGAACGTATGTGAATCGAACACATCCAAGACGTTTTGCACGCCTCGCAACGGTTTTGAGGACCGCGGAGCCCACCGGAGCCCATCCGTTCCCAAGTGCGGCGGTATTTTACCAAACCGAGCAGCCAATCTAGCGCAGGGAGCGCAGGCCGCCGGCCTCCTTGTCGAGCACCGTAAAGCGCACGGCATCCAGGTGTTCCAAGATGCTGATGGCGCGTTTGCGCGACACACCCAGGGCCTCGCGCAGCACGCTCGTGGTGGCAGCGCCGCCGGCTGCCTCAATGGCAGCGGCAACAAGCTCGCGCGCATGGGCCTCGGCGGCAGCGGACAGGGCAACGTCGCGCTCGACCTTAACGATCGAGCGGTTGAGCGAGAGCTCGCGCAGGGCACGCGTCATGGTGTCGCGGCCGAGCTGCAGCTGTTCGCCCACCTCGGGAAGCGCCGGTGCATCCAGGCCGGCCTCGTCAAGCAGCGCGACGATCCGCTCGCAGGCCTCTCGCACCACGCGTGCCGCCGCGGCGGCCGAATGCGGATCGAATACCTCGGCGCCCTCGGCGGCGCACACGCCACGCGAGCAGCCCTCGGCAATCAGAGCCGCGGCAACGCCATCATCAGCGGCAGGCCACGCAGCATGGGCAACGGCGCCGGGCGTAAAGCCCGTCTCCTTGGGGGCAGCCGCGTGCATGGCGGACAGGGTCGCCGCCAGTGCATCCATCGCGGCGTCGAGCACGGCGGCATTCACATACAGCGCATCGCCCGAGCCGGCAAGCTTGTAAACAGCACCTCGCGCCACCAGCTCGTTCAGCGCGGCGTCGGCCTCAACGGAAACAAGATCTAGCGCTGCGGCAACGTCGGCAACCACGACCGGCAACGCCTGCAGCGCCAGCCACGCATCCACACCAGCGACGGCATCGCCGGCCTCAAGCGCCGCAAGCAGCGTGCGCTCCCCCGCCGAAAGCTCGCGCGAGCGACGGCAGCGCGAAAGCAGCACACACCCGCCGCCAATGAGCATAACGGGCGAATACGACAGCACCACGGCATGGTCTCCGGCTCGCAGCGGCAGCGGCTCCTCCAAGCGCACCTGTACGGTACGGGTCTCGCCCACCGCCATGGGGGCCTCGCCTTCCACGAACATGATGCGGCCGACAACCTCGGCCGTACCCGCCATCACGTGCACACGCGCACCCGACTCGAGCACACGCGGCTTGGCGCCCTCGCGGCCCAGGTAGGTGAACGTCATCATAAAACGCAACGTCTGACCAAAGCGGCCCGCCACGCCCAGCATCTCGCCACGGTCAAGCGCCGCGACACCGTCACCAACCAGGTTGAGCGCCACGCGTTGCCCAGGCAGCGCGCACGGCGTATCGCCATGAACCTGAATCCCGCGCACACGACAGACCGTACGCGACGGCAAAGCCATCAGCTCGTCGCCCACCGCAACTGGCGCATCGTGCAGCGTTCCCGTAACGACGGTGCCAACACCCTTGATCGTAAAGCAGCGGTCAATCGGCAGGCGAGGTGCGGCATCGCTCCGCTCGGAACGGTCACGACAGGCATCCCAGCAGGCACTTACCTGCTCGTCGAGCACCGCAAGCAGCCCGTCGATCCCATCGCCCGTCTTAGACGACACGGGCACAATGGGCGCGCCCGCAAACACGGTACCCGACAAAAAGTCATCGACATCGAGCTCGGCAAGCTCGGTCATCTCGGCATCGGCCAGGTCGCACATCGTCAGCGCGACCACCATATGCGTGACACCCAGCAGCTCCAGCACGTGCACGTGCTCGCGGGTCTGCGGCATCACGCCCTCGACGGACGAAACCACCAGCACGGCAACGTCGATGCCCGTGGCGCCCTGCACCATGGCGCGCAGGTAGTGGGCATGCCCCGGCACATCGACCAGGCCGACGATCTTGCCGCTCGGCAGCGCCAGCTCGCCAAAGCCCAGCTCCACCGTCATGCCGCGGCGACGCTCGACCTCCAGGCGATCGGGATTCTTGCCGGTCAGCGCCTCGATCAGTGCCGACTTACCGTGGTCGACGTGGCCCGCCGTGCCAACGATAACGGGACACTCCACCAACGCCTGAACCTCACTCATCGAGTAATCGCCTTCTTAACGCACGCGACGAGCGTCGTTGCCGCCGTCTCGATATCGCGGTCACCCACGAGCGTGCGCACGTCAAACAAAATGCGATCGTGCGAGGTTCGCGTGACGACCGGCGTGTCGAAGTCCTGGACAAGCGAGCGCTTGAGCGCGTCGACGGACAGGCGATCGTCAACAAGACGCACGGCCACGCACATCGTGGGCAGCTCAACGGTAGGCAGCGAACCGCCACCGGGCGTCGAGGACTCCTCGACAATCTCCAACTCAACGGCGCACGGGCAGCCAGCCTTATCGAGCCCGGCGGCCATGCGATCGCGCAGCTTGCGTGCGCGACGCTCCAGATGAGCCTGCGGAAGCGTGAGCATGTTGAGAACCGGCACCTCACGATGGGCAACATCCGCCCCGTCCATGTAAATGCGCAGTGTGGCCTCGAGCGCCGCCAGCGCGAGCTTGCCCGGGCGCAGGGCACGCATAAGCGGATGCGACCCGCAGGCCTGGACCAGATCGCGACGGCCCATGATAATGCCCGCTTGTGCGGCACCGAGCAGCTTATCGCCCGAGCACGACACCAAATCGAGCCCTGCCGAAACCGAAGCCGGCGTGGTTTCTTCGCCGCCGCGCTCCAAGATGTCGTCGGGCAACAGAGCGCCCGAGCCCTGGTCCTCGTAGAACAGCAGGCCATGCTTGTGAGCCAGGGCGGCAAGCTCCCGAGAGCCCACTTCCTCGTGAAAGCCCTCGATGCGATAGTTGGAAGGATGGACCTTGAGGATCATGGCCGTATCGGGCGTAATGGCTTGCTCATAATCTGTCAGGTGTGTGCGGTTGGTGGCGCCGACCTCAACGAGCTTGGCACCCGAGGCCTCCATAACATCGGGGATACGGAAGCTGCCGCCGATCTCGACAAGCTCACCGCGGCTGACGATGACCTCTTTGCCTGCGGCATGGGTCGCCAGCACCAGCAGCACAGCGGCGGCGTTGTTGTTAACGACCAGCGCGTCCTCGGCACCGGTAAGCGAGCGGATCAGCTGCGCGGCGTGCTCCTTGCGCGACCCACGCGAACAGGTGTCGACGCTGTACTCGAGCGTGCTATACCCGTGCGCGACCTCGGCCACGGCTTTGGCAGCTGATTCCGCGAGCGGGGCGCGACCCAAGTTGGTATGGATAACCACACCCGTGGCGTTGACGGCGGGACGCAGGCTCGGCAGCGCGGAGCGATGCGCACGCCACTCGATGGCCGAGGCCAGCTCGCGCTTGGAACGCGGGGCGGCGCCGGCACGAATCGCGACGCGCTCCTCGTCGAGCTCGGCCGTCACGGCAGCATGGACCACCGCGTCGCAGGTCTCCCCCGCCGCCTTCACCACCGGCCACTCGACAAGCAGCTCGTTGACGGAAGGAATGGCACGCAGGCGGGCGCGCACCTCATCGGACATGTTCTGGCTATCGCTCATGTGCGGCCTTTCAAAAGAAACGTGGGTCAGTCGAATACATCTGCTGAGACAATTACTCGTTATTATCCTCGCGCGCCGCGATCTTTTCCACGCGAACGGCGTTTTCCTGGGTGAGCGCGGCACCCGTCAACGGGTCCCAGCGCAGCGGCGTATGGTCGAGCGGGCCCACGCCCAAGGCTTGAGCGCCACCGGCATCGGCGCCAAACGAACGCCCGCCGGGGGCGGCCGAGGTGAAGATGCACGCCGGATGCAGATACGGCGTCGTTTCCACGCGCACGCGGTCGCGGCCCAAATCGCTCACGAGTTCGACGATCTCGCCGTCGAAGATGCCCATGTGCGCAGCGACATCGGCATTCATCTGCACGGCATCCAGGTCCGATCCAGCCTCGGCGGCACCTTGGACCGCAAGCCTGCGCGAGGTATGCGACTCAAAGGGCCGATTACCGCTAATGAGGCGAAACATCCCCGGGCTAGGCTCCACCATCGGCGCGATCCAACCTGGCACGCGTCCCAGGCCGGCACGCTCCCATACGTCGCTTGCCAGCGCAATTTTGCCGCCGGCAAGCGGAATCACCGGCTCACCCGTGCGCGACGGCAGCACCACGCCCGTATCGGCCCAGCCGCGCTCCTTGAGCTCGTCCAGATCGATCCCAAAAGGTGCCACCTGGGCAGCCGTCAGATCGTCAGACGTAAACTGGAAATACTCGCCCACGCCACACGCCTGCGCCAGACCGGCAAAAATCTCCCGACCGGGACGTGTGCCGTCATGCTGCACGGGCAGCACGGCGTTGCGGTAGAACACGCGCGAATCGTTGACGCCCACGACTGTGCCCACACCGCGGTCGGCCTCCAGATACGTCACGTCGGGCAGCACGAAGTCAGAAGCACGCGCCGTCTCGGACCAACGAATATCAATCGTCACAAGCAAGTCGAGCTGCTGCAAAATACCCAACCAAGCCTGTGCATTGCCATAGCCCGCACCGGGGTTACTGGCATAGACGATGAGCCCACGCAAATCGCCGGCAAGAATCGACTGACCGATGGTCGTGCACAGTCCGCGCACCGGATCGACCAGTGGATAGCGCTCGGACCCCAGCTTGGGCTCGCGCGGCACCGGCGGCGTCGCAAAGCGAGTGGGATCGAGGTCGCCCAGTGAAAGCGGTGTGGGCGGATTGAGCGCGCCACCCGCATGTCCAATACAGCCCAGCAGCACATCGACCAAGCAGATAGCGCGTGCGGTCTGGGTGCTATTGGCATACGCGATGCCGATGCCACCATGAAAACCCGCATCCACCACAGCGGCAGGCGCGGCGGCAGCGAGATCGCGCGCCGTGGCGACAATCTCTGCGGCCGGCACGTCGCACATCGATTCGGCCCACTCGGGTGTCCAAGCACTGGCCGCCTGCGCCAGCTCGTCAAAGCCTGTGGCGTAGCGGTCCACGAACTCGTGATCGTACAGGTCCTCGGCTACCAGCACATGTGCGATACCCAGCAGCAACGCCAGATCGCATCCAGGACGTACGCGCAGCCAGCGGTCGGCAAGCGCAGCCGAGCCACTGCGCCGGGGGTCAACCACGATAATCTTAGCCCCACGTCGACGGGCATCGTTGAGCGCATCAACGGCCCCCATCGTCGACGAATCGACAATGGAGCGCCCCAGATACATGATGCAATCGGTATGCGCCAGGTCGGAGGCGGGGCTGTGGCCTAGACTGTGCTCCCAGCCGGTAAGTCTGCTTACCTCGCAGGCACCGTCGGCACCGTATACGTTGGGCGAGCCCAGCGCATGCATAAAACGATACGCCCAGTAACGGTCGAACGAGGGCACGCCGAGCGTCATGCCCAGCGCCCGAGGCCCGTGCTCGTCAACAATCCCCAAAAGACGCTCGGCAATCTGAGCAAACGCCTCGTCCCAGGTAATCGCATCGAACCCCGAGCCATCAGCTCGTCGGCGCATGGGGTGCATGATGCGGTCGCGCTCGTCAAACGGCATTGCCAGGCGATGCCGTCCGCGGGCGCACAGGGCTCGCGCCGCGCACGGATGCCCCGGCACCGGCAACTCGGCCACCACACGCCCATCCTCAACATGGGCCGCAAAGGCGCAATCGGCATAGCATCCCCCGCATGTGGTCACCACGGCGCGACCGTCACGCTCCACAGCAGATGCCATCTCGATTACCCCTTTCATCAGCCAAACACAACAGGCCAACAGCCCGGCAACGAGCCCCAGACCCAAAAAGCCTCCCGCACGGCAACGCCCCGCGGGAGGCCAACGTCAAACAGACGGTACCTTACGCCTCGGACTTCTTGGCGTAGACAAACCAGTAGCCGAGCGCGATCAGAACCGCGCCGCCCACGATGTTGCCCAGCGTGGCGGCGGATAGATTAAACGCAATACCCGCGACGTTGAGCGCATCGGCCCCGGCAACCTTGGCACCATAGCCGCACGCGTGCATCACGGCACCCATGGGCAAAAAGTACATGTTGGCAACGCAGTGCTCAAAACCGCAGGCCACAAAGGCGGCGATGGGCAGCAAAATGCCCACAACCTTATCGACTACGGTCTTGCCCGCAGTGCCAATCCACACGGCCAGGCACACAAAGATGTTGCACAGGATGCCGCGGAAGAAGATCGTCACCCAGTCGACCGTCACCTTGCCGGCGGCGACGCTCACCATGGAGTTGGCGACCGCCTCGCCGTTGAGCTTATAGATGCCGGCCATGTACACCAAAAAGACGATGAACAGGGCACCGACAAAATTGCCGACCCACACGACGACCCAAGCCTTGAGCATCTGAGCCAGGGTGATCTTTTTGCTCTTGAGCGCGCAGACCATAAGCGAATTGCCTGTAAACAGCTCGGCGCCGCACACCAGCACCAGCACCAGGCCCAGGCAAAAGCACAGGCCGCCCACGACGCGCTGGGCGCCCCAGCCCAGCGTGCTATCGCTCAAGAACACGGTAAAGAACAGGCCACCGAAGGCAATAAACGCACCGGCGAACATTGCCAACAGAAAGGCCTTTGCGACCGGCAGGTTGGCCTTGGTCACGCCGGCGGCCTCGGTCTTGGCCTCGATCGCAGCGGGTGCCAGGCAATCAGGAGCGGGGTACTCCACCTTGGAATCTGCCATGTCAATCACTTCTTTCCTAATCAGCAGGGACAAGCGCTCCTATTGCTCTTGCCCCAAGCGGACAAAGTGGGAAAAGTCGTTGGCGGCCACGGCGTCGTACACGGCGTCGACGGCGTCAAAGACCTCCGGGGACATAGGGTTGTAAAACTCCGTATCGCCCGGCTGAATCCCTATGAAGACGATATCTTCGCACGATTGCTCGATTTCCTCGATCAGAATCGACAAAGGGAGCGAATGCGTGGTGAACATCGACTTGCGGGCCACGTCACGTTTGTCGAGCAAGCGGATGGCGCCGACGGGCAGCGCCATGTCGGCGGCATCGACCAAAACCAAACGCGGCGGACGCTCACGCTTGACCTCGATGATGTCGTCCTCGGGCGTTTGCCCGCCGTCGATGGTGTACCAACCGGCGATGGGCGCGTCCTCCATCTTTTTGGAGAGCACGGGGCCGGCGGCATCGTCGGCACGCAGCACGCTTCCCGCCGTGAGCACGATACCCGCAAACGGGGCGCCGTTCACACGACCATCCACAACGCGACCCATTACTGCAACCTTCCCGTCAGATACACACCCGAAACATCGCGCACGCGCTCAACCAGATCGCGAAACTTCATTAAGAACGCGACCTGCTGGGCATGCAGGCCAAAGTCGTCATCGAACACCGAGATGCCGGCCTTGGCCGACCCGCGAAAACCGCGCTCGTCGAGCAGCGCATCGCAGGCCTCGAGCAGCGACGGCACCGCCGCCTTGTCGAGCTGGCACTCGCCAAAGGAGCGGATGGCCTCGAACTTGGTCTTGGCCTCCCCCTCCGGCAGCGCGTCGACGAGCGAATAGAAGACATCCACCGGCACCGACAGGCGCGGCTCAAAGCAATCGAGCACGCCGGTGTGGTGGCCCACGGCGAGCGTGTAGTACAGCACGTCGCAGGCCTCCTGGGGAACGTCTTCCTCGGTCTCCACAAACTTACGCGTGAGCTCATAGAAGACCACCTGGTCGGGCACATGGCCCAGGCAGGGGTCGGCGACGCCCTCGGCGGCCTCGTCGCTTGCGCGCGAGGCATCGCCAAAGGAGCCGCCGAGCATACCAGGGCCCGCAAAGTAACCAGAGCGGTCCGTGAGCTCCATCTAGTGACCTCCGGCCAGCACCAGATCCTGCAGCGCCGAGTAGACCTCAACGCGGCGCGGATCGTCCTGCTTGTCGATGAGCAGCGCCATGGCACCTCGGATATCACCCTTGGGCGCGTCCTCGAGCGTATCCATAAACTCGTTGGCCAGGTCGCGGCCGTAACGGTAGCCGCTCATGGCGCGAGCCTCGCGCTCGATGGCAACGCGCAGCTTGTACGGCACGCCGGGGTGCAGGATATCGGCCTGCTCGCCGGCAGCCTCCACCGTAGTCTCGGCATGGAGCTTTTGATCCAGCAGGCCAAGTGCCATGGCAAAGCCGTAGACGGTCTGCGCGGGGCTGGGCGGGCAGCCGGGGATGTAGACATCGACCGGCAGAATCTTATCCGTGCCGCCCCAGACGCAGTAGTTGTCGTAGAAGATGCCGCCGGTGCAGCCGCACGCGCCATAGGACACCACGATCTTGGGATCGGGTGCGGCCTCAAACGCGCGCAGGGCCGGCATGCGCATGGCACGCGTCACGGCGCCGGTGTACAGCAGCACATCGGCGTGACGGGGCGAGGGCACGACCTTGATGCCAAAGCGCTCGACGTCAAAGACGGGCGTGATGGAACCGAAGATTTCGATCTCGCAGCCGTTGCAGCCGCCGCAGTCAACACGGTAGACGTACACCGAGCGCTTGATCTTCTTAAGAAGGGTCGCCTTGGCCTTCTCGATGCTCTCGTCGAGCTCGATCTTGGTCGGGCGGTACTGAAGCCGCTCGGGCAAAAGCGTGGGTTCGGCCATGGTTACTCCTCCTTCGTTTCAAAATCCATGACGATGCCCTCGACCGGCGCCGGACCGGCGGGAATCTCAGGCGCATCGGGGTTGAGCTCGCGGTCGACATACTCCGGGTTCACGCCGTGGCCGCCCAGATACTCCATGCCGGGGCCCTGGGGCTCACCGGACGCAAGCGTCTCGTTGGCAGCCATTCCGCGCGCGTTGCCGGTCTTTACGGCCGAAGCGGCGCGCAGGGCGTCGAGCTCGCGCTTGCACTCCTGGCACATACCGACGGTACGGGCAGCCTGCTCGGCCTCCATGCCGCCGGCCTTTTGCAGCAGGCGCTTGGCGTAGTCGATCTCCTTGTGCGGGGCAAACGGCTTGCCGCAACGCGAACAGTGCTCGAGCGTATAAACGCTCTTGCTGGTGAGGTCGTCCTTGCTCATGACGGCCAGCTCAAACTCCTCGGTGAGCTTGATGGCCTCCATGGGGCAGGCTTCCTCGCAGCGGCCGCAGAAGATGCAGCGACCATAGTCGATCGACCAGGTGATGGTATCGGCCGCAAGGTCGGTGTCCATGCGAATGGCATCGGCCGGGCACGCCACGCCGCAGGCACCGCAGGCGATGCAGAGCTCGGCGTTATGCTCGGGCTTGCCGCGCATGTCCTTGTTGGTGGGGAACGGCGCAAACGGGTACTTGACCGTCGCGTCGCCGGCCTTGGCGTTAACCTTCCAAAGCTTCAGCATATTAGAGCGCCTCCTCATCGAGCGGAGCGGCCATGGTGCCCTCGCCCGCAAGCGGCGACTTGTCGCGCCAGACGTTCTCGAACTGCTCCTTGTCGAGCACATGGTCGCGCTTGGCGGCGACATCGGTCACCGTCACGCGGTCGGTGCAGGAGTAGCACGGGTCGAGCGAGCCGACGATCAGCGCCGCGTCGCCCACGGTGTTGCCGCGGAACATGTAGCGCAGGACCGGCCAGTTGCTGTACGTGGCGGCCTTGGCGCGCCAGCGGTAGCACTTCTGGTTGTTGCCGAGCATGGCCCAGTGCACGTCCTCGCCGCGCGGTGCCTCGGTGGCGCCGATGGCGTACTTGTGCGGGGTGTACTCCCAATCCGTGGTGAGGATGGGGCCCGACGGGCAGTTCTCGAGCATGGTCTCGATCATGTCGATCGAATCGTAGACCTCCTGGATGCGAACGGCGGTACGGCCGAAAGCATCGCAGGTGTCGGCCGTGGCGGCGTGCATCTTTTGAACGTCCGGATCGGCGTAGCCGTCGAAGGGATGGTCAAAACGCACGTCGCGGGCATAGCCCGAGCCACGCATGAGCGGACCGACCGGCGAGAAGTCGCGTGCGATCTTGCGGTCCAAGATGCCGATGCCACTCGTACGCTCAATAAAGTTGGGCGTGGAGAGCAAGACGTCGACGAGCTCCTGAACCTCGGAGCGCAGCTGGTGGATGGTCGTGAGCGTGGAGAGCTTCTGCTCGGCCAAAATGTCGCGACGCACGCCGCCGATCACGTTGAGGCCGTAGGTCTTGCGGTGACCGGAGAGCTTCTCGGCCAGGTCCATGGACTTCTCGCGGACGCGGAAGAACTGCTGGAAGCCGGAGTCGAAGCCTGTGTAGTGCGACGCCAGGCCGATGTTGAGCAGATGCGAGTGCAGGCGCTCGACCTCGAGCATGATAGCGCGGATGTACTGGGCGCGCGGCGGGACATGAATGCCCTGGGCGCGCTCGACGGCCTCGGCATAGGCCACCGAGTGGGCGCAGCCGCAGATGCCGCAGATGCGGTCGGCGAGGAACGTCACGGCGTCATAGTTCAGGCGCGTCTCGGCGACCTTCTCCATGCCGCGGTGCACGTAGAACAGACGGTAGTCGGCGTCGACGATCGTCTCGCCCTCGATGAACAGGCGGAAGTGACCGGGCTCGTCGGAGGTAATGTGCAGCGGGCCCATGGGGACGAGCGTGGTCTCCTTGCCCTTGGTGTCGGCCAAAAACTCGTAGTTTTCCATGTCGCTCGCGGGAGCGGGACGGAAGCGGTAGTCCATGGAGTCCTTGCGCAGCGGGTACAGGCCGCTGGGCCAATCGTCGGGAAGCACCAGGCGGCGACGGTCGGGCAGACCCTCGGGAATCAGGCCGAACATGTCGCGAAGCTCGCGCTCGCCCCACACGCAGGCGGGGACGAACGGCGTCACGGACGGGAACGTCATCTTGGCGGGGTCGACCTCGGCACGCACGGTAACCCAGCCAGGGTCCTCCCCCTCCATGGAGATGACGTAGTACACGGCGTAACGGCCGCACAGGGAGCGCTCGTCGTTGCCGACAATCACGGGAATCCAGCCGTAGCGCTCGTAGTACAGGTAGTGGACGGCCTCAGGCAGCTTGTCCTGCTTGACGGTGATCGTCAGCTGGTCCTCGCACTGCCACTCGACCTTCTCGATGCAGCCCGGAACGGCGCGGCGCAGGGCCTCGACATGGCTCTCGCAGCGACGGGCATACACCTTGTTCTCAGTTTCAATCATTCGTTACTCCACCTCGCTCTGAGCGGTCTCGGTACCGAACACAGCGCGGTACATCGGCGTCGCGTGAAGTTCCTCGGTGCTCTGCTCGAGCACGATGCCAGTCGCGGTCTCCACACCGTGCACGAGAGGCAGCGGGGTGGCGATGCCAAACCACAGGATCATGACAGCCAGGATGATTTCGGGGATAAGCATGAGCGCCGGGGCCTCATGCTTGCCCATGCCCTGGGGCGCATGGCCGAATACCGACTTGAGTGCGATGCGGGTGAGCGCGGAGATGGCCACGGTAAGACCGAGGGCGACCACGACGACCAGCCACATGGGACCGGCGGTAACACCGGCGACAAAAGTCAGGAACTCGGAGATAAACATGCCAAAGGGCGGGAAGGCACCAAGGCCGAGCAGCGCCAGGACGGCGAGCGCGGCGGTTGCGGGGGCAACCTCGACGACGCCCTGGATCTTGGCCAGGCTACGCGTGCCAAAGGCGTGCTGGATGTTGCCGGACACGCAGAAGGCAAGCGTCTTGGTAAAGCCGTGGAACACGCAGTGCAGCAGGGCCGCGGCGATACCCAGCGGACCACCGATACCCAGGCACAGGGCGATAACGCCCACGTTCTCCACAGACGAGTACGCAAAGCGGCGCTTGAGGTCGTCCTGGCGAAACATCGAAAGCGCCGCCACCAAAATGGACAGCGTGCCGACGATCAGCAGCAAAAGTTGCGGATACTCGGCGCCCACGGCCTGGATAGTAAAGCCGTAGAAGCGCATGATCACGAGCATGGCGCACTTAAGCAGCACGCCCGAGAGCAGGGCCGAGACAGGGCTCGGAGCCTGGGAGTGGGCATCGGGCAGCCAAGTATGCATGGGGAACAGGCCGGCCTTGGTGCCAAAGCCGATCACGACAAACGCAAAGGCGAGGCGCATGAGCGTCGGGTCGAACTGGTTGGCATACGGCAGCACGCACGACAGGAATGCGGCCTCGTGGGCGTTGGGAATCACGTCGGCGGCGTTGGCGTAGATCAGCAGCGTACCGAACAGGCCAAAGGCCACGCCGGCGGTGCAGACCATCGCATACTTCCAAGAAGCCTCGAGGGCCGTCTTGTTCTTGTAGATACCCACCAGGAATACAGTGGAAAGCGTGGTTGCCTCCACGGCGGCCCACGTGAGGATCATGTTGTTGGACAGGCACGCGAGCAGCATGGTGAACACAAACAGGCTAAACAGCGCAAAATACTGCTTGGCGCGTTCGGCGGGCATGGAGCCCTCCTCGATATCGGCCTTTACATAGGGCAGCGAGAACAGCCCCGTAAGAAAACCGATAAAGCCGATGAGCAGCACAAAGATGGCACCCAGCGAATCGAGGTGGAACCACAGGCCAAGAGCGCTCGCGGTTTCGCCGCTCATAAGGACGTCACCGGCCGTCATAATCGACAGCACCAGGACGGCTGCGACGGAGACCAGGTTGAGACCGGCAAATACGTTATAGGACGTATTCTTGGGCAAAAACGCCATGACCAGCGAGAACACCAAAGGAGTCGCGAGCAGGGCGAGAATCAACGTTTCCATGGACTACCCCCTCAGCTCGGACAGGTCGCGCGCATCGAGCGAGTGGGAGTCGTCCCAAATGCGACGCACGACGATGGACATGATGATGACGGCAAAGATGGCGTCGGTGGCGATACCGATCTCGATGATCTCGGGAGCGGTGGGGGCCAAAAGCGCGAGCGTCACATGGCTGCCGTTTTCCATAAGGCAGTATCCAAAGATCTGCTTCATGATGTTGCGCTGCGAGATGATGCAGGTGAGGCCCACAAAGAAGTGAGCGAAGCTAATAGCGAGCGCAGGCGTTGCGACCTCGGCCGTGGGCAGGCTAATCTGCGTCACGACGGCAAAGCAGATCGCAACCTCGACGGCGATGATGCAGATGGCCCACGCGGGCTTAAGGCCGGCCTTGAGCGATGCGTCGCTCGGCTCGCCCATCTTCTTGTACGCACGGTTGAGGATATAGGGAACCAGGACGACCTTGGTGATAAAGGCGGATCCGGCCCACATAAGCAGCTCCTGCGCGCCGGTAGTGGCACCGAGCGTAGCGAGCAGTCCCACGAGCACCAGCGACTGCACCGCATACCAGCTGATGGCGTGCTTGATGTTCTTGGAGACGACCACCATGGTGGACGTGACGATCAGAAGGCCGCCAAGGATGTTGACGATCGAATAACCCATGTCGTTCTACCTCCTAACCGATCCAGCTGGCCGAAAGCGGGCCGCTGACGATAACCATGATGATGAGCACGATGAACACGAACGCCATCGCGCGGGGAAGCGGGGCTCCCGCAGCGACCTCGTCGCTCGGCTCGCCGGGCAGGCAATAGCCCATCCACTTGAGGAACCAGGCGAAGGTGGCGACGGTCTCGGCGACCATGATGCACACGAGCACCAGGATCGCGACGTTGCCGGCACCCACAGAGAAGCCGCCGGCGATAATCTGGAACTTCGAGAAGAACGTGTTCATGGGCGGCACGCCGGCAATGGCGAGCGCCGCGACACCAAAGCCCACGCCCGAGATCGGGTACTTCTTTACGATGCCGCGAAGCTTGGGCAGCATACGCGTACCGAGCGTAAAGGAGAACGAACCGGCGATCAGGAAGAACAGCGTCTTGGCGAAGGCGTGGTTAAAGATGTGGCAGACGGCGCCATCGAAGGCGAGCTGGCTGCCAAAGACCGAAAGGCCCAGACCAAAGAACACATAGGAGAGCTGGGCGATCGTGGAGAAGGCCAGCAGGCGCTTCATGTCCTTTTGCGGCAGGTACATAAGGAAACCAAAGAGCATGGTGACCATGGCGTCGATAATGGCGACCCAGCCGACGATCTCGGGAATCTCGCCGGCAGAGACGAGTGCGCGCGCGAACACGCACACGCCGACCTTAACCATCGAGGCACCATGCAGGTAGGCCGAAACAGGCGTCGGCGCCTCCATGGCCGAAGGCAGCCACATGTACATGGGAACCTGTGCGGACTTGGCCCAGGCCGCAAACAGCACGAGCAAAAGGACGATAGCCTTGAGCTTGGCGTCGAGGCCGGCAATCGCGGTGATGGCGAAGGTACCGGTGTGGGCAAACACGATAGCAGCGCCCAGATACAGGCCGAGCGCACCGATATGCGTGATGATGAGGGCCTTCATGCCGGCCTTCTTGGCCGTAGGCGACATGTAGTAGCTAATGAGGCCCCAAGAGCACGCACCCGTGATCTCAAAGAACACGAGCTGGCCCAAAAGGGTCGAGCTGTACACGAGGCCGGCCATGGCGCCGATGAAGGTCGCGAGGTACGCGTAGAAGCGACGACGCGGCGCGTCGGGATGCTCACGGTTATTCTCGCTCATATAGGGAATCGAATAGATCACGACAAGCAGGCCGATACCCACAAAGGCGGGTGCGAGCAGCGTGCTCATGCGATCGAAGGTGAATCCCATAACGAGGGTCTGCCCAAACGAGATCAGGGGGACCTGCGTGTCGGGCATGCCGGCGCCAGCGAAATTCGCGGCGAGGGCGATGGTGCAGACCGTCGAGACGGCGGCACCCAAAACGCTGAACCACTTGGCGTACGGACGGGGGAACAGGGCGACGAGCACCGAGGCCACCATCGGGGCCGCGATAGCGACCAAGCCGAGAAGGGACAGACTGACTGCAAATGACATTGTTTCTCCCTTCTCCTACACGCCGACGACCACGAAGACAAACGCCAGCACGGCGATGCCCACGACGGCCCAGGTCTGATTGCCAAGCACCTTAAAACGCGAGCGCGAGCAAGAGTTCTCGATCACGCCGCACACGACAAAGTCGATAAGGCACTTCACCAGGAAGATGACTGCGCCCAGAACGGCGGCGGCGCCCACGGTCGCGGGCTCGCCCCAGGGGACGAAGATCGCGCAGAACCAAGCGACGACCAGGACCTGCTTCATGGACATGGCAAGCTTGGCCATGGCGAGCGACGGGCCGGAAAGCTCGGCGAGCGGACCTTCCTGAAGCTCCTGCTCGGCCTCGGCCTGATCAAACGGCAGCTTGCCGAGTTCCATATAGCAGGCAATCGCAAAGGCGATACCGGCGAGGATCACGGCGACCGGCGCATCGATGGCACCCGTCATGATGTGCTGACCCATAGTGGCGATGTCGGTGGAGCCGCACACCAGGGCGGCGGCAAACAGCGCCAGCAGCATGGACGGCTCGATGAGCACGCTCATGAGCAGCTCGCGAACGCCGCCGATACCGGCGTAGGCGTTGGACGAATCCACACCGCAGAGGGCGAAGAAGAAGCGGGCGAGCGCCAGGCTGTACATGATGGTGATGGCGTCACCAAAGACCGGGATGGGGCTTTGTGCCGTAAAGAGCGGCAGGCCCATCGCGAGCATAAAGGCGACGGCGAAGAACAGCGGCGGCATAATGCGCAGCGCAAAGCTCGCGTCCTCGCTCTGGGACTCGGGGCGCGCAAAGAGCTTGGCCAGGTCGCGGTAGTCCTGCATGATGCTGGGGCCACGACGGTTGTGCATCTTGGCACGGATCACGCGGCCGAGACCGGAGAAGAACGGCGCGACGGCCATAACGACCACGCCCTGCAGAACGGCAAGTACGATGTTGTTCATGCTCTCCCCTCCTTAACCCATTTGCACGGCGAGCACGAGGAACACCACGAGTGCCGCGACGATGTAGCAGATATAGATGCTGTAGTTGCCGCCCTCGAGCTTAGTCGCGAGGTCGGCGAGCTTCTCGACACCCTTATGCGGGGCATCGACGAGAACCTTGTCGGGTACGGGCTCCACAGCCTCGGCCACACCGGTGAGCTTCTGGAAGAAGTGCGCAATGGACCAGCAGGCGGCCGTGCAGCGGTCGCGCAGCGTGTAGAGCGGCTGCATAAACCAGGACACCTCGGAGGCAAAGGTCGTGGCCACGACGGGCATATGCTCGTTGGGAGCATAGCCGCATGCCCACGGCTGGGACTTCTGCACCTTGCCGACGGTCTTGAGCTTGCGATAGCCGCAGGCAAGGCCGACAAGCACCACGAGCGCAATGGCGATCGCGGGCGTGGAGGTGGCAGCGCCGGAGTACTGGTTCATGAGCTGCATGCCCTCGGCGGCAAACACGCCACCGTACGGATGCAGCACGGACGCGGCGACATCGACCAGCACGGGAGCGATCACGGGAGCGCAAATGCCCAACACGACGCAGATGGCAGCGAGCAGGCCCTGCGCAAACACCATGGGGGCGGGAACCTCCTTGGCATTGGCCGCGGCCTCGGAGCGGGGCGCGGAGGCAAAGGAGACGCCGTAGGCCTTGACGAAGCACGTGACAGCCAGCGCGCCGGTAATGGCAAGCGCGACGGCAGCGAACACGGCCACGATCATGACGGCCTTGTCACCCTGCATGGCGGCATTAAACAGCGACTGATAGGTAAACCACTCGGACACAAAGCCGTTGAAGGGCGGGATGGCCGAGATGGCAAGTGCGCCAACGAGGAAGCAGATGGCCGTTGCCGGCATACGACGGAACAGGCCGCCCATCTTCTCCATATTGCGCGTACCCGTGGAGTACAGCAGCGCACCGGCGCCCAAGAACAGCTCGCCCTTAAACATCGCGTGGTTAAACGTGTGGTAGAGGGCGGCCATCAAAGCCAGGACGGCAATGCCGACAGAGTTGAGCGCCATGGCGGCCATGGAGGCGCCGACGCCGAGCAGAATGATGCCGATGTTCTCGACGGAGTGATAGGCCAGCAGGCGCTTGATGTCATGCTCCTGCAGGGCGAAGGCCACGCCGAGGACCGACGAGATCGCACCGAAGACCATGACCATAAGGCCCCACCAGACCTGAACGCCCGAGGCGGAGAGCAGGTCGAGACCAACCTTGAGGATACCGAAGATACCGATCTTGATCATGCCGCCGGACATGAGGGCCGACACGTTGGACGGCGCCTCGGGATGTGCCTTGGGCAGCCAGCCGTGCAGCGGGATGATACCGGCCTTGGCGCCAAAGCCAAAGAAGGCGAGCACAAAGCACACGGATGCGACCGCGGGGCTAAACTGCGTGGCGCGGAAATCCGAAAAGGCAAACGAGCCACCGGCAAAGTTGGTCATGGTGAGGAAGCTCGCCATGATGAGTACAAAGCCCACGTGCGCGATCACAAAGTAGAGCCAACCGCCGTGGATGGAATTCTCGTTCTCCTCGATCACGACCAGGAAGTACGAAGTAAGCGACATGAGCTCAAAGGCGACCAGGAACCAAAACACGTTGTCGGCGGTGATGACGAGCATCATGGACGCCACGAAGGTGTTAAAGAAGAAGCCGGCGCGGCCCTTTTTGCCCGGGTACTCATCAAAGTAGTTGAGACCGTAGATCGAACCGGCAAACGCGAGCACCGAGATGAGCGCCACGAACAGGCCGGACAGCTGATTGAGCAGCAGCTGGAAATGGGCAAACGGGAAGAACACGATGGTGTCGACCGACGTGACATTGCCCAGCACGGCCTGGATACCGGCCACGAACGAAAGCACCGCGGCGACGGCGCCGATAAGGCAGCCGGCGGTCTTGGCGGCGTTATCGGCCTTAATCAGCAGAACCGAGGCGAGCGCACCGATGCACGAGACGGCAAGCGATGCGATAAACAGCGTCATGCTATCCATTGTTTACGCTCCCTTCTGCTTTCTCGGAGAGGCCCTGGGCCACAGCGGTAACGTCGACGACGGGACCGTTTTCGATCGAGCGCAGGCGCTTGGCCTCGTCGAGCTCGCGGTCGGCCGCGCCGCCCATGACGGTCAGCGCCTTGGTGGGGCACGCCGCCACACAATGCGGGCCGTCCGGATCGAAGGCGCACAGGTCGCACTTGACAGCGCAGGTGTACTGACCGGGAGCCCACGTAAGCAGGCTGCTCAGGGACTTAGGATACGAAGGCGTCGGGTCGCACATGCCTGCGACACCGGCGATAGACGTGCCATCGGGATGAATGGCTCCGAAGGGGCATGCGATGGCGCACAGCCTGCACCCGATGCACTCCTGCTCCTTGACGTGGATGCGATCGCCATCGTGCTCGATGGCATTCACCGGGCAAACCTCGGCGCAGGGGGCACCCTCGCAATGGTGGCAGGCAAGGGCGGCCGAAATACCGCCGGTCTTCACGAGCGCCAGGCGCGGCGTATCCTGAAGACCCTGCATCCGGTGGGCGTCGGCACAGGCGGACTGGCATGTTCCGCAGCCGATGCACCTCTCCGGGTTGATGTCGATGAAGCGGTTCATCCCCACTTCCTTTCAAAATAACGGGCCGGGCTCCCGAACGTACGGGACGCCCGGCCCAAATAGCCAACGAGAACGGGACTACACGATTTGATTCACGTGCGTCTCGTCGTCGAACTTGGCGGCGCCAGGCTCAACGTCCTGGGGAGCGGCGGCGTCCACCAGAGCCTGCTTGAGCTCGGTGTACTGACGCTCGACCTCGCCCTCGGCCCAGACCTGGTCGGCGATAGCGTCGACCTGGCAGGCGGAGAACTTGTCCTCGGGCGTATGCGAGACCGGGTCGACCTTGTGAATGGTCAGCTCGTTGCACTTGCCGATCCACCACTGGTAGGTCATGTAGACCGTGCCCTTGTTGATGCGATCGCTTATGTCGGCGCGGCTGTATACCTGGCCACGGCGGCTGTGGATCGAGACGATGTCGCCGTTCTTGATGCCGCGCGCCTGGGCGTCCGCGGGATTCATGCGGACAAAGCCGGGCTCGTCGGCAAGCAGCGCCAGCGTCTTGCAATTGCCGGTCATCGAGCGGCAGCTGTAGTGGCCGACCTCGCGGACGGTGCACAGGATGAGCGGGTACTCATCGTCGGGAAGCTCGGAGGGCGCCTCCCAGTCGTGCGCCATCAGGTTGGCGCGGCCGTCCTTGGTGGTGAACTTGCCACCAGCGAACATGTCGGGCGTACCGTGGTCGTTCACATCGGTGCTCTTGACCGGCCACTGGGCGTAACCGCCCTCGGGAGCCATCTTCTCGTAGGTCGCGCCCACAAAGTTGGGGCACAGGCTGATGCACTCGTTCCAGATCTGCTCGGTGTTGTCGTAGTGCATGGGGTATCCCATGCGCGTAGACAGGTCCGCGAAGATCTCCCAGTCGTGACGGCACTCGCCCTTGGGCGGAACGGCCGCGTCAAAGTGCTGGAAGCTACGGTCGGATGCGGTAAAGACACCCTCGTGCTCGCCCCAAGAGGTGGCAGGCAGGATGACGTCGGCGAGCATGGTCGTCTGCGTCATAAAGATGTCCTGGCAAATGAACAGGTCCAGCTCGGAGAGCGTCTTGCGCATACCGGCCGAATCGGGCTCGGTCTGCACCGGGTCCTCGCCGTAGTTGTAGAAGCAGTGCACCTTGCCCTCGTCGACCAGGTGGCCCAGGTCGGTGAGCTTGTAGCCCTCCTCGAGCGGGAGCTTTTCCTCGGGCACGCCCCAAGCCTTGGCAAACTTGGCGCGCACTGCCGGGTCGGTGACCTTCTGGTAGCCAGGGTACAGGTTGGGCAGCATGCCCATATCGCAGGAGCCCTGGACGTTGTTCTGACCACGCACGGGCGCGAGGCCGGAATTGGGTTTGCCGATCTGGCCGGCAACACAGGCGATGGAGGCGATGGTGTGCACCGTCTTCAGGTTCTGCTTCTGCTGGCATACGCCCATGCCCCAGCCAATGATGGCAGAGGGCTTCGCCGTGGCGTACATCTCGGCAGCTTGGTGGATCAACGCGGGCTCAACACCCGTGATGTCCTGTACGGATTCGGGAGTGTAGTTCTTGATGGTCTCCCACCACTCGTCAAAGCCGTTCGTGTGCTCGGCGACGAATTCCTTGTCGTAGAGGCCATCGTTGACCAAGCAGTTGGCAAAGGCGTTGAGGAACGCGACGTTGCAACCGTTCTTGATCGGAAGGTAGAGATCGGCGATACGCGCGGTTTCGATATGGCGCGGATCGGCGACGATGATCTTGCAACCCTTTTCTTTGGCTCGCACGATACGCCTTGCGACGATGGGGTGCGAATCGGCAGGGTTATAGCCGAAGAGGAAAATGCAGCCCGCATCCTCCATACCGGGGATGGAGCATGACATGCAACCTGAACCAACCGTGTCCATCAGACCGAGGACAGTAGGGCCGTGTCAAGTACGGGCGCAGTTGTCCACGCTGTGGGTGCCGATGCACGCACGCGTAAACTTCTGCATGACGTAGTTCGCCTCATTGCCGCCGCCTCGCGAAGAGCCGGTGGTCATGACAGCATTAGGACCATATTCGTCAATTATGGCCTGCATCTTAGATGCGGTGAAATCCAGTGCCTCGTCCCAGCTTACGCGCTCAAGATCCGCGCCCTTAGTGCGGCGGATCATCGGGTGCAGTACGCGAGGAGTCAAGATCTTGGTGTCGTTGATGAAGTCGTAGCCGCTCATGCCCTTAAGGCACAGCTCGCTCTGGTTGGTGATGCCGTTGAGCGGTTCGGTGCCCACGACCTGGCCGTTTTGGACCAGGAGGTTGAACTGGCAACCGGCGCCGCAGTACGGGCAGATCACTTTATGCTTCTCCATGACACCCTCCTTCCTTTTTCTGCTACCGAATGCTCGGTATTTAATTTGACAATCATTGGGCCTGTCGTCCCGACGCTTACGCCTCGTTTTCGATGGTGGCGCGGGCACGCTCGGCAGTCAGTTCTGCCAGGCGCTCCTCGTCTACCAGGGTGAGGCCCTTGGTCGGGCACGCCTCGGCACACGCCGGACCGCCGGGACGGTCCACGCACAGGTCGCACTTGAGCACGAAGCTCTTGGTCTGCGAACCCACGCGCACATCACCCATCAAGACGGGGACCTGCGTGGTCGCAACGCTCACGGCGCCAAAGGGGCAGGCCATGACGCAGCTCTTGCAGCCGATGCAGTTGTCCTCGTTGACGCCGATGCGATGGTTCTTTGGATCAAAGAACAAGGCGCCCGTGGGGCAGGCCTTGGCGCACGGAGCGTCCTCGCAGTGGTGACATGCCACCGGCGCGGAAATCTCGTAGGTGCGCGTTACGCGCAAGCGAGGTGCGGCGATGTTGCCGGGAATATCGTGTGCCTCGATGCACGCCGCCATACAGGTTTGGCACCCAATGCAGCGTGAAGAATCAGCCACGACTCGTTTATTGCCCATGTTGTTCACTCCCTCCTGAATCCCATGCCGGAGAGACCCTGCCGACGTTGCCCCGGACCGCCCGTGGTCCGGCATCGGCGTATCGAGTGCATGCGGCGAAACAGGCACTTCGATAGTATTCCTCCAACGATATACAGGTTAAATATACGCAGTTGCAGGGGGCAAACTTGAGCATAGGCCCTGCAATACGGGTGTATTGCAGGGGTTTTGGCAGGTTGGAATTATTCTCTAGAAGCTATAAAGGTGAGTGTATTACATGCGTACATCCAAGGGAGATTTCACGCTCGTTTCTGAAGGATGTAGTACGTTTGTAATATCGTTTACACTCAATTACTCTAGTGCAATAAAGTAGTGGTTGTAAGATTGGCTATTATTAGCCGATGTTGTATTTGACTATTCAAATTGCACGCTCATTAAGGGAGGCCAGTGATGTCATCGACTCAAAAACGAGCCATCCTGCAGGTGCGCATTCGCGAGGAAGACAAGCAGCATGCCGAACGTCTCTACGACGCCATGGGCACATCGCTCGCCGAGGCTGTCCGTCTATTTGTCGCGCAGAGTATTTTGATGCGCAAGCTCCCCTTTCAGCCGGTCGCCGTGCGCTCCAAGGACGGCACGGCCGCCTATGGACTGCTCAAAGCATATGGGGACCCCAATCGCCGCTCCGAGGAGCGCAATGCCTGGATTGAATACCTAGCCACAGAAAGCGACGAGTCGGTTTTGGGTCCCGAGGAAGTAGATATCCATGAGTAGCACCATCATCGACGAGACCGTCATCCTTCGCTACCTGCTTGACGACGACGAGGTCCTGTCACCGCGCGCTGCCAAGGTCATCGCCACGCGCACCGCACGTGTCTACCCCGAAATCATCACGCGCGTCGTGGTCACGCTGCGCGACGTCTATAAGGTTCCCCGCGTTGAAATTGCTGCGGCCATGAAAAGACTGCTCGATGACGTCATGGTCGACGAGCCCACCGTTGTCGCCCTTGCCGTCAAACTCTTCGGCAAGACCCATATGGACTTTACCGACTGCCTCCTCGCAGCCCGAACCGCCATCTACAACGATGATGTCGTGAGCTTTGGCAAGCCCATCATCCAAGGCATGATCGATTACCGCCGTAAACGCCAAACCGCCGCCGACGCCCGCAGCCGAAGCACCGACTCCACCATCGACAAGCTCCGCCACCACGGTCACCACTAACCCCATCCCTTCTACGTCGCGGCGAAATAGTTCCTTGATTGGGGGTGCGGACAGAAAGTTGGACCGTGAAGCGGTCCGGACTGGAGGTTCGCATGTACAGCAGGGAGAAGGTCGAGCTCTTCCTCCTGGCGACGGAGGACGGCATGGGGCCGACCGCCGCCGCGAAGTTCGCGGGGGTCTC
>JAXJMV010000079.1:0-31394 GCA_036312985.1 Collinsella sp.
CACTCTTCTTCTTTCCGGACATGCCGTCCTCCGATCTCCCGGGGCCGGCCGATCCGGCCCTCAGGGTATCGGGTTCCCACATTCATCCGTACATGTGCGGATGAATGTGGGAGGTGTTCGGATAAAGTCGATAATCAAGGCGAGGTGGCGCTCATTACGGCGGGGTATAATTTGATTGCCATAGATAGCAATTTGGAGGTACCCTATGAATGCCCCCGACGTGCTCCAAAACATCCGCTCAAAACACCCCGTTGCATATTTTGTTCTCTATCTCTTTGTCGGCTGGGCATTGCTGGTTGTCATCACCCATGCTATAGCCTTTGGAGCAGAACTGCTGATAGCCAGCTCGGACCAGCCCGTCGTCAAATGGGAGACGACCGATGAGTGCACCGACGGAACCCGAACCATTTACTACAACAGCCCGTCCCTCTACCAAGAGTTCAAGGTCAAGATAAAGGACTCCAAGATTGTCGATGCCGAAATGGGCTCTTTATTTACAATCGGAGCAACCGTCAACGCCGAGCAAGTCGAGTACACGGACAGCCACGCGACGTATCGTATCGACCTCAGCACCCTAGGCCGACCGTCACGCACCTGTCTGCTCGAATGCGATATACGCGGTACCGCACTACACATGTCCGAAATACAGATGCGCCCGGACAAAGAGACCTCTTCGTGAGCAGTATGCCCGCCCGCACGGTTACTCCACCGGCTTGAAGATGGTGGCCTGGCCGAAGACGCTGCGGATGAGGGCTTTGGCCTCGTCCTCGGTCTGCGGGATGCTCGGGGCTGCGCCCTGGTGGCCGAAGGGACTGCCGGCGCCGGGATTGGACTCCCAAGGGGCAGCGGGGGCGTCCTCCTCTTTGGGGGCAGTTGCAGCGGGCTTGGGCGCGGACGCCGCACCCGGCACGTCGAACGGGGGCAGATCGCCCCCGCCGGCATCGGCAGCAAAACCGCCGACCATGGCATCGTCGTAGGGAACCTGCTCGGATTCCCACGGTGCAGACTGCGCAGACGGCTGAGCCTTGGGAGCGGACGCGCGCTCGGGCGCACGGGGCGCAGGCTCGGTCGGGAGCTCGCCCGTGGCAGGAGCGCCGGCAGGGTTGTCGGAGCGCAGCCAGGGGGCCTTAGCCAGGTCGGATGACTTGGGCGCAGGCGCGACGGCGGGCTTGGACGCGGGGACCGGAGCAACCGGTTTGGGCGCAGCGGGTTCAGGCGCCGATGGGGTCGGTGCCGCTACCGGTGCCGCTTTTGGCTGCGTCGCGCTGGCGCTCGAGGATGCAGGGACCGCCGAGGACACGGGTTGCGGGTCCGCAGATACCGCAGCCCGTGCAGATGGAGAATGCTCCTCATGTTGAGGAGCCGGCGTGCCACCTCCATCCAGGACGTAGTCGACGGTGCGACGACCGAAGACCGCGCAGACCGTCGGCAGGACCACCGATTGCGTGTCGGCGCGACCGAGCATCTTGATGGCAAAGGTCGAACCCGCGGGGAACGAGACCGTGAGCTTGGAGCCGTCGTCGGCCATGGCGCGGGCGTTAAGCAGAAGAGCCGCGTAGGAGGCTTGCTGAGCTTTGACGCGCTCGACGACCTCGGCCCATTTGCGCTGGAGCTCGCCGGCATCCTCAACCGCGGGGGTCTCGGCGGCGCCGGCGGCAGCAACCTGGGCGGCGTTGTTGGGCTTTGACACCGGCACGGTCGATGCAGTGGGCGCGGGAGCCGGAGCCGCAACGGGTTGAGGTGCAGGCGTTACAGGTTTGGGCGCGGGAGCCGGAGCCGCGGACTTGGGCGCAGGCTGGGCAGCCGGAACAGCAGCGCCGCGGTCCCAAGGCATGCCACCCTGATGCGCAGACGTAGCAGCGGGGGCGGCGGTCGCCGCAGGAGTAGCAGCTCGGGCACCCGAGATCAGCGTCGGCTGCTGGACAGCGGGTGCGGATGCAGCAGGCGCACTCGCTCGAGCAGCAACCACGCTCGCCGGAACGGCGGCGTTGGCAACCATGGCCTCCAAGCGAGCCACGCGCTCGGCCAATGCCTCAATCGTTAAATCGGCCTCGGGACGCGTCAGGCGCGTGCAGGCGATCTCGAGCACCAGGCGCACGTCGCTCGCACCCCTCATCTCCAAGGCGGCATCGTCGAGCACCGTCAGCACGCGAGCCAGACGATCGGCAGGATGCTCGCCAAAGGCAGCGGCCTCGGCTGCAAGCGCCTCGGCCTGCTCGACACCGCCCTCAAACAACTCAGCACGGGCACCGGCAACGCAGGCAACATACACGTCGCGCACGTGCGCCACCAGGTCGCGCGTCAGTTCCAGCAGATCGTTACCTTCCTCGACCTGCGCGCGAATAAGCCCATAGAGCTCGGCGACATCACGATCGGCAATGGCGCGCGTAAACTCTCCCAGAATCTGGTCCGAAACTTCGCCCAAAAGTGAGCGGGCATCGTCCGCATGCACGGTGCCGTTGCCGAAGACGCTCAGCTGCTCCAGCGTGGAGAGCGCATCGCGCATGCCGCCCTTGGCATGGCGCGCCACGATGGCAAGCGCCTCGTCGTCGTAGTCGAAGCCCTCCTGCTCGCACACGTATGCCAGGCGGCGCTCGATATCCTCGTTACCGATGCGGTGGAAATCGAAGCGCTGACAGCGCGAAAGGATGGTCTCCAGAATCTTTTGCGGGTCGGTGGTGCACAGCACAAAGATCACGTGCGCCGGCGGCTCCTCGAGCGTCTTGAGCAGCGCGTTAAACGCCGCCGTCGTGAGCATGTGGACCTCGTCGATGATATAGATCTTGTACTTGCCACGCACCGGGGCAAAGTTAACGGAGTTGATGATCTCCTCGCGCACGTTGTCTACGCCGGTACGGCTTGCGGCATCGAGCTCGTAGACATCGGGGTGGTTGCCTTCGGCGATGAGCTCGCACTCCTCGCAGGTGCCATCGGGCATGCAGCCGCTCGCACCCTCGGCGCGCGCCGCCTCGGCATTGCGGCACAGCAGCGCCTTGGCCAAAATGCGCGCCATGGTGGTCTTGCCCGTGCCGCGCGGTCCGCAGAACAGGTACGCGTGGGACAGGCGCCCCTCGGTAATGGCGTGCTCGAGCGTCGAGACGATATGCTGCTGGCCCACCACGGAGTCGAAGGTGAGCGGGCGATACTTTCGGTACAACGATTCCATGGGTGCTCCCCCGGGTATACTGAGCCTTGTTGCCGCGACGGCCATGCGGTCGCACGGCATACTGCATTCATAATAACCCGTACGGCGAGCCCGCCGCGATAGGAGTCCAAAGAGCATGGCAGACGCAGAGAGCAACCTCGTTCCCTCCGAAGCAGCCGACCAGGTCGAGGTCGCGCTCGAGAAGCAGGCCGCGGCCGACGACGGTATCCTGTACCTCAACGAGTACCAGTACGAAAACGACCTGGTCACCGACTTCGCCCGCCTGGTCGCCTCGCCCAGGCGTCGCGGCTCGCTGTATGTCGCCGCGGCAGTTGCCGCGCTCATCGGCATCGGCATGCTGGTGGCCGGCGGCAGCTGGATCAAGTTCGGCGTCGTGTTGATCGTGTTCGGCGCCTTTTTGGCCTGGTGGAGCAAAAACCTGCACCACACGCTCGCCCGCGACTTTATCGACGCCGTCGAGGCCGACGAGTCCATGGGTGGCCGCTATCGCCGCGTCGCCGCCAACGAGGACGGCCTGATGGTTTGGGGCAAGAGCGGCAAGTCGCAGTTCTTCCCGTTTGACAAGCTCGACCACGTACTCGACGGCGAGCGCATCTTTGTGGCCATGTTCGCCGACCAGGGCGTGACGATCCCCAAGGACACCTTCGTCCGTGGCGATGCCGAGCAGTTCGGTCCCTTCCTCAAGGCCCGCATCAACAAAAAACTCCGCATCGAGACCAAGAAGAAGAAAATGAAGGCCGAGAAGGCCGCCGCCGAGGCCAAGCAGGGCGACAAGCCCCAGGAGACCAAGGGCAAGCAGCGCAAGCAGAAGAAGAACAAGAAGAAGCGCTAGGGCGGACGCAGGGTCCAGACCCCAGACGGAGCTTAAATTGAATGTCGCCCACCTGCGCGTGCTACACTAGCAGCATCTATGCCACCGCGAACGGCTCGGCTCCGCGCCCGCCGCTCACAAACGAACTTTAAACGCACGAGGGTTGGCCATGCCGCTTTTCTCGCAACATACCGCCCGGTTCTCGCCGGACGTTCCTTTGGAGGGCACCAGCTCTCGCGAGCTGCTCAAGCGGTACCAGCCGCTCGAGACACTTGCGACCGGCGGTTTTGGCTCCATCGAGATCTGCCGCGACACGCACCTGCGCCGCCGCGTCGCCATTAAGCGCATCCCCCTCATCAACGGTGCCGGCATGCCCGCCAGCGACATCATGGATGTCCTGCGCGAGGCGCACACTGCCGCCATGCTTCAACATCCCAACATCGTGCAGGTCATCGACTTTACGCACGACACAGCCTATGCCTACCTGGTTATGGAATATGTCGATGGCATGTCGCTGGCCGAGTTTTTGCACCGCGTGGACGGTCACTCACTTACCTTTGACGAGGCCGCGGCCATTGCCGATGCCCTAGGCCAGGCGCTCACCTTCGCCCATAGTAATGGCGTACTCCACCTGGACATTAAGCCCGCCAACGTGCTCATCGACCACTCGGGCAATGTAAAGCTCACCGACTTTGGCATGGCGCGACTGTCGTCCGCCGGTGGCTTTGGCGGCTCGCGCGGCGGCACCATCGGCTACATGCCGCCCGAGCAGCTCGATATCGAGACCGGCACGGTCGATGAGCGCGCCGATGTCTTTGCCCTCGCCTGTGTAATCTATGAGGGCCTGTGCGGCAGCGCTCCCTTTATGGCGGCCACGCCCGCCGACTCGCTCGACCGCATCATCGGCGGCGCCACCTATCCCAGCGAGCTGATACCGCACTTTCCCCCGGGAGCCGAGGCCGCGCTCATGAGCGCGCTCTCCCCCATGCCGCAGGACCGCCCCAGCAGCATCGAGGCATTTTGCGACCAGCTCCTTGCCGGTCTGGGCAGCGTACGCGAGGGCCGTCGCAGCCTGGAACAAATGGTTGGCGAGCTTTCGGATGACGAGCAGGAGCTCGACGATATCGAGCCGTCGCACTACGAGGACGAAGCCATCGAGGTCGACCCCGCACTTGGCTGGGCGGGCACGCGCTGGAGCCATGCGCGCGACTACACCATGCGCGCTATCTCGGCGCTGGCGTGCGGCACCTTTAGCTTTTTGCTGATGCAAACGGCCGGAGTCGCGACGCTTCCCGGCCTGGTCATTGCGGCTATCGCGATCGGAGCGGCGGCTGGCCTGGCCCCCCAGATCGGCTCGGCCATCTCGGCTGTGGGCTTTTTGGTGCTCATGGCAAACGCCACCATGCAGGCGCAGGGCATCCTGTCGATGCTGCCGGTCGCGGTGATCTTTGCCGCTGCCATGTCCGGTTGGTGGATCGCCTGGGGTCGCACCGAGGCTGCCGCGAGCGCCGCGCTCACCTGTGCACTCGCGCTTGGCTGTCTGACCGGCAATACCTTCCTGGCAGCTGGGGTCGCCGGCGGCGTCGCGTCATTTTGGCTCGGCCCGGCAAGCGCCGCCGCGGCAACGGGCATGGGCGCGCTTTTTGCCCGTCTGGCCACGGTCGCGCTTTCAGCCGGAGGCGTGCTGGGGCTCGGTAACGTTGCCGCAGCGCTGGGAGACCCGCTCCTTTGGGCTGCCTTTGGGCTGGTCGCGGCAACTGCCGCAGCGTCATCCGCGCTGCTCAATGCCCATGCCAAGCGTGCCGATCAGGGCTCAAACCTTGCCGCAATCGCCGCCATCGCTGTCACCGGCATCGGCTGCGCAGCGGCGTCCTGTCTTGCACACCATATGGAAATTGCCAGCCTTGCAGTCGCGGTCATCGCCAAGGCGGCGGTTGCGGGAATCCTATCCTCTATAATCGTTGGGATATGCCTATATTTGCTCGGATACCAAAGAACCTATACGGAGAGTGATCTTTCGTGAACTTCCTGAACATCTTCGAGGACCACGTGGCCGGCATCTTCGGTGCCACCCGTGCCCCGTTCTCCTTTAAGAAGCTTGCCAAGCAGGCCGCTCGCGACATGGAGGATCAGACTCTGGTGATCAACGGCGTCAACACGGCGCCGGCACTCTATACCATCCTTATCGCCGCCGACGACGATCCCATGCTCGCCCCGTTCTACCCCGAGCTTTCGCGCGAGGTCCGCGAGTTTGTGAAGGCGCAGGCCGAAAAGCGCCGCTATGTCTTTGTCGGCGAGCCCCTCGTGCGCTTTATGATCGATCCGCAGCTGCGCGCCGGCAAGTTCTCGGTCTTTGCCGAGAACGTCGATGCGCCCACGCTCGGCCGCCTGTACGAGGAAGAGCGCGCCTACCAAAACGGCCTGGGACAGAACAACTCGGCCGCAAGCCGTGCCGCCAGCGCCCCGCGCGCCGGCCAGCAGCAGTTTGCTGCCCCGCAGCAGCAGCGCCCCGCCGCCATGCCCCAGCAGCAGCCGACGCCTCGCGCCGCCGCTCCCGACCCGCTTGCCGTGGCAGATCCCTTCGCGCCTAGCGTCCCCGACCCCGCCGCCGCACCCATCCCGGTGCCGCAGACCGTCTCGCGCGACGCGCTTGCCGGCATGGGCGGAGCCGCCGCGACCGGTGCCGCCGTGGGCCTAGGCGCCGCAGCCGGCATCGCCTCCAACATGGCGAGCACTCGCGCCCCGCAGCGCCCGCTCGCCCAGCTCGTCGACGTCGTGAGCGGCGAGAGCCATAGCATCACCTCCGCACAGGTGACCATCGGTCGCGAGCGCTCAGTTTCCGACATTGCCCTGCGCGACCCCAACGTGTCGCGCCGCCACGCCCAGCTCACCTTTACGGGCTCGGATTGGTCGATCGAGGACCTCAATTCCACCAACGGCACGCTCGTCAACAACCGCCGCATTACGCGCTGCCCGCTGCGCAACGGCGATCTGCTGACGTTTGGCCTGAGTACCTTTGAATTTAGGGGATAGTCGCTTATGAACATCGATATCGTCCTTTTTGCAGGCCGCATCGTCCTGGTCGCCCTGCTCTATATCTTCCTGTTCGCCGTCATGAAGACCGGCGTGGGACTTGTGCGCGGGCAGCGCCGCGACTCGGCTATCTGGACGATTGATGTGGACAAGGGTCCGCGCGGTATCCGCGGCATCCACGTAGACATGCTCGGCCCCGTCATCGTCGGCCGCTCGCCGTCTTCGGACATCTGCATCAACGAGCCGTTTGTCTCGGCCTCGCATGCGCGCTTTTCGCTGCAGGGCCCGGCGCTCATCATCGAGGACCTCAACTCGCTTAACGGCACGCTCGTCAACGGCCGCCAGCTCGTGGAGCCCGCGACGCTGCGTGAGGGCGACGAAGTCCAGATTGGCGATGTGGTCATGAAGGTGAACCGTCGATGATCGACGAGGAGAACAAGTCCGCAACTATGACCGAGGCACCGGCTGCCGCCGCAGCCGTGCCGGCCCACGCCGCTCCGGCGGGCTCCGCACCCGTGGAACCCGAGGACACCGTGTTCTCCCTGCCTCTTTCGCATGTAACGCATGATATTTCGGATCTCGCCGATAACGAGGACGAAGAGGATGCCGTAGCGGCGCCCATCGGTGCACATGCCGCGGAACAGCCCACAGCGCCCGAAGCAACCCCGGCGCCGGCTCACTTTGCAGAGCCCGTCGCCGCGGCAATCAACGAGAGCGCTGCGGTGTTTGCAGCACCCGAGCCCGCCGCGCCGGCGTTTCCCATAGCCCCGGCATCCGAGGTTACGCCCGCGTCTACGCCGGCGCCCGAGGCGGGGCCATCCCCCGAGGACGGCCCTGCACCCAAGACCCCGCAGCCTGCGCCCGCAAGCGAGTCCGATGCCGTGGCCGAGCCCGCCGCCCAGTCGCAAAACACGCCCGCGCCGTCGCACTTTGCGACGCCCGAGCCTATAGACGTCAGCCCGCAAGATGACGAGTCGACCGCCCGCGTTTCCGAGGAGCCCGACTCCCCGGACACCGGAGATTCCGAATCAAACGCCGAGACAAACACCGTCTCTCCCGGTGACACAGCAGAGATCGACGTTGCCGCCGTTGAGGCCAAGCTCAAAGACCCCGGCTCGACCATGAGCTTTGAGCCCCTGACCGAGGAGCGCATCGAGACCGACTCGACCTATGATGCCGGCACCACCACGCAACTCATGTGGGGCGCCCGCTCCGACGTTGGCTGTGTGCGCCCGCACAATGAGGATTCCTACCTGGTGCAGTCGCCGCTCTTTTGCGTATGCGACGGCATGGGCGGTCACGCCGCCGGCGAGGTAGCCTCCTCTATCGCTGTCGAGACCATTGCCAAGACAGCTCCTCAGTCTGCCGACGCCGCACGCCTGGCGGCAGCCGTCGAGGCCGCCAACGCCGCCGTAATCGAGGCTGCCTTGAATGGCCTGGGCAAGCCCGGCATGGGCTGCACAGCCACTTGCGCCTATATCGAAAACGACACGCTTGCCATCGCCCACGTGGGTGACTCTCGCGCCTACCTGCTCCACGAGGGCACGCTCATCCGCGTGACCCGCGACCACTCCTACGTGGAGGAGCTCGTGGACGCCGGCGAGATCACGGCAGACGAGGCTCGCGTCCACCCCAACCGTTCGGTCATCACCCGCGCGCTGGGCTCGGACCCCGCTATGTATGCCGACCACTTTACTCTGCATATCGAGGAAGGCGACCGTCTGATCCTGTGCTCCGACGGCCTTTCGAGCATGATTCCCGATAGCGATATCGAGAACATCGCCACGCAGTCCTCAACCGCGCAAATCTGCGTCGACAACCTAGTGGACGCGGCGCTTGCCGCCGGCGGCCACGACAACGTGACCGTAGTAGTCGTTGACCTGGTTGACGATGGCGTTATGCGCGAGGCGCAGCGCGTGCGTCGCCGCAACATTACTATCGCCGCCATCCTGGCCCTCGTCTTTGTGCTGGCAGCTGGCATCTGGGCCTACACGGGTGTCACCGGCTCGTACTACCTGGGTACCTACCAGGGCAATGTCGCCGTCTGGCGCGGCCTGCCCGGCAAGCCGCTCGGACTCAAGCTCCACTGGCTCGAAAGCGAAACCAGCATTAAGCTGTCCGACCTGCCCGAAGACACGCAAAACCGCCTCAAGGCGGGCATTCCGCAAACAAGTGTCGACGATGCGCAGGACACGATATCCAAGTACCGCCACCAGATCGACGAGGAGCAGACCCGCCAGGTGATCGACGCGCAAACGATTCGCGACAACACCAATCAGGGATCGACCTCCGAATCAGATTCCGAGAAAACCGCCGAACAGTCCGCCGAGGCCGAAGCCTCCGATAAGAATTAGAAAGGGAGTGCCGCTTATGAGTCGCCGCAACACCGAGCTGCTCTTGCTCATCGCCTCGGCGTTCCCCGTCATCCTGCTGTATGCGATGTACGTCCTCACCGCGGGCGCTGCCATCTCCTTTGAGACGCTCGCCGTACCGATCGGCCTCTTTGCCGCCTTTGCCGCGGCCCACATTGCCGTGCGCATCTTGGCGCCCGGTGCCGACCCCGCCATCCTGCCCATCGTATTTATACTTTCGGGCATCGGCATCACGTTCGTGACGCGTCTCGCCCCCGCTCTCGCCATCTCACAGCTCATCATCCTGTTTGTCTCGGTGGCGCTCATGGTGGGAACGCTTGCATTAGTCAAAAACCTCGACGTGGTCATGCGCTACAAGTACACCTTTGGCATCATCGGCATCATTCTGCTGATGCTGCCTATCTTTATCGGCACCACGATCTCGGGCTCCAAGCTGTGGATTCGCATCGCGGGCTTTACCATCCAGCCCGGCGAGTTCGCCAAGGTCTTTATCGTCCTGTTCCTGGCCGGCTACCTGGCCGAGAACCGCGAGCTGCTCTCCATCTCCAACCGCAAGATTCTGGGCTTTAAGATCCCTCGCCTGCGACTGCTGCTGCCGCTGTTTGCCGTGTGGGGTGTGTGCCTGCTCGTCGTCGTCTTCGAACGCGACCTGGGTTCGGCCGTGCTGTTCTACACCATCTTCTTGCTGATGCTCTACGTTGCCACGGGGCGCTTTTCGTATGTCGTTATCGGCCTTGCGCTCTTAGCTGTTGGAGCCGTGGGCGCCTACAAGTTCCTGTCTCACGTTCAGGTGCGTTTCCAGGTTTGGCTCGATCCGTTTAAGGACGCCCAGGGCCAGGGCTACCAGATCGTCCAGTCGCTCTTCTCGCTTGCCGATGGCGGTCTGGTCGGTGTTGGCATCGGCAACGGCATGGCCAACAACATCCCTGTCGTCGAGTCCGACTTTATCTTCTCGGCTATCGGCGAGGAGATGGGCCTTTTGGGCGGCGGCGCCGTGCTCATCCTGTTTATGCTCTTTGCCGTTCGCGGCCTGACCACAGCTGCCCGCGCAAAGTCCGACCTCGCCGCCTTTAGTGCCACGGGCCTTACGGCCGCCATCAGCTTCCAGGCCTTCTTGATCGTTGGCGGCGTAACCCGCCTGATCCCGCTGACCGGCGTCACCCTGCCCTTTATGAGCCAGGGCGGCTCCTCTCTGCTGGCGAGCTTTATCATCGTCGCGCTCCTGCTGCGCGCCGGTGACGAGGCGACCGGACGCGAGGCCGAGCTTACCGGCACCGGCACCATGGCTGCCATCACCGATGATCAGGTCGCATCTGCCGCCGCCCCGACGGGCACGCTCTTTGCCACCTCGTCTTCCTACGGCAGCGGCAGCCATTCCGTCGGCTCGCGCATGCGCCGTCGCCTGCTTGACACGCCTGAATCCGGTGTACTCGGCCGCGTGGCGCTCGCCAACCGTCTAACCCGTGCGGTGCTCGCCTTTACGGCGCTGTTCGCCATCCTTATCGGCAACCTCACCTATGTCCAGGTCATTAAGGCCAAGGACTATCAGGACATGCCGACCAACAACCACACCATCGCCCGCTCCAAGTACATCCAGCGCGGTTCCATCATCACGTCCGACGGCGTGACGCTGGCCGAGTCGCTGCAGCAGAAGGACGGCACCTACGTACGCTCCTACCCCAACGGTAACCTGGCAGCGCACGTGGTTGGCTACGTGAGCCAGCAGTATGGCACCACCGCCATCGAGAGCGTCATGAACGACACGCTCACCGGCTCTAAGGATTACTCCAGCTGGAACAACGCCATCGCGTCGCTCGCGGGCCAGACCCAGCCGGGCAACACCGCCAAGCTCACCATCGACTCGCGCATCCAGACGGCTGCTGAGCAGGCGCTCAAGGGCTTTAAGGGCGCTGTAGTGGTCATCGACCCGCGTACCGGCGCGGTGCTCGCATGTGCCAGCTCGCCCACCTACGACAACACCAACATCGATGCCCTGCTGCAGACGGGCGGCGGCGAGGACGGCTCCATGTACAATCGCGCCATGGACGCGCTGTACACGCCGGGCTCAACGTTTAAGGTCGTTACGCTTTCCGCGGCACTCGAGACCGGCACCGCCAGCCTTACCAGCACCTACCAGGCGCCCGGCTCCATGGACATCGGCAACGCACCGGTCACCAACTCTGCCAACGAGAGCTACGGCACCATCAGCCTGCAGCAGGCCTTTGCCGTGTCCTCCAACGTCGTCTTTGGCCAGGTGGCAAACGAAGTTGGCGCAAACACGCTCGTACAGTTTGCCAACGCCTTTGGCTACGGCCAAAAGCTCGGCCAGGACCTGACCTCCGCGGCCTCCATCATGGCCGACCCGTCGCTCATGACCGAGTGGGAGACCGCCTGGGCCGGCGCCGGCCAGCCTGTCGGCATGGACCACACGCCCGGCCCGCAGACCACCGTCATGCAGAACGCCGTGATTGCCGCCGCCATCGCTAACAGCGGCGTGGTCATGGACCCGTACTTTGTAGCCCAGGTACTCGCCCCGGACGGAACCGTGGTCAAGACCACGCAGTCCCGCTCGCTTGGTCAGGCCGTCAGCTCCGCCACTGCCGACCAGGTCAAGCAGGCCATGCTTGCCGTCGTCCAGTCCGGCACCGGCACCGATGCCCAGATTCCCGGCGTCAAGGTCGCCGGCAAGACCGGCTCGGCCGAGACCGGCGGCACCAACGTCAACTCGATGTTCGTTGGCTTTGCACCTTACGATTCACCCACGGTCGCCATCTCGGTGGCCTTGGAGGATTTCGACAAGCATGACGTCGAGGCCGCCAAGATTGCCGGTATCGTCCTGACCGCGGCGCTTGCCGCACAGGGAGCGTGATGCCCATGATCGAATCGGACACCCGAGACGCGCCGCGACCGAAGAGTTAGCGGCAACACGCCACACGGCCCCAGCGGCCACATCGTAGGTACTACACACATCGTTGAGCGAATAGTTATGTTAGGAGCAGGAATGGAACAGAGGGTCCTCGGGGGAAGATACCTCCTCAAGGATAAGGTGGGGACAGGCGGCATGGCGACCGTCTACCGTGCACAGGACCAGGTCCTCGACCGCACGGTTGCCGTCAAGATCATGCTGCCGCAGTATGCTGGCGACGCAACCTTCGCCGCACGCTTTAAGCAGGAGGCCCAGGCAGCAGCCGGTCTCTCCTCCCCCTATATCGTGGGCGTCTACGATTGGGGCAAGGACGGCGACACCTATTACATCGTCATGGAGTACCTGCGCGGTACCGACCTTAAAAGCGGGATCAAGAGCCACGGCGCCCTCGACCCCAAGAAGGTCGCCCAGATCGGCTCGCAGATCAGCTCCGCGCTTTCGGTCGCCCACAAGCACGAGATCATCCACCGCGACATTAAGCCGCAGAACATCATGGTGCTGCCCGACGGCAACATCAAGGTGATGGACTTTGGCATCGCGCGCGCCAAGAACAGCCACCTCACGCAAGACAACAACGTGCTGGGAACCGCCCACTACGTCAGCCCCGAGCAGACCCGCGGTCAGGACCTCGGCCCCACCTCGGATATCTACTCGCTGGGCGTCGTGATGTACGAGTGCGCCACCGGCCGCGTGCCCTTTGACGGTGATGACGCCATCTCGGTCGCACTCAAGCAGGTCAACGAGCTGCCTATTCCGCCGAGCAAGATCAACTCCGGTGTCGACGCCGACCTCGAGCGCATCATCCTCAAGTGCATGGAGAAGGACCCGGCAAACCGCTTCCAGACCGCCGACGAGCTGCGTCAGGTGCTCAACAGCTACCTGTCGGGCCGTGCCGTCAACATCTCGGAGCCCACGCGCATCATCGGTGCCCCCGGTGAACTGGGCGCCACCAAGACTCGCGAGCTTTCCGATCAGACGCGCGCCATGGTGCGTCCCGTCTCGGGCGTGAGCGGCCAGAATACCGCCCGTAGCTCGGTTTCGGGCTCAACCGGCTCCTACGAGGTTGAAAAGCCCAAATCCAACAAGAACAAGATCATCGCCGCCGTGGTGGCAGCCGTTGCCGTCATCGGCATCGTGGTGGCCTTTGCCACAGGACTCTTTGGCGGCGAGCAGGTCACCGTGCCCGATGTGCTGGGAAAGGACCAGCAGACTGCCGTCGAGCTGATCAAGAAAGCCGGCCTCGAGGTCGGCACCATCGACCAAAGCTACAACGACGATGTCGACGAGGGCAAGGTCGCCGAGCAGACGCCCAACGGCAACACCAAGAAGGCCAAGGGCACCAAGGTGAACCTGGTAATCTCCAAGGGCCCCAAGCCCTCCGAAAAGGTTGAGGTTCCCCAGCTTGTCGGCCTGACCAAGGACCAGGCAGAAGCCGCGCTGGCAAGCGTTGGCCTGAAGGGCAACGCCTCCGAGGAGGCCAACGAGGCCGATGAGGGCCAGGTCTTTGAGCAGGGCACCGAAGCCGGTAAGGAAGTCGAGAAAGGCACGACCATCTCGTACAAGGTCTCGGGCGGCCCGGATACCACGTCCGTCCCCGACCTAACCGACATGACCGAGGCCCAGGCGCGCAACGCCCTCGATATGGCAGGCTTTGGCGTCGACGTGAGCTACCAGGAGAACGACTCGGTTACCGAGGGCACCGTGATCAGCTGGAACCCCAGCGGCAAGCAGAAGCCCGGCGCCACGATTACCGTCGTCATTGCCAAGAAGTCCGGCAAGGCCAGTGTTCCGGGCAACCTGTACGGCAAGAGCATTTCCGCCGCCGTTACCGCGCTCAACAACGCCGGTTTCTATAACATTGGCTTCTGTGACCAGAACGGCAATCCCGTGAGCGGTAACGAGGATGCCACCGTTACGGGTATCTCCCCCACGGGCAAGCAGCCCACCGACAGCACGATTACGCTGACGGTCGCACTTTCTGGCTCGGGTTCGGGCTCTGGCTCGGGTTCGGGCTCTGGCTCGGGCACGAGCACGGGCGACGATTCCGGTACGACCAACTAGTCGCCACCCCACCGCTCATTACGGCTCTCGCCGCAAACATATTCGCTCACAGGCGCCCGCTTGCTCCCCCAGTAAGCGGGCGCTTCGTTTTTGACATGGCATGAAACAGAAGAGCCCGGCACCGTGGCGGTGTACCGGGCTCGATCAATCTCTGGTGCCCCCGGGCGGATTCGAACCGTCGACACCCGCTTTAGGAGAGCGGTGCTCTATCCCCTGAGCTACGGAGGCATGTTGTATTAGTGTAGCAGATTTGCGCCACTACCATGCAGCGCATAGCCGCTCTTCGAGATTGTCATCTGCGACGTTCTTTAATGACTAGTCGTTTAGGAACGTCGCAGATGACTACCCAACGACTAGTTGCCTTTGTGGAAAAGGTTTTTGATGACGGAGGGGATGCTCTTGGCGCCCTTGGCCGTCACATCGATAAAGTCGGGCGAACGCACGAGCTTATCCTCGTCAACGTACTTGCGGACCGCGCGAAGCGTCTCTTTGTCGTCGCGCGTCGAAAACGTAAAGTGACCGTTGTCCTTGGTGAAGATGGCAAAACGCGTAATCTTCTTGGTGCCGCGCAAAACCTCGGCGGCAATATAGTCGACCTCGTCCCACGGGATTTGAATAAAATCCTCGGGATTACGCTCGTTATAGTACTCGAACGCCTTATTGCCCACCATTACGTTACCGTGACTGGTAAGCCCCATCAGGCAGGTTGCCGGCGTTGCCAGATCGACCGTGCTGTTCTGAGATTGCGCCATGCGCGCCTCGCCCTCCAAATAAAACAATCGGACCGCATCCAGTGTACTCACCGGGTGCGGTTCGTTTCAATGGCTCAAAAGCCCTTGCCTAGCAATTCTCGGTCTTAAGCCGAAACGTGCTTACATGAAGCCGCAGACGCGACCGATGATGCCAACGGCGAAGAGAGCCAGGATGATGACGATCGGGCTGACCTTCTTCTTGAGGAGCTTGCAGACCAGCAGGGTCAGGCACACGGCGGCAAGGCCGGGGATGAGCTGATCGAGGTTGGCCTGAAGCGTGGTGACCTTCACCTGATCAAGGGCGCTAGCACCGATGGAGTTATACATCGTCAGTGCTTCCTTGACACCCTCAGAACCGGAGGGCAGGTTAGCCCAGTCGATAAAGGCACCAGCAGACTGCGTGACCTTGGAGACGACCGGGGTGAAGGAGATGGACACCCAGCGCTCGACCAGGGCGCCGATGATGAACATACCCAGGATGGAAGCACCCTCGGTGACCTTGCCCATCAGACCGCCGGAGAGGTCCTTGGCGATGGAGGAGCCGACCTTGTAGCCAAACTCCTGCGTGTACCACAGGAAAGCGTAACGGATGATGTTCCACGCGAAGAAGAACAGCAGCGGACCGGCAATGCTGCCGGACAGGGCCATGGAAGCGCCCAGAGCGCCCAGAATCGGGCGAAGGGTGAACCAGAAGGCGGGGTCGCCGACGCCGGCGAGCGGGCCCATCATACCGATCTTGACGCCCTGAATGGCGACGTCGTCAATCGGAGCACCGTTGGCGCGCTCCTCCTCGAGAGCGAGGGTAACGCCAATGACGGGGGCGGAAACATAGGGGTGGGTGTTATAGAACTCCAGGTGGCGCTTAAGAGCGGCAATCTGGTCATCCTTGCTGGTGTAGAGCTTCTTGATCGCAGGGATCATTGCGAAGCACCAGCCGCCGTTCTGCATACGCTCGTAGTTCCACGAGCCCTGAAGGAACTGATGACGGAAGCAAACCTTCTTACGGTCAGCCTTGGTGAGCTGAATCTTGTTCTCTGCCATATGTATCACTCCCCTCCTACTCGTAATCGTTCAGAATGTCGCCGAGCGGGTCGCCGGAGCCACCGCTCATGCCGCCACCCTGCTTGGCCAGATCCTTAAGGCCAAGGTAGATGAGGGCAAGGGAGATGCCGATGAGGCCAAGAGCGATCAGCGTGAGCTGAGGGATGGCGGCAAGGACAAAGCCGAGGATGAAGAACGGCCAGGTCTCCTTGGTGGCCATCATGTTGATGACCATGGCGTAACCGACGGAAGCGACCATGCCGCCGCCGACAGCCATACCGCCGGACAGCCAGTCGGGCATAGCGTTAAGCGCGTTGGTAACAGCCTCGGCCGGGATGATGCACAGAAGCACTGCCGGGATGGCGATACGAAGGCCCTGCATGAGGATGGCAGCGTACTGCCAGCGCTCGATGCCGGCGAAGTCGCCCTTCTCGGCGCAACCGTCCATGGCGTGAGCGATAGCGGTAGCCAGGGTACGGCAGATCATGGTCAGGAACAGACCAGCGACCGACAGCGGGACGGCGACGGCGATAGCGGCGGTAACGGCCTTGGCAGAATCGGTGGCGCCACCGTTGAGGGCGAGCACCATGATGATCGAAGAAGCGACCGAGGCCAGAGCGGCGTCAGGCGCGACAGCGGCGCCGACGTTAGCCCAACCAAGGGCCATCATCTGGAGCGAACCGCCCAGGAGGATGCCCTCCTGAAGGTGACCGGTTACGAGACCGATAAGCGTACATGCCACGAGCGGCTGATGGAACTGGAACTCATCCAGAATGCCTTCCATACCGGCAAGCAACGCGACAATCGCAACAAGCAGAATAGTGATTGCAGACATGTATCGGACCCTCCTTTACTATGCTTGAGCGGCCAGTTCGGCCTTAGCTTTCTTCAACATGGCGTCGAGATCCTCGGAGGAATCCGAAGGAACCTTGCGGACCTCGAACTTGACGCCCTTGGCCTTGAGGGCCTCGAGAGTCTTAACGTCGTCATCGCCCATAGCGACGGCGTTGGTGACGACGACCTTGCCCTTGGAGTGAGCCATGGAACCGATGTTGACTTCCTTGATGTCGACGCCGGCCTCGATGGCCTTGAGGAGATCCTGCGGGTTCTCGAAGAGCAGCATGGCCTTGGTGTCACCAAAGCGCGTGTCCTTGACGACCTCGGCCATCTTCTTGATGGGCACGACGTTGGCATGGACTCCCGGAGGGGCAGCCTGCTCGATCATGGTCTTGCGGAGCTCGTCGTGAGCAACGCCGTCGGAAACCACGATGATGCGGTTGGGGTTGATCTGCTTGGTCCACGTGGTGGCCACCTGGCCATGAAGCAGACGGGTGTCGATACGGACGTGGGCGATCTTGATGTGCCCATCGCCGATGACCGTTCCCGGAGGGATGGCGCCTGCAGGAGCAGCGGCGGCCGCAGCCGGCTTCTTCTCCTCGGGCTCCAAAGACTCGGGCTTGACGCGCACGCCAGCCTTAGCCTCAGTCACGAGATGTTTTGCGATCGCATGTGCAGTGTTCTTTGCGTCAAAGCGCTGCGAATATGCCTCGATGAGCATAGGCAGGTTGACACCGGTGACGATAGCCCAGGAATCGTGACCCTCGATGAGCCCGCTGATCTGGTTGAACGGCGTGCCGCCCCACAGATCAACGAGGAAGAGCACCTGCTCCTGGTCCTCGAAGGAAGCGATTGCTTCCTCGACCTTGGCACGGAAGTCGTCGGGGCCCATGCTCGGCTCGAGCGAGACCACGGCAACAGACGGCTGATCGCCAAAGACCATCGAGCCCGTCTGCTTGATTCCAGCTGCCAAGTCCCCGTGGCTAGCAAGAACAATACTTACCATCACATAACCTCCTTTTTGTCTACGTATTTCCTACACGACATGAAAGGAGTATACCTGTTTGGATTGTGGAATTATAGCTAAATTCGCAAAAGGTTGGATTATTTGTTTAAACGTCTATGTTTGTTACAAGTTGATTACGTTACTGCTTTTTGACTCATTACACGACAAGGCGTCGCTCATCAAGCCATGCATTTTACAGATACAAGCAGGCTGTTCATTAATATCGATTTTAGGCAAGCGCGAATGCGCTTGTACTGCCGCTATTTTGTTTTAAACAGACATGGCTTGACTAATTTCGTGACTTATGGTCTATGAAACCACTCAAAATAGTTGCGGTGGAATAGTTCTTGTTTAAGAGCCAGAAGGCTGAATTTAGGAACTATTTCACCGCAACTTATAGGGAATCCTAGGCGATGTGGAGGGGGTTGGCGGCGTCGACGGCGTCGGGGACGTCGGAGAGGCCGTCAGGAGCAGCGTCTGCCGGGTCCTCGTCGGGGGTCTCGATCTGTTTGATCATGACCTCTTGGCCCTGCAGCAGGTATGTCTCGCCGCTACCGCAATGGGGACAGGTCTTGCCGTGCTCGACCGTCGCGTAGTCGCGGCCGCACGCCTCGCAATGTGTCACGGCCTCGACGGGCTCCACGATAAGCTCCGCGCCCTGCGCGATAGGCTTTTTATCTGCTGCCCAGCGCCAAGCGTCGAGTAGCAAGTCGGGAACGACGCCCGAGACCTCGCCCAGCAGCAGCGTGACGCTCGAAACGCGACGCACGCCATTGGCGCGCGCCACGTTCTCGACATCGCGAATGATGTGATAGACGATCCCCAATTCATGCACTTTTTCTTCCGCCGTTCCCGTTATGGCTACTTACTTGCGACCGAACTTAATCTTGATGGCGCGCTTGAGCGCGTACTTGCCCAGGCTTGGGAGCTTTTGCTCGTATTTGACCATCGTTGAGCACTCGGGGCGGTCGCGATCCAGATGGATGGCGTCGAACGCGCACTTGGTGGTGCACAGGCCGCAGCCGATGCACTTGTTGGGGTCAACGATCGAGGCACCGCAACCCAGGCAACGGGCGGTCTCGGCGCGCACCTGCTCTTCGGTAAAGGTCTCGACGTACTCGCTAAACGGCGCGGCCTTCTCGCGCTCGCGGTCCACGTGGGCAACCTCACGGCTCGCGTTGTCGTAGCTCTCGATCACGACATCGTCGCGGTCGAGCGCGGTGTAGCGGCGCTGGTTGCGGCCGATGGTGAGCGTGGACCCCGGCTGTACAAAGCGATGGATGGACACGGCGGCCTCGTGGCCGGCGGCGATGGCATCGATGGCAAAACTCGGACCGGTGTAGACATCGCCGCCCACAAAGATGTCTGGCTCGGCGGTCTGGTAGGTCTGAGGATCGGCAAGGGCACCCTGACCGCGGCCAAGCTCCACCTTGGAGCCAGCCAGCAGGTCGCCCCACACAATGGACTGGCCAATCGACATGACGACACGGTCGGCATCGACACGACGCAGATCGTTCTCATCGTACTCGGGCGCAAAACGCCCCTCGTCATCGTAGACGCGCGTGCAGCGCTTAAAGGTGATGCCGCACACACGGCCGGCCTCGTCCAGGTGAACCTCCTTGGGGCCCCAACCGCAGCTGATGTGCGCACCGTCCTCGATGGCCTCGCGACGCTCCTCCTCGCTGGCGGGCATCTGGGCCTCGCTCTCCAGGCAGAACATCTCAACGTGCTCAGAGCCCAGACGGCAGGCGTTGCGGGCAACGTCGATGGCCACGTTGCCGCCGCCCACCACAATGGTGCGGCCGGACAGGGTATCGATCTTGCCGCTGTTAACCTCGCGAAGGAAGTCGACGGCCACGGTCACGTCCTCGGCATCCTCGCCCGGAATACCGGCAAGGCGACCGCCCTGGCAGCCAATGGCCACGTAGAAGGCCTTAAAGCCCTGTTCGCGCAGCTCGTCAAGCGTCACATCGCGACCGACCTCCACACCATAGCGGAACTCGGCGCCCATCAGGCGAATGATCTCGACCTCGGCCTCGATGACGTCCTTCTGCAGCTTAAAGCTGGGAATACCGTAGGTGAGCATACCGCCCGGGCGCTCGTTCTTCTCGAACACGACGGGCTTGTAGCCCTTCTCGGCCAGGTAAAAAGCACAGGACAGACCTGCCGGGCCGGCACCGATGATGGCGATCTTCTGGTCGAAGCCGCCGGCACGCGTCGGGGTCACCACGGGCGGGACGTAGCGGGTCGCGGCGTCCAGATCGCGTTGGGCGATAAACTTCTTGACCTCGTCGATAGCCACGGCGGCATCCACGCGACCACGGGTGCAGGCATCCTCGCAGCGGCGGTTGCACACGCGGCCGCAGATAGCGGGCAGCGGGTTCTCGCGCTTGATGAGCGCCAGCGCCTCGTCATAGCGGCCCTGCGCCGCAAGCTTTAAGTAGCCCTGAACGGCAACGTGCGCGGGGCAGGCCGTCTTGCAGGGCGCGGTGCCGGACTCGTGCGTCTCGATACGGTTATCGTTGCGGTAGTTGGGCGACCACTTGGTGTGGTCCCACTTGGTGGCATCGGGCAGCTCCTGGCGCGGATACTCGGGCACCTGTCCGCCGGCCTTTTTGCTGCAGAGCTTCTGGCCGAGCTTGGCGGCACCGGCCGGGCACACCTCAACGCAGCGACCGCAGGCCACGCACTTGTCCTTCTCGACCTTGGCGACATAGGCCGAGCGCGACAGGTTAGGCGTGTTGAACAGCTGAGAGGTGCGCAGGGCATAGCACACGTTGACGTTGCAGTTGCAGATGGCGAAGATCTTGTTCTCGCCGTCGATGTTGGTGATCTGGTGCACAAAGCCGTTGTCCTCGGCCTGGCGCAAAATGTCGTAGACCTCGTCGCGCGTCACGTAATGGCCGCGGTCGGTCTCGACCACGTAGTCGGCCATGTCGCCCACGGCAATGCACCAGTCGGCCGGGTCGTCGGCGCAGCCCTCGCCCATCACGCGACGGCTCGCGCGGCAGCTGCAGGTGCTGGCGGCATATTTACCCTCGTATTTGTCGAGCCAATGCTCGATATGCTCGATCGGCACCGACGTGCTCGCGGCACCGATGGCCTTCTCGACCGGAATTACATGCATGCCGATGCCGGCACCGCCAGGTGGCACCATCGGCGTGGCCTTGGACAGCGGTCCCTTGGACGCCTGCTCAAAGAACTTGGCGTAGACCGGGTGCTCGTCGAGCTGGCTTACGCGCATGTTGAGGAACTCGGCGGAACCCGGCACCAGCATGGGCAGCACCCACTGCTTGGCGCGCTCGGGGTTTTCCCAGTTGTACTCGAGCAGGCCCGTGTAGCTCATGTCGTCGAGCATCTTCTCGATATCGGCCTCGGGCATGCCGGTGAGCTTGACCATCTCGGACAGCGTATAGGGACGGCGCATCTTCATCTTGCAGAGCACTTCGGCCTGCTCGTCGGTTGCGGCCTCGGCAAACGACCAGTACTCGTAGCCCAGCAGCTCGTCGCGATGCAGCAGACGGTTGGTGCAGTGCTCGCACAGCTTGACGATTGCCTCGCGCGGATGCTCCGGCAGCGGCGGCACAAACTCCGCGCCGGTATCGGGCTCGGTGTAACTAATCCCCGGTCCGTTGAGAATCATGGTTGTCCCCTCTCTTGCCGCAGCCCGACGAGGCCGCAGCGCCCCTCTTTTTTTGCAGGCCGGGCATGCCCCCATGCCGTTCACCCGCCATTGTTGACATTGTGTCAAAAATAGTATTGACGAACCGTCAACAATATTCAAGACTGTTAGGCGAACGGTCAGGCAAAAGAGGATGAAAGGCGGCAAAACATGGGCGACACGTACGCAGATATCCCTGTGGCCGACGCCACTCTTGCGTCCGATAGCGCGGCAAAGCGCCTGACGGGAGACGAACGCCGTCGCGAGATCCTCGATGCCGTGCGCACCGTAAGCTCCGAGCTGGGCGTGTCGCATCTATCCGTCTCGGCCGTGACCAAGCGAGCCGGCTGCACGCGCTCACTGTTCTACCACTACTTCGCCGATATGGACACCGCCGTCACCGCTGTTATGGACGAGGCGATCGACGGCTTTATCTCCGAGCTCGAGCAGTGGAACGCCGGCCGCACCGTCGGCGATATCGAGGGCGCGCTCGACACCGTCGCCCCGCTCTTTAAGCGTCTGGTCGCCAGCGGCCACGAACTGCCGAGTACGCTCACCTCAAGCAGTGGCGCGCTCTACGGCGGCTTTTTGCACAACGTGGTCCAGCGTGTGGCGCAGTATATCTGCGACACCACCGTGGTGGATTTTGTCGCCCATCATGAGCTACGCATCGACCATGTCTACGAGACGTTCTACACCCTCATCATGGGGTTGTTGATGTATATCCGCACGCACCCCGATGTGCCCGACGAGACGGTCAAGGAAATCATCGCCTCGACACTCCACATCGAGGGCTATACCGCCAAGTATCCGGAGCGCAAGCCCCAGAACTGACGACATTTGGCCAAACTGCCCGCGATCAGAAGAGGGGCCGCGGGCGTGTGAAAGGAGAGCAGCATGCTGTTCGATGTTTGGGGTAGCGATACCCTTATCCACTGGGCCGGATGGGCCATGGTCTTTATTGGCCTCATCGTGCTCAACGAGGTCGGCCGCCGCACCAAGCTGGGCGCGGCAATCATCTTTGGCGTGGCTCCGCTGGCCATGACCATCTACTGCGTCGCCATCGCCATCGGCGTTTCGCAGGGTGCCGAGTGGGCGCTCACCAACCCCACCCATGTGTACCAGAACAGCTGGTTCCACTACGCCAAGGTATACGCGGCGCTGGCTGGTTGCTGGGGCTTCATTGCCATTAAGTACCAGTGGGGCAAGATCGGCAAGGCGCATTGGTTCCGCGCGTGGCCGTTTGTGATCGTCGCCATCAACATCATGATCGCCGTCGTGTCCGACTTCGAGAGCGCATATCACTTCTTTGTCCTGGGCGAGTCCACTTGGGTCACCTCCGAAGGTGCTACGCAGCTGGCCGGCTGGAACAACGTGTTCAACGGCATCGCCGGAATCATCAACATCTTCTGCATGACCGGTTGGTGGAGCGTCTACGCCTCCGAGGACAAGACCGACATGCTGTGGCCCGACATGACCTGGGTCTACATCATCGCCTACGACATCTGGAACTTCTGCTACACCTACAACTGCCTGCCCACCCACTCCTGGTTCTGCGGATTTGCGCTGCTGCTGGCGCCCACCGTCGCCGCCTTTATCTGGAACAAGGGCGGCTGGATCCAGAACCGCGCCTTTACGCTGGCCATTTGGTGCATGTTTGCCCAGGTGTTCCCGTACTTCCAGGAGGAGTCTATCTTTGTGACCCACTCCACGCTCGACCCCGCCGCTGCCACCGCGGTCTCCATCGCCGCGCTGGTCGCCAACATCGCCGCGATCATCTACGTCACCTACCGTGCCAAGAAGCTCGGCCGCAATCCCTACAAGCAGGATGTCTTTGAGGGCACCAGCGACTGGGAGAAGGCTACCGCCCGCCGCGCCAAGGTGGATTACGCACACGCCGAGTAACATGCCCGGCGCACATGCCGCTTGAATGTGAAGTCGCCTGGCCGACTCCGCGCAATGCAACGTATTGCATGCCCCCGGAAAGCGATTTGTCCGCTTTCCGGGGGCTTTTTGCTGCGGCGCGCAGCCACGCACATATTCAAAACCTCTCGCACAGATAAAATCAGATTTCCAATTGCCTGACAGCTCTATATGACCCTGTTTTTGGGTACATTGTTGTCCCGATATTGAGCTTGGGGGATGTATGAAAGATGAGACGATGGGCCAAGAGGCTGCGGCCCAAGATGCAGAAGCTTGCGCCGAGGCCTTGGAGAGCTTAGACCGGATTTCACTCGATGAGATTGCGTTTGACGATTCGGGCGTTGAGGTGCAGGATGAGCCGGAAATCGAGGCGCAGCCCGATGATCAGGATGCAAAAGACGATGGCGCCGTGCCCACCGAAGTCGAGGCGGGGCACGAGGAATCCGAATGTGAGGCCGGCGACCAGCCCGAATCCGACACGGGCGAGGAAACCATCTTGCTCGACAGCTTGCCGCCCGAGGATTCGCTGACCCGCGAGCTTCCTGGCCTGGGTTCCGCACCAGCCGTGGACGAGACCGTCGCCATGGGCGATATTCCCCTGCCGTCCGTTCCCTCGGCACGCGAAGCCGAGGTTCGCCATCGCAAGATGTCGCCCAAGCGCCGCAATCTGTTGGTCGCCGGTGTCGTGGCCGTCGCACTCGTCGCCGGCGGCACAGGCTATGCTGCCTGGAACGGATATCAACAAGAGCAGGCTGCCACCGCCGCCGCCAATGCCCACACGATGATGTCGGTGCAGATTGGCGTGCATGCCGCGGGGCTCGACTGTTCCGCCGGCTCCAAGATTCCCGTACAGGTGAGTGGCCAGGATTCTGACGGATCCTCCGTGAGCGAAACACTCTATGTTGACGAGCACGGCCGTGGCATCAAACTGCTACCCGGTGACTACACGCTCTCCATTGCCGCCTCCCCCATCGCGTCCGACGGCACCGTCTATACCGTGCCGACCACCAAGGCGCAGGTCACGATCAAGAGCGACGGACAGGACCTAAGCAGCCAGGCCGCCTTTAAGCTCAAGGTGCCTTCGGCCGACACGGTAACCGACGACCAGATCGATGCCGCCGTCAAATATGCCGAGGAGGGAGGCGCGAGCTCCGCCGCCACCGCCAAGGTGCTCCAGCAGGCGGCAACCGCGCGGCGCGACGCCGCCGTCAATGCCGTGAGCGCGCAAAAGGCACAGGCGGCCCGTGATGCCGACGCCCGTCACAAGGCAACCGACCTCTACCAGCTCGATATCCCCGTCGAGTGGTACGGCAAGGTCGAGACTTGGCAAAATGGCAGCACGCTATGCATCTATCTTGCCGGCGACAGCGATACGCCGATTGTGACGCTCGTCGCGGTGCGCGAGGGCGAGAGCTTTACGCCCGATGAGGGCGATACAGTTTTGGGTGCGGCCAATCTAGGCAACGGTTATACCGTCTATGCCAGCGGCCCCGTCTATCCGTACGTGGTGCCCCAGACCATCAACGGACGGACGCAGAATCCCGTGTCGACCTACCCCATGGACACGGCCATTGAGCTTGTCGAGCTCACGACCGGCAACCGCTATACCTATAGCCAGATCAAGAACGTGCTGGTCGGCAAAGACGGCAACGCAGACGCCGCGACCAAACTCGAGACCGACTACCTCGCGCAGATCCTGCTGCCGAGCATCAAAGCCCAGGACTAGCCTGGCGCAGCAAGGTGCTCCCCAACTGTGATGAAGGAGCCAGGAGGTCCTGACCCCACAGGTCCATAGATGATTAGGCAAGGAGCCACTTCCATGCGGGCATAACGTGTACCACACCGTGCTCGCATGGAATATCGGTCTGTTCATCCATGGTAACGATTGCCGACTCGCCAAGATCGAACTGGGCCATCGAGGCATCAAGCGCGGCAATTTCGCGCTCGCGCGTTTTCTCACTTGCCATATCCGCACTCACCTGAATCAGGCTATAAGCCCGCATGAGAAGCGCGTCCCCAGCCACAAAGTCCACCTCATGGCTTTTGCTCTTCTCTTTGATTAGCAGGCGGCAGACCGAGCCGGTCCTCACCGCGGGAGTCCTTCTTCTTAGCGCATTGAACACTGCGGTCTCGAGCCTCTGGCCCTGGTCCAATGCCGATGCGGGAGAGAATGCTCCAAACATCGCAGGGTCGACAGCGTAGACCTTAGACGCAGACCGCATGTTATTTGCCAGTGAACGCGTGAACTCCGGCACAGAAAATAACAGGTAGGCGTCCTCATAATACTCAAGTAAATCGCCGAGCGAATTACGGCTGACGGGTATCTGTCTGCTCTTGAACTCGTTGTACACTTTGTTCACTGACAGCTCTCGTCCCGAAGATGCCATACACCGCGTCAAGAACAGCGATGCCAGGCGAGGGTTCTTGACGTCGTAACGTTCAACGACGTCCATGGCGACCGTTCGCGAAGCATATTCCTGTAGCAGCTGAATCGCGTCTGCAGGCGTCTGCTCAAGTGTCGCGATGAATCCCCCTCGTTCAAGATACCCGATCAGATGATGTCGAAGCAGCGCTGCATCGCTCGGGGAAAAGGTCGCATCTGGCTCGAGAACGCTCCCCGTCTTATATCGAACGTATTCCGAAAAACTCAACGGAAAAAGCTCTCGCACAAGAGAACGACCCCTGAACTCGCTCTTAAGTTCTGAGGACAGCATCTTAGAAGAAGATCCCGTCACATAGACGGTCGCTTTCTCCGTATCGACTACACGCCGCAGAAACGCACCCCATTCGGGAATTTCCTGGATCTCGTCAAAGAAAATGTAAGCGCCCTCGGTTCGAGCAACAGGATACAGCGCATAGAACGTGTCGAGCACGTCCGCCAGCAGCGATGGCTCATACGGGCGCAAGCGCTCATCCTCAAAATTGAAGTAAAGCATCCGGTCAAGCTCGACGCCCCGGCTTTGAAGCCGCCGCATCTCCTGATACAGGCGATACGTCTTTCCACAACGGCGGGCCCCCACAATCACATTTACGATGTTGTCGCGCTTTGGCTCCTGTGGGTTTCCTAGATCAAGGTCTCGCTCAAAGACCTGCGGAACCCCCTGCTGTTCAAAGTCCTTTATTTTCTGGGCGATCAAGTCGTTGAATGCCATGATTCTCCAATCTTGCTCTCTAGCTAATCAAAATTATACTGATTCTTGATTAATTAGAGAGCAAGATTGTGTGTAGCTTGATTAACACTTAAGCAAGTTTTTCACTATTATTGCTCCGAAGGATATCGAGTGGCTAAGAGGACAACCGAGCTCGAATGCGACTCCCCGAGCAGCCAATTTGGCAGTCAATTTGGGACGGGGCTTTTTTGACTACCCTCCCCCTGCAGAAAAATCCCTAACGCAGTTGCGGTGAAATAGGGACTGTTTTTGCTGGTCAAACCACAAAACAGTCCCTATTTCACCGCAACTTATTGGTGGCCTTTTGGATGGCACTCAGCGCCACGGATCGGCTTCGAACAGCGGCTCGCGCTCGGGGCGGCGATCGCTGTAGGGATCGTAGCCGTCGTCGTCCTCGTTCTCGGCACGGATGTAGGGGTCGCGCGGCTTGGATGCCGGTTTAGGCGCAGGCTTGGGTGCGGCGGGTACGGCATCGGTCGCCGGCGTATTCGTCTTGTTCTCGTCTTTCATCTGCATAGCTCCTTGCCATGTACTCACGTTCAACACCATCGATTGTCGCACGAAAAAGGGCGGCGGACCCAATTGGATCCGCCGCCCTTGGCGTTCGGCTCAAAAGGCAGAATTTAAGGCATGGCCCAAAATCTACTCGGCGTCGGGGACCTCGTAGGTGGCCGCCGGCGTGTTGTCGCACACGACGGTAAAGCCGCCGTCCTTGTCGGCATCGACCGTCACCTGATCGCCCTCGCGCACCGTGCCGTCGATGATGGCGGCGGCGATGGCGTCCACGACCTCGCGCTGGACCAGGCGCTTGAGCGGACGGGCACCGAACACGGGGTCCAGGCCGCCCACGGCGAGCATCTGCTTGGCCGCCGGGGTGATGGCAAGCGTCATGCGCTCCTTGGCCAGGCGTGCGCGAACGTCGGCAAGCTGGATGTCGACAATCTTCTCGATCTGCGCCATGCCAAGCGGATGGAACACCACGATATCGTCGATACGGTTGAGGAACTCGGGGCGGAAGGTCTGAGCCATGGCGGCGTCGACCTGATGGCGCATCTCCTCCTCGTCCTTACCGGACAGATCGGCGATAGCCTTGGAGCCCACGTTGCTCGTCATGATGATGATCGTGTTCTTGAAGGACACTTGGCGACCCTGGCCATCGGTCAGGCGGCCGTCGTCGAGCACCTGCAGCAGCACGTTGAAGACATCCGGATGGGCCTTCTCCATCTCGTCGAGCAAGATCACGGAGTAGGGACGACGGCGCACGGCCTCGGTGAGCTGGCCGCCCTCGTCGTAGCCCACATATCCCGGGGGCGCGCCGATCAGACGCTGGACGCTGAACTTCTCCATGTACTCGGACATGTCGATACGCACGAGCGCGCGCTCGTCATCGAACAGGCACTCGGCCAGCGCCTTCGCGAGCTCGGTCTTGCCCACGCCGGTGGGGCCCAGGAAGAAGAAGCTGCCGATGGGCTTGTCCGGATCGGAGAGGCCTGCACGGCTGCGACGCACGGCCGCGGCCACGGCGGAGACGGCCTCGTCCTGGCCGATGACGCGCTTATGCAGCTCGCCCTCCAGGCCCTTGAGCTTGTCGAGCTCGCCCTGCATCATCTTGGAGACGGGCACGCCGGTCCAAGCGCTCACGACCTCGGCGATCTCATCGGAGGTCACTTGCTCGTTGAGGCCCTCGCCGTCCTGCTGCTTTTGCGCCTCGAGCGCAGCCTCGGAATCCTGAATCTGCTGCTGCAGACCAGGAATCACGGAGTAGCGCAGCTCGGACGCACGCCCCAGGTCGCCGTTGCGCGTCGCACGCTCCTCTTCGCTCTTGGCCTCGTCAAGCTGTCCCTTGAGCTCCTGCACGTGGTCGATGGCGTTCTTCTGGTTGAGCCAACCGGCCTTTTGCACGTTGAGCTTTTCTTGGACCTCGGCAATCTCCTGGCGCAGAGCCTCCAAACGCTCCTTGGAGGCGTCATCGGTCTCCTTCATGAGCGCCTGTTCCTCGATCTGCAGCTGGGTGAGCTGACGCGTGGTGGCGTCGATCTCGACCGGCATGCTGTCGAGCTCCATGCGCAGGCGGCTTGCGGCCTCATCGACCAAGTCGATGGCCTTGTCGGGCAGGAAGCGGTCGGCGATGTAGCGATCGGAGAGGTCGGCAGCTGCCACGAGCGCGCTATCGGTGATGTGTACGCCGTGGAAGATCTCGTACTTCTCCTTGAGGCCACGCAGGATCGAGATAGTGTCCTCGACGGTGGGCTCGGAGACCATCACGGTCTGGAAACGACGCGCGAGCGCCGCGTCCTTCTCGATGTACTTGCGGTACTCGTCGAGCGTGGTCGCGCCAATCGCATGCAGGTCGCCACGGGCGAGCGCCGGCTTGAGGATATTGCCGGCGTCCATAGAACCCTCGGTGGCACCCGCGCCCACGATGGTGTGGAGCTCATCGATGAACAGGATGACCTTGCCCTCGGACTTTTGCACTTCTTTGAGCACGGCCTTCAAGCGGTCCTCGAACTCGCCGCGATACTTGGCGCCGGCGACCAGCGCGCTCATGTCGAGCTCGATGAGGTCGCGGTCGCGCAGGGTGCTCGGCACGTCGCCGGCCACGATACGCTGGGCGATGCCCTCGACGATAGCCGTTTTACCGACGCCCGGCTCACCGATGAGCACGGGGTTGTTCTTGGTGCGACGGGACAGGACCTGGATGGTACGACGGACCTCGTCCGTACGGCCGATGACAGGGTCGAGCTTGCCGGCGCGGGCAAGGTCGCAGATGTTGCGGCCGTACTGTTCCAGCGCCTCAAACTGGGTCTTGTCCTCGGCAGACGTCACGCGGTCATCGCCGCGCAGTTCCTCGTAGACCTGCTCGATGCGCTCCTTGGTGACGCCGACGTCGCGCAGCACACGACCGGCCTCGCCCTTGTCCTCGGCAAGCGCCATCAGCAGATGCTCGGTCACCACAAAGCTGTCTCCCATCTTGGTGGCCTTTTTCTCGGCCTTCTCGATGACGCGGACAAGCTCGTTGGACAGGCCCATCTGCTGTCCCTCGCCCGAAACCTTGGGCGCGTGGTCGATGACATCCTGCGTGGAGCGTGCGAGCTGAGCCGGGTCGGCACCGATGCGCTCGATGATCACGGAGATATTGCGCTCGCCGGCACCGAGCAGGGCAGACAGCAGGTGAATCGGCTCCACCGCGCCGGCCTGCGCGTCGGCAGCCGTGCTCATGGCGGTCTGCAGCGCCTCGCGCGACGTCATTGCTAGCTTATCGATTCTCATGAAATCACCTCTCTTGGGGCGGCCGCCCTACGGGGCGGCTTCACGTTGTTCGAGAAGTATTGTTGCCAGCTTTGTACGATCTTATACACAAATCTAAGTCTCTATATATAAGATTTTCTGAGTGATTGATGGATAGGGTACTGAGATGTCAGCCCGCCGCTGCCCAGGCGCGCTACCGTCTCGATCTGTAACATCTAGCAGCCATTTTTGATCCTAGATGTTACAGATCGAGAGAAAATGACCAGCGGCAACCGTTTGTCTCGATCTGTAACATCTACTCGGCAAATTAGGGTCTAACTGTTACAGATCGAGACGAACAGAAAACACCCGGATCAAAAATCTAAATCTGTAACACCAGGCCCACTTTTAGCGGCCAAGATGTTACAGATCGAGACAGACCGAAAACCACCACAAAGAGGACAGGCACCTTTGTGGTGGTCGCGGTCTCTACTCCTTCGCCGAACCCGTACTTCCCGATTCGACGGTCCAGGGCATCTCATCCTCGAACAGCCATGTACGGGCAGACCCACTATCGCGTGCAGTCTGCGGGTCAGGCAAGCAGGTCTGTTTATAGGCATCTTGGATACACTGACCCATAAAATCGTTGAGCTCGGTCTGGTCGCCCTCCATGACATAGGCGACATCGCCGTCCATGATGTAGATGCCCGGACCCTCATTGCCCTCGTAGCCCGGATCGTACGAGACATCACATAACTTTGCGCCGTTTGCAGTGTCCAGCTCGATGGAAGAGTGGCATCCGCCAACCATGTCGTTCGCTTTTGCCCGATAGGACGCATATCCGTACCAACGCTTAAATGTTTTGCCCTTGAGTAGCTCGGACGCCCTATCGATCAGGCTTGCATCCGTGGTATAGCGCATGGCCCCAAGCTGAATACGCGGATAATTGCTAATACCCAGCACAGCCGGCTGCTCATCAAAATCAACGGTAATGGTCTCGGGCTTGTCGTCGCCGGTCAGAAGTTCGACAGATTGAGTCACAGGCTTGACCACCGGCTCCGTCACCGCAGCAGGTAGAAATGCCATACCGACAGCGCCCGCGCCAACCACAGCGATCGCAAGCGCCAAGACAATCAATCCAATACGGGCAGAACGGCTCACGGCAAAACACCCCACAATGCAAACCTTCGCCACCTGCACTAATGATACCGCCAGCTAACACTATTACCAAAAGAAGCCGCGCGCTCCTCACCACCACAAAGGGGACCCTTGATTATCGACTTTATCCGAACACCTCCCACATTCATCCGCACATGTACGGATGAATGTGGGAACCCGATACCCTGAGGGCCGGATCGGCCGGCCCCGGGAGATCGGAGGACGGCATGTCCGGAAAGAAGAAGAGTG
>JAXJMV010000080.1:0-27529 GCA_036312985.1 Collinsella sp.
ACCTATCGAAACACATCTCCACCGTTCCTTCAACTGGGAAAACGGCGCCCCCGGACCCCAGGAGGGGCCGCGGGGGCGTTCAGCTAAGTGCGGGAATGGCCTATTTGCTCAATGTGTTCGGCTGAGATCGGAAATCAACCCCACAAAGGGGACAGGCACCTTTGTGGTGGTTTTCGACGCTAACGGTCGACCATCTCGCGCCATGAGATTAAACTTGAATTGTTCTCTGAACATATCCATTTCTGCCTATCCTCAACAGATCTTTGTCTCGAGGAGCGCATATGAAGCCGTCTCATTCCACCGGTCGCAACGTCATTACCATTTTCGCCATACCCATCGTGATGCTCTTCCTTATCGTCATCACGCCCTTTTCTTTTGGTATCGCCTCGCCCTTCGATCTTTGCGGGATGATCGACGCCGGCTCGCGTGCCACCTCGCTCTCCTTTGTCTGCCGTGGCGTGTTCTACGAATATGCAATTCCCACCGGAAGTTGGCAGTCCAAGTTACCGTTGCTCGGCAAGGTCGACGGATGCTCCCCCTATTTCTGCCTTGAACCTCAGACGATGAATTATTTGATCGACGACCAGCCCCTCGACTCCATCACCCTCGCCTACGACTACGCACCAAACACCGATGAGCACCACATGAACCAAGTCCTCGACAAGATGCTTGGACAGTGCGGGCTCACCGAGGAGGCCGGTCGAACCATCTATAGCAACCAGCAATTAAAGCGAACAGAACTCCGCCGTGTCGGAAAAATCAAAGGGCGAAACGGGGCTGCCTACTGGCAGGCCTGGGCGACACGCGACAAGAGCGAATTCGGGCACAGCACCTATACGGTCACCGTCTACACCAAAGATGGAATCAAGGACGATGTTGACGATTTCGCGTCATCCAAACTCGGCATCCCCAAAACAACCAAGCCCGCCAGCCCAGATGAAATTCTCTAGAGCCGCCCATTAACATGCCGCTCAACGATCACAACAACATCGAGCTCGTCCCCACCGCCACAAAGGCGCCTGTCCCCTTTGTGGTGATCTTCGGCCCCGGCGTTCACCATCTCAATCTGTAACATTTAGCGGCCGTTTTTGGGTCCAGATGTTACAGATCGAGATGAATTGTTCAGCGGTGCCCGTTTATCTAAATCTGTAACAACTGCTCGGCAAATAAGGGTCTACCTGTTACAGAACGAGACAAACAAAAACCACCACAAAGGTGCCTGTCCCCTTTGTGGCGGTTTTCGACAAAAAGAAGCCGCCCCATTAACAGAAGCGGCATCAAGCAAGTCTATTTATTAGCGTCCCTCAAGACCCAACGAGAACGCAGAAATGTAGCCCGGGGCTTACCCTTTCCCGAACGCGACCCTCGCGAAGCGCGTGAGCGGGCGGGAACGGGTAAGCCCCGGGCGGACAATTAAGTGCGTTACTCGGCAGCGGCCTTGAACTTGTTGTAGTTGATCAGGCAGCCAGCCTTGACGATGGCACGCTCCTCTGCCGTCATATCGGCAATGTAGAGCTCAATCTGCTCGACCGCACCATCGGCGCGAACCACGTAAGCGGCGATGTCCTTCAGGTCGCCGTCGAGCGCGGCGCGGATACCCGGCACAAAGACGTAGTCGCCCACCTCAAAGCTGGGCTCGGCCTCCATCTGGAAGGGCACCATGCCCCAGTTCATCACGTTGGAGCGATAGCGCTTGGTGGCGTACTCGTGGACGATGTTGGCCAGGCCGCCAATTACGCGCTGGCAGCTCGCGGCCTGCTCGCGGGCAGAACCGTCACCGGGCTTCTTGGCATAGAGCATGGAGCCGTACTCAGTCGCCTTGGCATCGGCCGCGACACCCGCGCCGGTCAGCGCCTCAAACACGCTGGCAAGCTCGGCATCGAGTGCCGCCAGGTCGCCCGCTGCCTCGCCGGCAACGCGGCGCTTTTCCACCGCGTCGACCTCCTTGGAGCGGCCCACGTAGGCAGGGTCGCGACGGCTGAGCGTAAACTCGGCCAGACCCAGCGGGTTGGAGCGGAAGGAGCTCGTCTCGCCCGAGGGAATGAGCTCGTCGGTCGTAGTGACCGGGTCCATGATCTTGGAGCACACCTTGAGCAGGATGTCGTCGCCGAGAGGCTCCATCGCGGGCCACGGCTTGATGTTGGGGCCCTCGACCAGCTCGTCGGCCGGCTCAGCCTTGCCAAAGCCCCAGTACACGCGCTTCTTGTACGGCGCGTCGTCAAAGGTGTACTCGCAGGCCTCGTCCCAAGTATCCTCGGGCAGGTCGGTCGCCGGCGTCAGGACGCCGCCGTTGGCAGCCGTCGCCGCAATGGAGCGGGCGTCCATCAGGGCCACGGCGCTCAGCTGACCGTTGCCCGGCTTGGAACCCTCGCGATTGGGGAAGTTGCGCGTGGTGTGGCGGATCGAAAGGCCGTTGTTGGCAGGCGTGTCGCCGGCGCCGAAGCACGGGCCGCAGAATGCCGTGCGCACAATCGCGCCGGCCTCCATAAGGTCGTAGATGTAGCCGCGGCGTGTAAGCTCGAGTGCCACGGGCTGGCTCGTGGGATAGACCGACAGCGAGAACTCGCCGCAGCCGGTGTTAGCGCCCTTGAGCACGCGAGCAGCCTGGACCACGGAGTCGTAGTTGCCGCCCGAGCAGCCGGCGATAACGCCCTGCTGCACGTGCAGCTTGCCGTCGACGATCTTGTCGAGCAGGCTAAAGTGCGTCTTGCCCTCGCCGATCTTGGCGGCCTCGAGCTCCACCTCATGCAGGATGTCCTCGAGGTTCTCGTTGAGCTCGTCGATCTCAAAGCCGTTAGAAGGATGGAACGGCAACGCGATCATGGGCTTGATACTCGACAGATCGACTTCGACGCAGCCGTCGTAGTAGGCAACATCGGCGGGCTTGAGCTCGCGGTAGTCCTCGCCGCGACCGTGCATGGTCAAAAACGCGTGCGTGTCCTCGTCGGTGGCCCAGATGCTCGACAGGCAGGTGGTCTCGGTGGTCATGACGTCGACGCCGTTGCGGTAGTCGGTCGTCATGCTCGCGATACCGGGGCCCACGAACTCCATAACCTTGTTCTTAACGTAACCCTTGGCAAAGACGGCACGGATGATGGCGAGCGCCACGTCGTGCGGGCCAACGCCGGGGCGCGGAGCGCCCGTGAGGTAGATGGCAACGACGCCGGGATAGGCGATATCGTAGGTGTCGCGCAGCAGCTGCTTTGCCAGCTCGCCACCGCCCTCGCCCACGGCCATGGTGCCCAGAGCGCCGTAGCGGGTGTGCGAGTCGGAGCCCAGGATCATCTTGCCACAGCCGGCGAAATTCTCACGCATAAAGGAGTGGATGACGGCGATGTGCGGCGGGACGAAAATGCCGCCGTATTTTTTGGCCGCGGAAAGGCCAAAGACATGGTCGTCCTCGTTGATGGTGCCGCCCACGGCGCACAGCGAGTTGTGGCAGTTGGTGAGCACGTAAGGCAGCGGGAACTGCTCCATGCCCGAGGCGCGCGCCGTCTGGATGATGCCGACAAAGGTGATGTCGTGGCTCGCCATGGCATCGAAGCGAATCTTGAGCGCCTCGGGATCTCCGGACGTATTGTGTGCCTGGAGGATCGAATACGCGATGGTGCCGCGCTTGGCATCCTCGGGCGTCTGCGTAATACCGCGCTCGGCAGCCTCGGCCGCAGGCACAACCTCGCTGCCGTTACGCAGGTAGATGCCGTCCTCGTACAGCTTGACCATACTGTCTCCCACTCTGCCCAAAAGATTTGGGCGCATAGCATACATTCGTTCAATATCGTGCCATAGAACGGTTGCGAGTGGGTTACGAATCTACACGTTCACTTTATCTCGGTAAAGTAAGGTACGAACCAGGCGAGGGCCGGCAGATTTGGTGCAAGAGTGTCCCTTTCGACTAGTCATTTAAGAACGTCCCCAATGACTACCCTACCGTATCCGGAGCAAGGCAACGCCGCAGGTAGAGGACGGACAGCGAGCGGCGTCCAGAGCGAACAAGTTGGCATGAAAAAGGCAAGGCATAGACCTTCTGGTCATGCCTTGCCTTTTGAATGACAAATTGTCGCTCTGGACGTCGCGCAGCGTCGAGCCGTTACGCCGTTCGGCAGAACGGCGTAACCTAGAGATCCCCGCCGGCGCCCAGCAGCTTGCGCATGACCTGTTCGGGGTTGACCGAGCCGTCGCGCGGGGCCAGGGCGGTAATCTTCTTCTGCATCTTGTATTCGTGCAGCTCGTCCTCGAGCTGGCGCACACGGGCGCGGAGCTTTTCGTTCTCGCGCTCGCGCTCCTCGGCACGCTCCTTCATATCGAGAATGCGCACCACGCCGGCAAGGTTGATGCCCTCGTCGGTCAGCTGGTTGATGAGCTCTAGGCGCTCGATATCGGCACGCGAATACAGACGCGTGTTGCCGCCCGAGCGCTGGGGGTTCACCAGGCCCTTGGACTCGTAGACGCGCAGAGTCTGCGGATGCATGCCGGTCAGCTCGGCCGCCACGCTGATCATGTACAGCGGTTTGTTCCTATTGTCCTCGGCCATGCTACCTGATCCCTTTCCGTCTCGTTATCGTCCATCATAAGCCCGCGGGCACGGGCGTGCGCCACGACCGCCCTAGTACGTCGCCTTGTAACGGTTGACCTTCTCGCGATAGTCGCGCGTGTCAGCCTCGCGCAGCTTGGTCATGGCATCGCGCTCGTCATCGGACAGGTTCGTGGGAACCTGCACCTTGATCTCGACGAGCAGCGCGCCCGTACGGCCACGGTGCTTAACGTCGGGCGCGCCCATCTCTTTAAAGCGGAACTTCTTGCCCGTCTGGGTACCCGCGGGCACCTTCAGACGAACCGTCGCACCGCCGGGCGTCGGCACGTCCACCGTGCAGCCGAGCGCCGCCTCATAGACCGAGACCGGTATCTCCATAGTCACGTCGGCACCTTTACGCTTAAACAGCGGATGCTCCTCCACGTGCGTGGTCACGACCAGGTCGCCGCGCTCGCCGCCGGCAACGCCGTACTCGCCGCGACGCTTGTAGCGCAGCTTGCCACCGTCGACCGCGCCCGCAGGCACCGAGACCGTAATGGTCTGTTGCTCGCCCGTCGAGGGAATGCGGTAGGTGACCTTGTGCGTCACGCCGCGAAACGCGTCCTCGGCCGTCACATCGACGGTCAGCGACAGGTCGCCGCCCTTGCGAGCGCGGCTGCGGCCAGCGCCGGCACCGGCAGCGCCCGCAGCCCCGGCAAAGCCCGAGCCCCAATCGCTGCCCCAGGCGCCGTTGCCGCTAAAGATGCTGTCGAAGATGTCGCCCCAGCCACTGGCACCCGCGCCGGCACCGTAGCCGCCGCCATACGCGCCGCCTGCGCCCGGCATGCCGCCAAACATGAGCATCTGGTCGTACTCTTTGCGCTTCTTCTCGTCCGAAAGCGTCTCGTAGGCCTCGCTGATCTCCTTGAACTTGGCCTCGTCGCCGCCGGCATCGGGGTGATATTTTTGCGCGAGCTTGCGAAACGCGCTCTTGATCTCTTTGTCGGAGGCGCTCTTGGATACGCCCAGGATGTCATAGAAGGTTTTGCCTGCAGCCATCGTAGCTCCTCTCCTGTTTCATCCGCCGCCCAGCGGGCGGCGGCTCATGCTTTCATATGGCACTAGGCCAGAAAGGGCCCCGGGTGTTGCCCCGGGGCCCTTCTCAATTACTCCTCGGTGCTCTCGGCCGTATCGGCCGCAGCATCCTCAGGCGCCGCTTCGGGCTCCGGTGCGGGGCGCTTCTCGCCACCGTAGGTCACCGTCACCATCGCGGAACGCAGGATGCGATCCGCCATGCGGTAGCCCTTCTGGTACACATCGTTGACGGTCTCGTCGTACTGCGATGCGTCCTCGACGCGACCCACAGCCTGGTGCTCGAGCGGATCGAACGCCTCGCCCTTGGGGTCGATGGGCTCAACGCCCTCGTGCGCAAACACATCGAGCAGCTTGGCATGTACCGCGTCGACGCCATCGACGAACTGCTTAAAGTCGTCGGCAAGCTCCTGGCTGCGGGCATGGTCGATCGCACGCTCGATATCGTCGACCACCGGCAACAGCGCAGTGACAAGTTTCTCGGTCGCGCGCTCGCGCTCGGCGATACGCTCACTGGCGGTGCGGCGACGGAAGTTCTCCCAGTCGGCCTGCAGACGGGCGGTACGCTCGGTGGCATCCTTTGCCTTGTCCTCGGCGGCCTTCTGGGCCTCTGCCGCAGCATCGAGCTCGCTGCGCACGTCGGCAAGCTCCTTTTGGGCCTGCTCGAACTTGAGCTTAAAGTCGTTGTCGGCGGCTTCTTCACCGGCGCGGATAGCGGCTTCCACCATCTCGTCCTCGGTCATCGTCGCCTCCTTGTTGGAATCCTCTACCTGGTTCTCGGCAGCCTCGGCGGCCTCGGCCTCGTTGGCCTCGGTAACGTCTGCGGCCTCTACGGGAATCTTCACGTCCTTCTCCTCAGAGTCAACGGGGGCGGCGCCAGCGGCAGCCGCCTCCGTGCGAGCTTTACGGGCGGACATGATTACTTGTCCTCGTCGTCCACAACCTCGTAGTCGGCATCGACGACGTCATCGTCGGCAGGCTGGGCGCCGGCGGCACCGTCGGTCTGCTGCTGAGCGTCGGCGTAGACAACCTGGGCCAGCTCGTAGGCCACGGACTGCAGAGACTCGCCGGCGGCCTTGATGGCCTCGACGTCAGAGCCCTCGAGCGCCTTCTTGGCGTCGGCGATAGCGGCCTCGGCCTTGGACTTCACGTCGGCGGAAACCTTGTCACCCAGCTCGTTGAGGGTCTGCTCGGTGGAGTAGCACAGGCTGTCGGTCTGGTTGCGAACCTCGACCTCTTCCTTCTGCTTCTTGTCCTCCTCGGCATGAGCCTCGGCGTCCTTGACCATGCGATCGACTTCGTCGTCGGAAAGCGCGGTGGAGCCGGAGATGGTGATCTGCTGCTCCTTGCCGGTGCCCTTGTCCTTAGCGGAGACCTTGACGATGCCGTTGGCGTCGATGTCGAAGGTGACCTCGATCTGCGGCACGCCGCGGCGGGCAGCCGGAATACCGGTCAGCTGGAACTTACCGAGCGACTTGTTGTCGCGGGCAAGCTCGCGCTCGCCCTGGAGCACGTTGATCTCGACGCTGGTCTGATTGTCGGCAGCGGTGGAGTAGACCTCGGTCTTGGAGGTCGGGATCGTGGTGTTGCGGTCGATCATCTTGGTCATGATGCCGCCCATGGTCTCGACGCCCAGCGACAGCGGGGTAACGTCGAGCAGCAGGATGCCCTCGACGTCGCCGGTGAGCACGCCGCCCTGGACGGCAGCGCCGTCGGCAACGACCTCGTCGGGGTTCACGGACATGTTGGGCTGCTTGCCGGTCATGGTCTTGACGAGCTCCTGGACGGCGGGCATACGGGTGGAGCCGCCGACGAGGATGACCTCGGTCAGATCGGAGAGCTTAAGCTTGGCGTCGCGCAGGGCGTTGGTGACAGGCTGCTTGCAGCGCTCGAGCAGGTCGCGGGTGATCTTCTCGAACTCGGCGCGGGTCAGCGTGTAGTTGAGGTGCAGCGGGCCGGACTGGTTCATGGTAATGAACGGCAGGTTGATGGTGGTCTGCTGGGCGGCGGAGAGCTCCTTCTTGGCGTTCTCGGCGGCCTCCTTCAGACGCTGCAGGGCCATGGGGTCCTGACGCAGGTCGACACCGTTCTCCTGCTGGAACTTATCGGCCATCCAGTCGATGACGCGCTGATCCCAGTCGTCGCCGCCCAGGTGGTTGTCGCCCGAGGTGGACAGAACCTCAAACACGCCGTCGGCGAGGTCGAGGATGGAGACGTCGAAGGTGCCGCCGCCCAGGTCGAAGACCAGGATGCGCTGGTCGGTGCCCTGCTTGTCCAGGCCATAGGCAAGAGCAGCAGCGGTCGGCTCGTTGACGATACGCTTGACGTTGAGGCCGGCGATCTTACCGGCGTCCTTGGTGGCCTGACGCTGGGCGTCGTTGAAGTAGGCCGGGACGGTGATGACGGCGTCGGTGACAGTCTCGCCCAGATACTTCTCGGCGTCGGCCTTCATCTTGGCGAGCGTCATGGCGCTCACCTGCTCGGCGGTGTAATCCTTGCCCTCGATGTCGACGACGGCACGGCCACCCTGGCCCTCCTTGACCTCGTACGGCACGGTCTTGATCTCGGAGGTGCACTCGGAGTACTTGCGGCCCATGAAGCGCTTGATGGAGAACACGGTGTTCTTGGGGTTGGTGACAGCCTGGTTCTTAGCGGCCTTACCCACGACGCGGTCGCCGTCGGCACGGAAGCCCACGACGGACGGGGTGGTGCGGTCGCCCTCGGCGTTCACGATAATGGTCGGAGAACCGCCCTCGAGGACGGCCATTGCGGAGTTAGTAGTACCAAGGTCGATACCAAGAATCTTGCCCATTAGAAATTCCCTCTCTCTTGTGCGTTTGCACCGACTCGGCGGTCTGCCGAGCAGTGTTTCGGCTTGTCTTTCAGGATGTAGTGTATCCCCTTATGGGCCGGAATATACAAAATCTAAGTCAATTCATATAAGATTTCTTATTGCTGAGAGTTTAGGTTCTTAAATGCGCAGGTAGATGCGCTGATTGAGTTCTCGGCAAATCTATCGAGATCTATGTAGAGATGGCTGAGGTTTGGGTCCGGGGGCGCCTGGGGCTGCCTTGTGGAAAGCTCGTCCCGGTTTGAGCGTGGATTCCGGGTCGCAGTTTCCGTCTGAAGGCTCAACCGGAAACCGTATCCCGTTTTGAGAGCTGATACCGGCTCGCATTTTCCGCTAGCGGGCCTAACCGGAAACTGCAACCCGTTTTTCGACAAAATAATGGGATGCGGTTTCCGCAAGCACGCTCAATCGCCCTATATTTCAAGTCACCTTTAGCTAACATTTATGCAGCTCAACGGCCCCACCTGCGCGTTTTTTAGTAAACCTTGGCATACTCGGCGAACGGTATGAAGATGCCGGCCAGAGGGTATTGCAAACGGTCGCTCCCGTGGTATGTTTTTGCCCGAATCAAACCGGCGCGCATCGCCTGTAGCGTCGGTCAACAGAGAGGAAACTACCATGGCTCATCCCGTAATTGATGCCGACGAGTGCATCGCTTGTGGCGTTTGCGTCGACTCCTGCCCCGCTGGCGTTCTGGAGCTCCAGGACGTCGCTACCGTCGCTGACGAGGACTCCTGCGTCGCCTGTGGCGCTTGCCAGGACGCTTGCCCCGCTGGCGCGATCACCGAGATCGTCGAGGAGTAACAACTCCCCCACTTGCACACTCAAAAGTACACCGTGCACAAAAAAGGAGGCTTCCGCATCGCCGCGGAGGCCTCCTTTTGCATATGTGGGCAGCTAATTTGGAGCGGGACCCTTGGCAGTTGCGGTGGAATAGTTCCTGTATTATGTCTTGGATGCCGATTTTAGGAACTATTTCACCGCAACTTATAGATGCGGCGTCGACTAGGACAAATCGTCTTCGTAGGGCATCAGGTCTGCTAGGTAGCCTTTTTCCTTGAGCATCGCCTCGATCTCGTCGAGGGTCTGTTCGTCCTCCGCCGCAATGCGATGGAAGTGGTAGCCGCTGGTCACCGTCAGCAGCGGAAAGCTCTTGCCGCTCTCGATATCGCGCAGATAGCGCTCGACATCGCGACGATTGCGGATGTCCAGGTCGGCCGTAATCTTACCGTACACGCGGTGATTGACAATCACGTTGAGCACGGCGCCGCCGGCGTCGACGATACTCGTGAGCTCATCGCCTGCCTGCTCCACGCTGTGGCGAACCTTGACCAAGCGCGTAGGCACGGCGGGGCTGCTGGGGGCCTCCTGCAGCACGTAGCCGCGGTTGGTCGCCACGATATCGTGCCCATCGGCGCGCAGCAGGGCGATGTCCTGCACCACGATCTGGCGGCTCACACCCACCTCGCGGGCAAGCGCGCTGCCCGATACGGGCCCCTTGGCCCCCTCGAGCACGGCCATGATGGCACGGCGACGCTCGCGGGCGTTCATTATTTACCGTCCAGCAGACGCAGGTGCTTAAGCGAGAGGTCGAGGATCGGCGCGGAGTGCGTCAGGGCGCCCGAGCTAATAAAGTCAACGCCCAGGTCGGCAAGCGCGCGGATATTGCTGGCATCCACGTTGCCCGAGCACTCGGTCTTGGCGCGGCCGGCGATAAGTTCAATAGCGGCGGCCATGTCGTCATGGGTCATGTTGTCGAACATGATGATGTCGGCGCCGGCCTCCACGGCCTCGCGCACCATGTCCAGGTTCTCGCACTCGATCTCGACCGTCGTGGTAAACGATGCATGGGCGCGCGCCATCTCGATCGCACGCGTCACGCCACCGGCGGCGTCGATGTGGTTGTCCTTGAGCATGACAGCCGTCGACAGGTTATAGCGGTGGTTGCTGCCACCGCCGATCTCGACTGCCGCCTTTTCAAACACACGCATGCCCGGTGTGGTCTTGCGCGTGTCGACAAGCACGGTCTTGGTACCCTCGAGCGCAGCCGCCATCCGATGCGTGTAAGTAGCGATGCCGCTCATGCGCTGCAGGTAGTTGAGCGCCACGCGCTCGCCCGAAAGCAACACGCGCGCGTCGCCGCGCACCTGACCCACATGGTCGCCGGCGTGCACCTCGTCGCCATCCGAGACATCGAACAACACGGAGCTCTGCGGATCCAGCAGCTCAAAGGTGCGGGAGAACACGTCTAGGCCGGCGATGATGCCATCGGCTTTGGCGATAAGCTCCACCGTGGCGGGGCGCGCCGTGGGGCACACGCTCGCCGTGCTCACGTCCTCAAAGGTAATGTCCTCGCGCAGGGCCTGCAAAATCAGATCATCGACGACGAGCTTCATGGTAATGGGATTCATGGTCTATTCCTCCACGGCCTGCGTGCCGGCGGCACGGGCCAAATCATCGATTGCCAGGGTGTCGGCGCCCAGGGCGCGATGACGGCCATCGAGCGCGGGATCGCCTGCCTGCTCCACGGCCAGTGACTCGCCGGTACGCATATACCACGCGGCGCGACGACCCCAGACCAGCGCCTCGAGCAGGCTGTTTGAAGCCAGGCGATTCTTGCCGTGAACGCCGTTGCAGGCCGTCTCGCCGGCGGCGTAGAGCTCGGGCATCGAGGTGCGGCCGTCCTTGTCGACCCACACGCCGCCCATAAAGTAGTGCTGCGTGGGCGTAACGGGGATGGGCTCGTCCAAGATGTCGCGGCTGTCCTCCAGGCAGCGCGCGCGAATGTTGGCAAAGTGCCCGGTCACCACATCGCGCTCGACGGGGGCAAAACTCAGCCACTCGTGCTCGGTACCGTCCTGCTTCATCTGCTCGCGAATAGCGGCGGCGACCACATCGCGCGGCTGAAGCTCGTCGGTAAAGCGCTCACCAGCGGCGTTGAGCAAAATCGCGCCCTCGCCGCGGCAGCTCTCGCTGATCAGGAAGGTGCGGCCCGGCTGCGGCGAGAACAGTCCCGTGGGGTGAATCTGCACGTAGTCCAGGTGCTCCATCTTAATGCCATGCTCCTGAGCGATGTAGCAGGCGTCGCCCGTGAGCTGCGGGTAGTTGGTCGAGTGGTCGTACACGCCGCCAATGCCACCCGTCGCCCACAGCGTGTGGCGGGCATGGATCTTAAACGGCTTACCGGCATGCACGCCCTCAGCGGCATTTGCCAGCTCGTCGGCGGGGCGAACCGAGTTGTCCTCGTCCACGGCTACGGCGACGACGCCGGTGCACACCGTGGCGCCATCGCGCTCGGCGGTCAGGATGTCGGTCATGGCCACGTGCTCCAAAATCTGCACGTTGTCCAGCTTGCGAACGGCCTGGAGCAGCTTGGTCGTGATCTCCTTGCCCGTAATGTCGGCATGGAAGGCAATGCGCGGACGGCTGTGCGCGCCCTCGCGGGTAAAATTGAGGCTGCCGTCGGCCTTGCGCTCAAAATCCACGCCCATCGCTAGCAGGTCGTTGATGACCGAGCGACTCGAGCGAATCATGATGTCGACGCTCTCGCGGCGGTTCTCGTAGTGGCCGGCGTGCATGGTGTCCTCAAAGAAGGCATCGTAGTCCGAGCCCTCGGGCAGCACGCAGATGCCGCCCTGCGCGAGCATCGAATCGCACTCATCGACCGCGCCCTTGGAGAGCATGATCACGCGCGTGCTCGTCGGCAGATTGAGGGCCGCGTACAGACCCGCCACGCCGCAGCCGGCAATAACGACGTCGCACTCCATATCGGGGTATTGCTTGGTTTCCACAGGAATCCTCTCCCTTGTAATGTGACATAAGGGACCGTCCCTCATGCAACATTGTTCTAGCGCGCTGCGTACTCGAGCATACGGTCGAGCGTGAGCTTGGCCTGGTCTGCCGCCTCGTCCGAGACGCCGATCTGCACCTCGCCCTCGCCCGTCTCCAGGCAGCGCACGAGCTTTTCGAGCGTGATGAGGTCCATGTTGACGCAGGTGGGCTGCACCGCGGGGAAATAGAACTTCTTGCCGGTGCCCTGGCAGCGGCGCTCGAGCTCGTAGAGCACGCCGCGGACCGTCACGATGATGAACTCGCTCGCGTCCGACTCCTCGGCATACTTGATGATACCGGCGGTGGAGCCGATGTAGTCGGCCTCGGCCAGAACGTCGGCCTTGCACTCGGGGTGCGCCAGCACGAGCGCGTCGGGGTGGGCCTCCGTCGCGTCGACGATCTGCTCGACGGTGATGATGTGATGGCGCGGGCAGTAGCCGTTGTTGAGGATGACGTGCTTTTGCGGCACCTGCTCGGCTACGAAGCGTCCCAGGTTTTGGTCGGGAATGAACAGAATATGCTGCTGCGGCAGCTCGGACACGATCTTAACGGCGTTGGAGCTGGTGACGCACACGTCGCTCCAGCTCTTGATCTCGACCGTGGAGTTGACGTAGCACACCACGGCCAGGTCGTCGCCGTACTCGGCGCGCGCCGCGTCGACCGTCTCGCGCTTGACCATGTGCGCCATGGGGCAGTCCGCGCCCGGCTCGGGCAGCAGCACGGTCTTGGTGGGGTTGAGCAGCTTGGCGCTCTCGCCCATAAACTCCACGCCGCACAGCACGATAGTCTGCTGCGGCAGACTCTTGGCAAGCTTTGCCAGGTAGAAGCTGTCGCCGACGTAATCGGCCACAGCCTGCACCTCGGGCGCCACGTAATAGTGCGCCAGGATCACCGCGTCACGTTGGGTTTTTAGTTGCTGAATGGCCTCGACGAGCTCTGCGGGCACCAGTGCCGCACGCTCCGTTGCCGTCGTTGCCGATGCCAGGCCGGCCGCGATATCGCGTGCAAGCTCCGACGCATCCATGTTCGCGCTCTGTGCCATCAAGGCCCCTCTCTTTTGGCGAATCTTGGGGCTTTAGTATGACACCTAGGTTTACAGCTGACAAGACAGCTGTAAACCTAGGTGTAAAGTTGAAATAAAGATTCAATCATGTGGCAGGTCCATTTTCGAACTGGCAAGCTGAGGATAGCCGGGCTTTCGATAGCGCAGGAGGCATCTTTCGCCACCGCAACACCGCTTGGCGCGAGCTGCACGCCGTGAGGCGCAAACGGTCCGCACCCCCGCAAGCGGCGCGTGCCCGATGTGGCAAAATCGAACTACTTAAGGGGGCCGAATGCTCAAGATTATTGCCTGCGACGATGATGTCGCTTTTCTAGATAGACTGCACCGGATGATCGACCGTTGGTGGACCGAGACGGGCACGGCAGTCGACGTTGCGCTCGTCACGCGCGGCGAGGACCTGCTGGCCCGCCATGCTGCATCGCGCGCCGACATCATTCTGCTCGACATGATCATGCCGCTCGTCAACGGCATGGACACCGCGCGGGAGTTGCGCCAATCCGATACCGCTGTGCGTCTGGTGTTCCTCACCTCATCGCCCGAGTTCGCGCTGGAGTCCTATGAGGTCCGTGCCTTCGACTATCTGCTCAAGCCCGTGACTTACGAACGCCTGGCGCAGTTGCTCGACGAGCTTTCGAGCATGCGCCCGGCGGCAACCGACGAGCTCGTGATCAAAACGTCCTTTGGCTACCACGCCCTGCGCCTGTCCGACATCGAATATGCCGAGGCGCGCAACAAGCACGTGGTCTTCCACCTGCGCGACGGACGCGATATCGAAGCACTCGAGTCGTTCCGCAGCGTCGAGGACCGCTTGGAGCAAAACGCAGTCTTCTTTAAATGCCACCGCAGCTACCAGGTCAACCTGCGCAATATCGATCACTTTGACCGCACGGACATCGTCATGCGCTCGGGTGCGTGCATCCCGCTTTCGCGCAGCTGCAAGCAGGGATTCCAAGACGCCTACTTTGCGGTTCGCTTTGAGGGTGGGAGACACTGATGGTCTCCTCGGTCGAAATGGTCCTTTGGGCAATCCACCACGCCACGACGCTGCTCTTTGGCGTCTTTGCCTCGGCGGCGCTGTGCGGTATCGAGATCAACCGGCGTCATGCGCTTGAACTGGTGCTGGTCGGTGCCGTAACCGGCTGCGCATTTGGCCTCGCCAATGCCGTCGGCGGCGAGCTTTTCGCCCGCCAGGTATATCCGCTCGTCGTGCATCTGCCGCTCGTCATCTATTTGTGTGCGCGCTACCGCCTGAGCCCGCTGCTTGCCGTGCTCGGCATTACGAGCGCCTATCTGAGCTGCCAGTTCAGCAATTGGATGGGCATCGCCGCATTTGCCGCAACCGATTCTCAGATCGCCTACTATCTGGCGCGCATCGCGACCACACTCGCCGTCTTTGCCGTCCTGTTGCATTGGGCCGGCGACATCGGTCCGCGCTTGGCGATTAAAAGCACCACCGAACTGGGCATCCTTTTAATCCTGCCGCTCGTCTATTACGTCTTTGACTATGCCACCAACGTCTACACCACGCTGTTCCACTCGGGCTCGGTGGTAACGGTTGAGTTTTTGGCATTTGCGCTCTGTGCCTTCTATCTTATGTTTCTTGCCGTTTACCTGCGCGAATACGAAGAAAAGGAAACCGCCGAGCGAGAGCGCTGGATGCTCGAAACCCGCGACAGCGCCGCCATCAAAGAGCTCGAGGCTTGGCGTCAATCTGGGCGCGAGCTGTCGATTCTTCGCCACGACATGCGCCACTTCCTACGCGGCCTGGCCGCTTTAATTGAGGAGGGCCACACCGACGAGGCGCTCGATCGCATCGACGAACTCTGCGAAGCCGGCGACCGCACCGCCGTACGCCGCTTCTGCGCCAACGAGACCGTAAACATCGCGCTTTCGTCATTTAACTCGGATATCAATAGAAACGGCATTACCGCCAACCTGCGCGCCGCCGTACCCGAAACCATCCACGTAGGTGACGCCGACCTGTTTAGCGTGCTCTCAAATGCCTTGGAAAACGCTATCACCGCCGCAAGCGCCGCACCCCAAGGAAAGCGATTCGTCGACTTTGACCTGCGATTAGAGGACGGCCAGCTGCTGCTGTTAGTTTCCAACACGTTTGACCGCGCGCCGCGCATGGTCGACGGCATGCCCGTGACCCGGCATGCGGGCCACGGCTTTGGCACCAGGAGCATCAAACTTGCCGTGGAGCGCATGAACGGCAACTGCCAGTTCCGCATTAACGGCGATCGGTTTGAGCTGCGCGCTGTGATGTAGAAGTGCGGCGCCGATCTCGAGGCGCGCCTTGCCCGCCAGGCAATCGCTCGCCGGCGCCAATCCGCTACAGCGGAGCGGCCGCCGGGGTCAGCTGCTTGATGTATGCCCACATGCGCTGCTTGGCGGCTTTGTCAGTGAGCGCCGCCTCAAAACCGTCGAGCGCGAGCACGCGGCGACCCTGCACATGGGCGACCAAGCCGGGCTTGAGCATGGCGGTGTCGAAGTCATCGATCGCCACGAGCATATCGGCGTAGGTCTCGCGCATGGCGTCAGCCGCGTTGTTGTCGAGCAGTAGCACTGCCTCGGGGTCCAAAGCCTCAAGCGCCTCACGGAACAGCTCGCACGGCAGAGTCTCGCCCACCGCGACCGCTCCGTCACCCACGCCGGCGACGCTTGCCAGCACGCAAAAATCCTCGGGCGCGTAGCCGATGGCCCCAAGCGCCTTGCGCAACGCCGCGCCATCCGGGCCGGCGGCAAGCTCGCCACCCGAACGCTCGGCCTCGTCCAAATCGCCTTTGACCAGCACGATCGGCGAGCACGCGTTGCCCGCGATACGCACGCCACGGACCGCAAGCGATGTGAGCTCCTGCTCGGCCGCCTGGGCGATGGCTTCTTTTTTCTGGCTTTGTGACGTGGACATGCGCTCTCCAATCGTTTGCGTGCCCACCATTATATAAAAGAGCTGCCCGCGAGTGGTTGCTTTGCGGGCGGCTGGGTATAAGCACGGTCGTACTGAGTTTTACGCGGCCGAGCCGCGTCGCATTATGGAGGTCACCATGGCTGACATTAATCAGATTACCCCCGAGAACTTCGATTCCATCGTTAACGACAGCCTGCCCGTGTTGGTCGATTTTTGGGCACCGTGGTGCGGGCCCTGTCGATCCCTCTCGCCCATCGTTGACGAGGTTGCCGATGAGCTGGCGGGCAAGCTCGCCGTTGCCAAGTGCAACGTCGACGACAACCAGGACCTGGCCATGAAGTATGGCGTCATGAGCATCCCCACGCTGATTGTGTTTAAGAACGGCGAGGAGATTGACCGCTCGGTTGGCGCTCTGCCCAAGGCGAGACTGCAGGCGCTGCTGGAGAAGCATCTGTAATACGCTTGTTACATGTTACCGTCTGCCTGCCGTCCATGAGCGGTTTTGCACCGCTCGCCGGACCGCCGGGTGCGGCGCGGGCGACCACGGATAGTATGGTAGTTACAAACAGCCCCCAGTGAACGGGTGCGGGTCGCACAGACTCGTACCCGTTTTCTTATGCAGCTGCGCGCAGAGCGGGCGTAGTAAAATCTGAACCACTGAACTGCCCCATACAAAAGGAGATTTCCCATGCATGACGTCGGAATGAACATGAGCCAGCTTGCCATGAGCGTCAAGCAGGTCGACGATACCATCGAGCTCGCTCACGAGTGGAGCCATCAGCTGCTGCATGCGACCGAGAATTTTGACATGGAGCGCATCGGCGCCAAGCTCGAGGCCGCCATGGCCGCGCTGCACGAGGCCCACGACGCACTCGAGGGCTACGAAGAGGCCATCGAGGCCGACCACAACTCCGTCGGCTCCGTGAAGCTGGTGTAAGGTGGCCGAACACGAGCACGGCTGCGGGTACGAGCACGAGCACCCGCACGGGGCGGACGGTGACGCGGTCTGCCACTGTAGTGGCTCCGGCTCCGAGCTGGTCCGTTTTTCGGTTACCGCACCCGACGACCTGCTGCGCCGTTTTGACGAGCAGATCGCGCGCCGCGGCGATGTGGCCAACCGCTCCGAGGCCGTGCGCGACCTGATTCGCGCCTCGATCGCCAAGGAGCAGATGCGCACGCCCGATGAGCATGTTATCGGGTCGCTCACCATGATCTACGACCATCACACCGGCGATCTGACGCGCCGCCTGGACGAGGTGCAGCACGACTACACCGACGAGATCGTATCGACGATGCACGTGCATTTGGATCACCACAACTGCTTGGAGATTCTGGCGCTCAAGGGTCGCGGCGAGCGCGTCTACGAACTAGCCGACCGTCTGCTGGGCCTGCGCGGCGTTAAGCACGGCGAGCTCACGTGCGCCGCCACCAAGCAGAGCCTGGGGCTGTAGCGGAATTTCCCGCAGCGCACCTGCCAAAAAGGGACAGGTTTGTTTTGGCAGGTTTAGCGTTTTACCTACCAAAATAAACCTGTCCTTTTTTGGTCGGTTTTGATGAGGGGTGTCGCATGCGGCATGTGCATATTCATGTGACGGGCATTGTACAGGGCGTTGGCATGCGACCGTTTGTGTATCGCGAGGCCATGGCGCATGGCATTTGCGGATGGGTGCTCAATGCGGGCGACGGCGTGCATATCGAGGTGCACGCTCCGGCCGATGCACTCGATGCTTTTGTTGCCGCGCTTTCTGAGCATGCGCCTGCGGCAGCCCGCGTAGAGCATGTCGAGGTTGTGGACTTGGCAGCCAACGGTTGGGATGCCGCCAACGAACAGGGCTTTCGCATCGTAGCATCGCAGGACCAGACCGCGCACACGACGCTTGTCTCGCCCGATATCGCCACCTGCAACGATTGCTTGCGCGAATTGTTCGATCCCGCCGACCGACGCTATCACTACCCCTTTATCAACTGCACTAACTGCGGGCCACGCTTTACCATCATCCGATCGTTGCCTTATGACCGAGCGGCCACGTCGATGGATTGTTTTCCCATGTGTCCCAGGTGTGCCGCGGAGTATGCCGACCCACTCGACCGGCGTTTTCACGCGCAACCCGATGCCTGCTTTGATTGCGGGCCGCATATTACGTGGCGCGAGGCTGTGAACGGCGATGCGTGCGGGAATTCGTCCGCGACACCGGCCGTCGGCACCACACGCGAGGCCAGCGACGCTATCATCGAGCGCTGCGTTGAGCTGCTGGCCAGCGGTGGCATCGTCGCCATCAAGGGCCTGGGCGGATTCCATCTATCCTGTGACGCTGCCAACGAGCAGGCGGTGGCCGAGCTGCGCCGTCGCAAGCGTCGCAGCAATAAGCCGCTTGCCGTCATGGTGCGCAGTCTTGCCGATGCCGGGCGCCTGTGCCATATCGACGATGCTGAACGCGATCTGCTCGCCGGCAGTATCCGCCCCATCGTGCTGCTGCGCCGGCGGGCTGTTTGCGGGAACGACGGCGATTCTTCCGACGCCCTCGTACTCGCACCGTCCGTCGCGCGCGACCTGCCCGAGCTTGGCGTTATGCTCCCCTACACCCCGCTTCAGCATCTTCTGCTTGCAGCTGCCGCGTCACACGGTATGCACGCGCTCGTCATGACCAGCGGCAACCTGAGCGAAGAGCCCATCGAGACCGATGACGATCTTGCCTGGGAGCGCCTCGTTGCCGCCGGCATTGCCGACGCGCTGCTCGGCAACGATCGAGCGATTCTCTCGCGCTATGACGATTCCGTGGTGCGCGTGGTCGACGGCGCCGTTATGCCCGTTCGCCGCGCTCGTGGATATGCACCCCAGCCGCTGCCGTTGCCGGCGCTCGACGGCGCTCCGTCCTGCGTACTCGCCTGCGGGCCGCAACAAAAGGCCACGATTACGCTCACGCGTGAAGGGACGAACGGCGAGGCGACCTGTTTTGTGTCGCAGCATATCGGCGATGTTGAAAACGGCGGGACCTTCGATGCCTGGAACACCGCGCGCACGCGCTTGGAAGATCTCTTTGATTTGGCGCCCGCCGCCTTGGCCTGCGATGTACACCCCAGCTATCTATCGGGCCAGTGGGCGCGCGAGCAGGCGCGAAAATGCAATCTGCCGCTCGTCGAGGTGCAGCACCATCATGCGCATATCGCGAGCGTAATGGCTGAGGCTATCGCCGCGGGCCAGCTTACAACCGACGCGCGCGTCCTTGGCATCGCCTTTGACGGCACCGGCGCCGGCACCGATGGGACCATTTGGGGCGGCGAGTTTCTTGTTGCCGGCCTTGACGGCTTTGAGCGCGCCGCGCATTTGCGCACCTGGGCGCTCCCCGGTGGGGCGGCCTCCGTGCGCGACGCCCGCCGCAACGCCTTTGCCCTGCTCAGTGAGCTCGGCCTGCTCGAGCACCCAGGTGCCGCTCGGCTTTTGGACAGCCTCGACGAGCAAACACGCAGCGTGACAGCCACCATGATCGAGCGCGGCATCAACAGCCCGCGTACCAGCAGCATGGGGCGTCTCTTTGATGCCGCGACAGCGATTCTGGGTATCTGCGGCAAGGCAACCTACGAGGGCGAACCCGCCATAGAACTCGAAGCCGCCGCCTGGCGCGCGCTCGACAACGAAATCGCCCATTTTCCCGACGACAACGCCGGCCATTTCGCATCTGGCCCATCGTGGCTGAACGGCCCCCATGTTCTGGATCAGAAAGCACTCTTTGAGGCACTTTTGGGAGGAACTGAAGCCGGAGCGCCCGCCGACAGGCTCGCACTCGGCTTCCATGTCGCCGTTACGCGCTCTTCGGCACGAATCGCACGCGAAATCTGCACGCGCGAAGGCATCGATACCGTCGCGCTCTCGGGCGGCGTGTTCATGAACCGACTTCTGCTTCAGCTCCTCGCCCGCGAGCTCAAAAGCGCAGGCCTTACTGTCCTTGTCCCTCACACCGTACCCGTCAATGACGGCTGCATCGCCTACGGTCAGGCGGCAGTCGCAAGCGCTCGTCTTGCGCAGGTTGCATCGCAGTAGGCTGTTCGGCCAGCCCGCAAGCCGCCGTCTCACAGGTGTAGCGCGTTTGCCCGCAGCGCCCGCGAGCGCTACCATCAACTGATGGATTATTGAGCGCCCGTCCAGCGCAAAGCGTATAAAAGGGGAACAATATGTGCCTTGCCGTTCCCGGTAAAGTAGTCAAACGCGACGACGACCTCAAGGCCACCGTCGACATGATGGGCATCGAGCGCCCCGTGTCGCTGCGACTCGTGCCGACGGCGCAGGTTGGCGACTATATTCTCGTACACGCCGGCTTTGGCATCCAGATTGTCGACGAGCAGGAAGCACAGGAAACGCTCGAGCTTGTTAATGCCATGTCCGAGCTGGTCGAAGAAGACCAGCTGACCACCAACCCGGCGGAGGCTTACTAGTGGCGCCCGAGCAGCCGGCGCGCTCCGGTATCGATTTCTCGGCATTCCGCGATCCCAAGCTGGCTCGCGAGCTCATCGAGCGCATTCATGAGCTTGTCGGCGACCGCACCATCAACCTTATGGAAGTCTGCGGCACGCATACCGTGAGCATCGGGCGCTATGGCTTTCGCTCCATTATGCCGACCGGGCTCAAGCTGCTGAGCGGCCCGGGCTGCCCCGTCTGCGTCACCGCCAACCGCGACATCGACCACGCAATCGCGCTCGCCAACATAGACGGCGCCATCATCACCACCTTTGGCGACATGATGCGCGTGCCCGGATCGTCCACCTCGCTCGCTGCACAAAAGGCGGCAGGGCGTGACATTCGCATTGTGTACTCCCCGCTCGATGCACTCGACATTGCCGAGCAAAACCCCGATCGCCCGGTTATTTTTATGGGCGTGGGCTTTGAGACCACAACGCCCACCATCGCCGCCGCCATCTTGGAGGCCGAAGCGCGCGGGCTTTTGAACTTCTCGGTCTATTGCGCCCACAAGACCACGCCGCCGGCGTTGCGCGCCATCGCTAACGATCCCGAGACCGCCATCGACGGCTTTATCCTGCCGGGACACGTCGCCACCATCACGGGCTTGGCGCCCTTTAGCTTTTTGGTCGACGAATTCAATACCCCGGGCGTGGTCACGGGATTTGAACCGGTCGATATCCTGCAGGGCATCTGCATGCTGGTCCAGATGGTTGTCGAGGACAGGCCGGCGATTGACAACGCCTACCGCCGTGGCGTCAACGCAGACGGCAACCCCGTGGCGCGCCAGCTGGTCGAGCAGGTGTTTGAGCCATGCGACACCACGTGGCGCGGGCTGGGGCCGATTGCCAACTCGGGCCTTTCCATCCGCCCCGAGTTCTCGCGCTTTGATGCCCGCGTTCGCTTTGACGTGCCCGTTGAGCCGACGGTTGAGCCGCGCGGATGCCGCTGCGGCGACGTGCTGCGCGGAGCCATTACGCCGAGCAGCTGCCCGCTCTTTGGCCGCACCTGCACGCCCGAGCACCCCGTCGGCCCGTGCATGGTGAGTTCCGAAGGCAGCTGCGCGGCGTGCTACCGTTACCGAGTCTAGCCCGAACGCCCCCGCGCACTGACACCTCCCACGATTGGAGTTTTGGATATGTCCCATAGCATCACCGATAGCACCGTCCTGTTGGGCCACGGCTCCGGCGGACAGATGATGAAGCGCATCATCGATGAGGTCTTTTTAGATGCCTTTGGTTCGCCCGAGCTGCTCGAAGGCAACGATGCCGGCGTCGCCGCGCTGCCCGCGAGCGGGCGCATCGCCATGTCGACCGACAGCTTTGTAGTCTCGCCGCAGTTCTTCCCCGGTGGCAACATCGGCCGCCTCGCCGTGTGCGGAACCGTTAACGATGTCGCGACCTCGGGCGCCAACGTGCGCTACCTGTCGTGCGGCTTTATCCTTGAAGAGGGCTATCCCATGGATAAGCTCCGCCAGATTGTGCAGACGATGGCCGAGACGGCGCACGAGGCGGGCGTGTCCATAATCACGGGCGACACCAAGGTGGTCGAGCGCGGCGGGGCCGACGGCGTCTATATCAATACCGCCGGCGTGGGCGAGGTGCCTGCGGGCGTGGCGCTCAGCGGCGCAAACTGCCAGCCCGGCGATGTCATCCTGGTCTCGGGTACACTGGGCGACCACGGCATCGCTATCATGAGCCAACGCGAGGGTCTGGCGTTTTCGAGCACCATCGAAAGCGACGCCGCGCCGCTCAACCACCTGATTGCCGACGTTTTGGCCGCAGCGCCCGGCACGCGTTGCTTCCGCGACCCCACGCGCGGTGGCCTGGCGTCCACACTCAACGAGTTTGCCCAGGCCAGCGGCGTTGCCATGGAGATCGACGAGGATGCCGTGCCCGTGCGTCCCGACGTGCAGGCCGCCTGCGAGATGCTCGGCTACGATGTGCTGCAGGTGGCAAACGAGGGCAAGATGGTTGCCGTCGTGCCTGCCGAGCAAGCCGATGCCGCGCTGAGCGCCATGCGCGCCGCCCGCTACGGCGAGAATGCCGCCGTCATCGGCCGCGTGCTGCCACTTGCCGAGGGCACCCGCCCCGCCGTGCGCGTACGCACCGGCTGGGGCTCGACCCGCATCCTCGACATGCTCGTAGGAGAGCAGCTGCCGAGAATTTGCTAACGACAAAGGCTCAGGGCTATTAAAGATATTCAGATTCCAAACATGCCCGGCACGCATGCCCAGTATCATGGGGTGCGTTTTACAACTCAAGCGGCAGGAGCACCCATGGCAGCAGCTTTTTCCCATGTGATCTTTGACCTGGACGGCACCATTCTCAACACGCTCGAGGACCTGGCGGCCGCCGGCAACCATACCTGCGAGGCGCACGGCTGGCCCACGTTTGCCGTCGACGAGTACCGCTACAAGGTGGGAAACGGCATGCTCAAGCTGGTTGAGCGCTTTATGCCCGCCGAGCATGCGGGCGACGGCCGCATGTTTGAGCAGACGCTTGCCGAGTTTAGGGCTTACTACGGCGAGCACAAGGAGGACCACACCGCCCCCTATGCCGGCACGATCGAGATGCTCGACCGCTTGCGCGCCGCGGGTGTGCAACTTGCCGTGCTCACTAACAAGGACCACGTCTCGGCGGCTCCGCTTATCGAGAAGTATTTTGGTTCCGAGCGCTTTGCGCTGGTGCAGGGCCACGTCGATGCGTTTCCGCCCAAGCCCGAGGCGCCTGTTACACTGCATGTGATGAAAGAGCTAGGCGCCGACCCGGCGACCACGCTCTACGTAGGCGATTCCAATGTCGATATCCTGACCGGCCACAACGCCGGCCTTAAGAGTGCGGGCGTCAGCTGGGGCTTCCGCGGCCGCGCAGAGCTGGAAGCCACCGGCGCCGACTACGTGGTGGACACCCAGGCAGAGCTCGCGGCGCTGGTGCTGGGCGAGTAACGAGCGACACTGCTTAACGCAGCTGCGGCAATTCTTCCGCGCGGAAAGCGCATCCCGTTTTGGAGCTCCGGAATGGGATATGCTTTCCGTTTGAGGCACATCAGGGAAACCGCATCCCGTTTCAGAACAATATTCCGGGTCGCACTTTCCGCAACCCACCCCATCCGGAAAATGCGACCCACTATTCGGCCAAAAACCGGGTCGCGGTTTCCCAAGCACTCGATGCAACGCTGGCACAAGGAATGTCCCCAACTGCCGGCAGAAAAGGAACGTCCCCAAGTGCCGCCCCAATGACCACCATGGCAACGCCGCAGGTAGAGAACGGACAGCGAAAACGCCCCTAAGCGAGCAAGGTGACGTGAAATGAAAGGGCGCTGACCTTCTGGTCGCGCCCTTGAAATTGAACGTCAGATTGCCGCTTAGGGGCGTTTGCAGCGTCGAGCAGTTACGGCGTTTGGTAAAACGCCGTAACGAACTACCGCGCAACGAACTAGCTCAGCATTGCATCCATCATCTCGGAGTTGACGGAGTCGTCGGCAGACCACTCGCCGTCGTCGTTGCAGGTGTACTTGAAGATAACCGTGGTCTTCCTGGGCTCGGTGGCCTTGGTCACATCGACCATAACCTGACCGGCCATCTTGTACAGCTCGTCATCGGAAGGAACCGTATCAAGCGCGGCGACCTTCTCCTGATACTGGGTGGAGAAGTCCTCGACGATCTTGTTCATAGACTTGCAGGTGATAGAGACCTCGGCGGTCGCGACACCCTTGTCCTCGTCGACCGTCACGTCGCCAATCTTGTAGTCAAAGCCCTCGAGATAGGTCTTGGCATACTCCTTGGGATCGATACCCAGCTGCTCGAACTCGTCGCCCGAAGCCTCCTCCAGACCAGAAAGGAAGTCGTCGCCACCGTTCTTGACCTCGTCAAACTGCGTCGTAAGATCCTCGGTGATGAGCTCCTCAACCGAAGGACCTCCACAGCCGGAAAGCACGACCACACATGCAACCAAGACGGCCATGAGGGGCGCAAGCAGCAGCTTCTTTTTCATGTTGTTCCTCCCAATGAGCGGCACCGCGCTTCGCAGACGCGGCGCACGTTGTAATAAGTAAGCCCATACTATCCACTTATGAACACCCTCGGCAACGCGAAGGCGCGGTCGGTTCGTTTTAGCGTCCGAACGGTTTGCAAGCCCACCCAACGTGCAATAAAACGCTTTCCCGCGGTGCAATAAAAAAGGTGGCCGGAAAACCCGACCACCCTCGCACAGCCTTTGGATGCCGCAGTTTACTTGCGGACGACCTTGACGATGGCGTCACCGGCGGCGACGGCGGACTCTGCCTCAACGGTGAGCTCGACATCGGCAAACTCGGCGGTGTTGGACACGGCCACGACGACGCAGTCCTTGTAACCGGCAGCGGCGATCTTGGCGCGGTCGATCTTGAGTATGGGCTGGCCAGCCTTCACAACGTCGTCGGCCTTGACGAAGCCCTCGAAGCCATCGCCGTTCATGTTGACGGTATCGACGCCAACGTGCACCAGAACCTCGATGCCGCTATCGGACTGCAGGCCCACGGCGTGACCCATGGTGACGGTCACCTTACCGTCGCAGGGAGCGTAGACCAGATCGTCCTCGGGCCACACGGCACAGCCCTTGCCCAGAACCTCGCCACCAAAGACGGGATCGGGCACGTCGGCCATCTTGATGACCTTGCCCTTGACGGGCGAGCACAGCACGTCGGCGCCGGCAGAAGCAGAGATGGAGGCCGGAGCAGCGGCAGCCGCGGGCTCAGCCTTCTTCTTGAACATATCAAACAGACCCATACGTTTTCTCCTCTTGATTAAGCGCAACGTTGTGCGCATGCCTACGGTAATTATAGTGCCAAATGGTTCAAATGCTAAGGTGGGGACTCGAATCGCAAGCCCTTCCCGGTAGTGCTCGTGGGATGAGCATCTCCTTTGCATCGCGGTTCGATAAGCCGAGTATCGCCCACGCGCGGGACGGGCAGAAGCGGGCACGCCAAACCCGATACTTCTTTTCGCAGCGGCACCCCGCCGCCACCCCGCTCCTGGCACCTCCTGATACCTACCGAAACGTGCCAAAATAAACCCGTCCCTTTTTGGTAGGTTTGGCGAGTGTGGATTTTCGGACGCTTAACTAACGAGCGTGGATAATCTCCCACTTTGACTTTGAGGCCGTCACCGAGCCAAAAACGGGAGATTATCCACGTTCATTTTGGATGACCCCCCCCTGTACCAAGCCGAGCTCCATGGTCAAGTAATAACGACTTCTCATCATTAGATTGTTTACATCAATTCTAATAACTATTTAATCCTTAAACTCGTTATTAGAATTGATATGATTGGCCTAATAACGAGTTTCCGGCACTAAAGATATGGAGGGCGCGATGCAAATCGAGGAGAACGGCCAGGGAACGCTCCGCAATAATCTATCGGGGAAATTGGCTTACTATTCGTTTTTTCCAACGCCCTTGCAATCATTGAGGCAGCTAAACCTCACCGAGGAAACCTATCGCACGCTTTCCGCATGCTCACGAAAGCTTGGAGAGCTTGAAGGCATGCTCTACTTTGTTCCCAACGCCGATATGTATCTGACAATGTACGTGCGCAAAGAAGCACTCCTTTCTTCGCAAATTGAGGGAACCCAGTGCACGTTTGACGACCTACTTAGTCCATCGCAAACACAACTCCATCATAAAGATGTCGCAGACGTCGTGAATTACGTCCGTGCTGTCGACCGCGGCGTAGAACTGCTCAAAAAGATGCCCTTGTGCACGAGACTTCTTAGGCAAGTTCATGCGGTCCTGCTGGACGGAGTGCGCGGAACGGAGAAGAATCCAGGCGAGCTGCGCTCCTCACAAAACTGGATTGGCCCCTCAGGCTGCACCATTGCAACCGCATCGTTTGTCCCTCCAAACATTGAAGATTTGAGTAACACGCTCCAGGACCTCGAACGCTTTATCAATGAGCCTCAAGTCGAAATGGATCCGATTGTGCGGGCGGCGCTCGTCCATTACCAATTTGAAACTGCCCATCCATTCCTAGACGGAAACGGTCGCCTGGGCAGGCTTCTCATTACACTTATGCTCATCAATGATGGCGTTCTTCATTCTTGCTTGTTCTATCCATCGTTCCAGTTCAAGAAAAATCGAAGCGAGTACTACCGGCAACTCACATCCGTAAGGGAGAGAGGCACTTACGAGGAATGGATAGAGTTTTTCTGCAACAGTCTTCTCGAAAGTGCGAAGGACTCGGTAGGGTCTTTAAAAAACCTTGTTGACCTCCATAACCGTTCCACAGCAACCATTACCGAAAATCTCGGAAGGACTGCTGCAAACGGGCAAAGGCTGTTGGGCATTCTTGAAGAGCACCCCATCGTCGACACCGCATTCATCGCTGCCCAACTCGATATCGGCAGGAGTACCGCGAGCGCGCTCGTCAAATCATTTGAAGAATTGGGTATCCTCCGTCCGCTCGACGAGTCAAGACAGAGATACCGGCAGTACGGGTATGAAGAGTATCTTTCGATTCTCAGGGAAGACGCCGAGCCGATTAGATAGGCATCGCAGCCCAGGCAAATTAAAGCGAGCGTGGATAATCTCCCACTTTGAGCCCGCACACAGGCCAAAACCGGGAGATTATCCACGCTCATTCCTGAGTAGTCATTTATGAACGTCCCCAATGACTACTCCGGCATCGCCGATGTTTCGGCAACGACAGACACTATGACCCAATCCGAGGGCACTAAAAAGATAGGAGCCCCCGCTCGTGACCGCGGGTCGGGGCTGCGACAATGATGTTGAAGTGCCATAGGCGCAGCCGCGCCGCAACGAGGTTGGGAGGCTCCCAT
>JAXJMV010000081.1:0-4706 GCA_036312985.1 Collinsella sp.
GAACAGGAGTCGCTCGAGCTCGTCGGGCGGCAGGTTGAGGAGCTCGTCGCCGGGACGGTGCAGGCAGACCTTCCTGAGCTTGCCGATCTCGGAAGGCACGTGCAGACCTTTCGTCATGGCCTCCTACCTTTCTTTCGGGCCTTTCGGCCGAATCTCTCAGCGCCCTTCCATAGCGGACGCTGCTTGCTGACAGCTCTAGTTATATCCAAATTCCACCCGCAATTCCACCTCGCCCCCGAACGGTCAACAAAGTGCGATGAACGGTATATCGCATGTGATTCCCCCATGATGTACTTCGGCGTTCTAAAGTAACTTTTATAAGGTAAACGCTCTTTTTTCCTAAAAACCATTTGCAATTGCATCTCTAAACTTTTGATTCAGAATTGCATAGCTAAATCGGTTTTATGTATATAAATGATGTTTGTTTACGTTTCCGCCTGCATTCAATGATATTCAGCTATCTATCATTCTTATTCACACTTACGTACCAGTTGAGTGAGGATATAGACCACTTGCAGACGAGCAGGGCGTCAGTCCTATGACTTGTCAGCGTAAGAAGTAGGTAAAGATACCGTTCACGCGATACGTCCGTGCCAGCGGTCGACTAAATTGAGACAATAGAGAAAAGTGTTAGGCTACCGTCCTCTGTGGGGACTGAACGGACAGATGCATATGCCGAGCAAAATCGAAAAGAAGCAAGCCGCCGCAAAGCTGCGCAAACCGCCGCGCGACTTCTCGTACACGCAAAACCGAGAGCTTAGCTGGCTGCGCTTTGACAACCGCGTGCTTGACGAAGCCTTCGATGAGACCGTTCCGCTGTTCGAGCGTCTAAAGTTCGTATCGATTTTCGAGTCTAACCTCGACGAGTTTCTCATGGTGCGCGTGGGCGGCCTGTCCGATCTGGCGGAGCTCAAAAAACAACCTGTCGACAACAAGAGCAATATGACCGCCTCCGAACAGGTCGATGCTGTCATGGCCGAAATGCCCGGGCTCCTTACCCGTTGGGAGTCCATCTTTAAGAGCATCGAGGGCAAGCTCGACACCTTGGGCGTTCACCGCGCCCGCATCAATTCGCTTACGCCCGAGGAGCGCACCTTTGTAACCCGCTACTTCCAGGCCTACGTGTCGCCGGTCATCTCGCCGCTGGTCATCGATCCTCGCCACCCCTTCCCCAACCTACGCAATGGCGCGCTCTATCTGGCCTGTGGTCTGGACGGCGCCACCGACGAGGAGAGCCTGCTGGGCCTTATCGAGATTCCCGCCTCGATGAACCGCGTGGTCGAGATCCCCTCGCCCACCGGCACCTACTCCTACATCTTGCTCGAGGACGTCATCCTCGCCTGCCTGGACAGCTGCTTTGGCTCCTATAAACCGCTGGATCGTGCGCTGATCCGCGTCACCCGCAACGCCGACATCGATCCGGACGGGGAGGGCGTCGAAGAGGAAGAGGACTACCGCCAGCACATGAAGCGCATTCTCAAGAAGCGCCTGCGCCTGCAGCCGGTAGTGCTCGCGGTCTCGGGGTCGCTCGAGAAGGCGACGCTCAAGACTATCCGCAAGGCGCTCGAGCTTTCGCGCCGCTCTGTCTTTACCTGCGATATCCCGCTCGACCTGGGCTACGTCTTTGGCATTGAGGGCAAGATTCCCGAGCACCTGCGCAACGAGCTGCTCTTTACGCCGTTTAGGCCGCAGCCCAATCCCACCATCGACATGACCCGCTCCATCCGCGAGCAGGTGCTGCAGCACGACAAGCTGCTCTTTTATCCCTACGAGGCCATGAACCCCTTCCTGGATCTGGTGCACGAGGCCGCCTACGACCTCGAGTGCATCTCGCTGCGCATCACGCTCTACCGCGTGGCCAAGCAGAGCCGCCTGTGCGAGTCGCTGATCGATGCTGCCGAGAACGGCAAAGAGGTCACGGTGCTCATGGAACTTCGTGCCCGCTTTGACGAGCAGAACAACATCGAGTGGGCCGAGCGTCTGGAAGAGGCAGGCTGCACCGTCATCTATGGTTCCGAGGGCTTTAAATGCCACTCAAAGATCTGCCAGCTCACCTATCGCGAGGGCATGGCGCTAACGCGCCTCACGCTTTTGGGCACCGGTAACTTTAACGAGAAGACGGCCAAACTCTACAGCGACTTTATGCTCATGACAGCCCATCCCGGCATCGGCGAGGACGCCAACCTGTTCTTCCGCAATCTGTCGCTGGGCAACCTGCGCGGCGACTACCGCTTCCTGGGTGTGGCGCCCGTCGGACTGAAACCGCTCATCATGCGCGGGCTTGACCGCGAGATCCAGCGCGCCCTTGCCGGCGAGCCCGCCCGCGTGTTCTTTAAGCTCAACTCGCTGACCGACCGCGAGGTTATCGACAAGATCGCCGAGGCATCGTGTGCCGGCGTGCGCGTAGACATGATCATCCGCGGCATCTCGTGCCTCAAGCCCGGTGTTCCGGGCAAGACCGAGAACGTACATGTCCGCTCCATCGTCGGACGCTTTTTGGAGCACGCCCGTGTTTACGCTTTTGGCGTGGACTCGGACATGATTTACCTGAGCTCGGCAGACATGATGACACGTAACACCGAGCACCGCGTGGAGATCGCCTTCCCTGTGCTCGACCCCACCTGCCGCGCCCTGGTACACGAGTACATGGGCATGCAGCTGCGGGACAACGTGAAGGCCCGCAGCCTCACGAGCGACGGCACCTGGGTCCCCGTGGAGCGTGCAGAGGGTGAGAAACCCTTCAACTCGCAGGAGGCTCTGCTGGAGCGCGCCTATCGCAACGCCGAGGCCGCGCCCGAGCCCGTCATTGAGGCGGAACCTGCCCCCGAGGCCGAGCCGCAGCCAGTAGCACCCAAGGTCCAAGAGGTCCAGGCGACCGTCATTGAGCCCGAGCCTGCACCTGCACCTCAGCCCGATCCGCAGGTCACCAAGCCCGCACCCGAGACGAGCGCCCGTCGCGATAAGCCCGCCGGCAAGACCAAGGCCATCGAGCGCCATCGCCCCGGCCGCGTGCGCATGGGCCTGGGTCTAATCGGCCTGGGTCTTAAGACGCTCATTACCGGCAAGACGAAATAGTCGTTTGTAGAAGCAGTTTGTAGAAGCGCCCCGCATTTGAGGAAAGCCTCGGATGCGGGGCGCTTTTCCCTGCTACCATGGTGCGAACAACAACGCGAATGACAGGCAGGAATATGAAGCTCACTATAGAATCGATGACCTACGGCGCCGACGGGCTGGCACACGCCGACAACGGCAAGGCCGTCTTTGTGCAGGGCGCCGTGGCAGGCGACACCGTCGAGGCCGAGGTCGTACAGGACGGCAAGTCGTTCATGCGTGGCCGCACCACCGAGATTCTGGAGCCAAGCCCCGATCGCATTCAGCCTCCCTGCCCCTTCGTGGGCATCTGCGGCGGCTGCTCGTGGGGCAATCTCTCACGCACGGCACAGCTCGCCGCCAAGGAGCAAAACCTGCGCTCCACGCTCGAGCGCATCGGCAAGTTCGCTCCTGAGCAGGTCGATGAGTTGGTACAGCCCATCTGCCACACCAAGGACGACTGGGGCTACCGCAATAAAATCGAGCTCGAACCGACCGTCGTCAACGGTCGCGTGCGCCTTGGCATGCACGGTGTCGATCCTCGCAAGATCGTGACCGTCGATTCGTGCCCGTTGTTCGACAAACGCTTCCCCAAGGCACTCAAATCGGTCGTCGGCGCGCTCAATTATCTGAGCGGCAGCCACGACCTGGGCCTTGAGCGCGTGGGCATTCGCGCCTCGCGTCGCACCAAGGCACTCGAGGTGGCGCTCTGGACGCCTACGGGCTCTTTCCCGCGCTCGCAAGTCTCGCGCGTGTTGGCAGACGCCGCGCACCCCACAAGTGTCGTGCGCGTGATGAGCAAGGGCGAAAAGAAGGCCCGCCGTGTCTCCAAGGTCGAAATGCTCGCCGGAGAGGGCTCATGGACCGAGAATATCGCCGAGGGTCAGATGCGCTTGTCTGCCCCGTCTTTTTTCCAGGTCAACACCAAGGGTGCCGAGATTTTGATCGAGCTTGTCATGGAAGCGCTCGACCCGCAGGAAGACGAGCTTGCCGTGGACCTGTACTGCGGTGCCGGCACCTTTACCCTGCCGCTCGCCCGCCGCTGCGACTTTGTCGCCGCCGTCGAGGCCTACGGCCCCGCCGTGCGCGACCTGCGCCGTAACCTGGAGATCAACAAGCTTGATAACGTCGACGTCATTGGCGGAGACGCGGTACGCGAGTTCCCCGACCAGGATGCCGACGTCTTGGTGGTCGACCCGCCGCGCGCAGGCCTCGCCCCCGAGGCGATCGACCTTATCGCCAGCACGAGTGCCCGCGACGTCGCCTACGTGAGCTGCGACCCGGCCACCCTGGCGCGAGATCTCAAACGCTTTGTCGAGGAAGGCACCTTCTCCCCCGTAAAAATCACGCCAGTCGACCTGTTCCCACAAACCTTCCACTGCGAAACCGTCGTCCACCTCAAGCGCAACTAGACTGTTTGTCCAAGACCACGCCCGATGATTTTTCTGGGACGGGGATTAAATAATCAATTTGCACCGAATGATTATTTAATCCCCGCCCCTTTTTAAACATTGGGAAATCGAGCGTGGCAAGCGGAGGTCTTCGGGGTATAAGACGGCTAATTGTATGCCGTCTATGAAAGGAACCCTCATGCCCAGCGTTGCCGTTCTCGCCGC
>JAXJMV010000082.1:0-23125 GCA_036312985.1 Collinsella sp.
AGCACCCAACGGGCCCTCTCGGGGCAGGGACGTTCGGCCGTGCGCGGGCGCCCGGTCGGCGGCCCGTTCTGGGCGCGCCTCAATCGTAGCCCGAGACGGTCCCGGGCTGACAATTTCGACTGTAATGGACGTTCTTAAACGACTATTCAAAAGGGACACTCTTTGGTTTACCGCCCACAAATCTGACTGCCTCCGCCAAAACTATGGCGGTTTACTACGATGAATCGCTCAACCGCGACCACTCCGAAACTTGTTGAACTAAAACCGCAGGTAGATGCCTTGCACTTTTTAGCTAAAAGCCGGCGTGGTTGGAATATCTCAATTCATCGTAGTAAACCGGCATAGTTTCGTATTTCCAGCAGTTCCAAATTCGTCAATACGTCGGCGTTTGCAAAAAAGCCCGACCTCCGTGGGAGATCGGGCTTTCAAGGCTTAGTTAAACCAAGTCTGTACGGTCAAATGACCCGCAGATTACATCTGCTCGGGCGCGGAAACGCCAACGAGGGTGAGCACCAGGGCGAGCGTCACGCGAACGGCGTCGCAAGCGGCCAGACGGGCGCGCGAAAGCTCGGGGTCGACGGGACGGCCCTCGCTCGGCAGAACCTGGCAGGCAGCGTAGAAGCTGTGGAAGTCGCCGGCGAGTTCCTCAGCAAAGTGCGTCAGACGGAACGGGGCGCGGTCGCGAGCGCAGCTGGCAATCAGGTCGGTGAGCTCGTTGAGCTTACGCGAAAGGGCGAGCTCGGTCGGGTCGGTCAGCAGCGAGTAATCGACGTTCTCACCGATGGCCTTGGCGGCAACGGCCTTCATGCCCATCTCGTCAGCCTGCTCGGGCGTAACGTCGGCGGCACGGCGCAGGATGGAGCACACGCGGGCGTGAGCGTACTGCACGTAATAGACCGGGTTGGAGTTGTCGCGCTTCTTGACGGCCTCGATATCGAAGTCGACCATCTGGTTGGAGCTTTTGGAGATGAGCGTGTAGCGAGCGGCGTCGGAACCGACCTCGTCGACGAGCTCCTGCAGGGTCACCATGGTGCCCTTACGCTTGGACATACGGACGGGCTTGCCGTTGCGCAGCAGGTTGACGAGCTGGCCCAGCAGAACCTCAAACTTGCCGGGATAGCCAAGAGCGTCGCAGACGCAGCGGACGCGCTCGATGTAGCCGTGGTGGTCGGCACCCCAGATGTCGATGACGTGGTCGACGCGCTGGAACTTATCCCAGTGATAGGCAACGTCGGAGGCGAAGTAGGTGTACTCGCCGTCGGACTTGATCAGGACGCGGTCCTTGTCATCGCCCAGGTCGGTGGAGCGGAACCACAGGGCGCCGTCCTTGGTGTAGAGGTAGCCCATCTTGTCGAGCTTCTCAAAAGCGCGGTCGACGGCAGAGGTGCCGGCGGTCTCGCCCTCGGTGTCCTTCACGTACAGCGAACGCTCGGAGTACCAACGATCGAAGTCGCAATTGACGGCGTGGCAGAGGTCGCGCATGTTGTCGACCATCTTCACATAGCCGCGCTCGCGGAAGCTCTCCATGCGCTCCTGAGGATCGGCCTCGACCCACTTATCGCCGTCGGTGCGCCAGAACTCGGCGGCCTCGTCGATAATGTAGTCGCCGCCATAGGAGTCCTTGCCCAGGGTCTCGGCAAAATTGTCCTGGTACGGATGGGTCTCGGGATGCTCGTCGTTCTCGTCGGCAACAAAGGCGTCGCGGTCGGCGATCAGCAGCTTGTGAGCCTCGTCGATATCCACGCCCTGCTTGGCGATGATGTCGGCAAGCTGCATATAGCGCGTGCTGATGGAGTTGCCGAAGGTGTTCATCTGAGAGCCGTGGTCGTTGATGTAGAACTCACGCTGGATGTCGTAACCGGCGTGATCCATAACGCGGCAGAGCGAGTCGCCCAGCGCGGCCCAGCGGCCGTGGCCGATGTGCATGGGGCCGACGGGGTTGGCGGAAACGAACTCGACCTGGGTCTTCAGGCCACCACCGACGTTGGACTTAGCGAAGTCCATACCCTTCTCGCGAGCCTCGCCAAAGATGGCATTCTTGACGGCAACGGAGAGGTAGAAGTTGATGAAGCCAGGGCCTGCGATCTCGACCTTCTCGATCGCGGGGTCCTCGGGCATATGGGCAACGATGGCCTCGGCGATCTTGCGCGGGGCGCAGTGGGCCAGCTTGGCGGACTTCAGGGCCATGGTAGAGGTCCACTCGCCATGAGAAGTGTCAGCCGGTCGCTCGATAGCGCAATCGTCAAGTTCAAATGCGGAAAGGTCGCCGGCCTCCTGGGCCGCAGCAAGCGCAGCGCGTACCAGCTCTTCAATCTTCTCGGGCATAGATCCTCCTTGTGTTAAAGCCCCCGAGCTCTTGGTCACTCGTAGGGCAAAAGCCAGAGTTTGTAGCACTCTATCACAAGCGACGGGCACTGTCGCAGGGTAAAGCCAATCGATATTGCATATGCACAAAATTGACTACAGCTTGTATGGAGTCACTCAAAGATGCCGGTCTGCCTGCAGATTATGCAGGCGTTGAAAATGCATAAAGGTGTGAATGAGCTGTGTCTGTTATCGAATACTCTTACCTATCGGAGTTGTGTGCTTTTCCTGCATAACGTGAGAATTTGCGCACGTCAGCGTGTTATTCTAGACATACGTAAATTCGTATAAGTTGGAGGTAGCATGTTCTCAATCGGTCAACACGTCATTCATCCGGGTCAGGGAGTCTGCACCGTCGTCGGTTTTAGGGACGACACGCCGCAGCCCATGCTGCTGCTCGAGACCAAGCAGGGACATGCGCAGACGATCCTCATGTACCCCGTGGCGCAGGCCGATCGTTTGCACGCCGCCATCTCTCAGCAAGATGCCGAGCACCTGCTGAGCCACTATGACGAGCTGGAGTGCGACACCTTCACCGAGCGCAACAGCTCACTTGAGGAGACACACTTTAAGCAGCAGCTCAAGCTGGGTGCGCCCGAGACGGTCCGCGTGGCAAAAACCATGATGCACCGCATTCGCCAGGCCGAGGAAGCCGATAAAAAGCCCAGCTCCTACTACATGCGCGTACTCAAGGAAGCCAAGCGCCGCTCCATCGAGGAGTTCGCCGTGGCCCTTGGCGTCACCGAGGAGGACGCCGAAGCCCGCCTAGCCCAAGCCGCCCTCAACTAACCCATCCGCGCCAAAAACCACCACAAAGGGGACAGGCACCTTTGTGGTGGTTTTCTTGTTCTAGTAGTCATTCATTCTCATCGATACCCACGAGCACAAGGAGTCTCTTATGGCAGAGCCGCTTACCGCCGGAATCACCCGCGACCGCGCGTTCGAACTGCTCAACGAGCATAACAAGGACCCGTTCCACATCACCCATGGCGAGACGGTCGAGGGCACTATGCGCTACTTTGCGCGCGAGTTCGACCCCGAGAACGAGGAGTTTTGGGGCATCGTCGGTCTGCTGCACGACCTGGATTGGGAGGAGCATGAGGACGACCCCATGAACCACACCATCTATGCTGCCGAGATTCTTGAGGACGAAGGTGCGTCTCCCGAGCTCATTCGCGCCATCCAGACGCACACGTCCGACTTCAACACCTCGCTGCCCAAACCCGAGCTGCAGATGGAAAAGATCCTGTTTGCCTGCGATGAGCTCACCGGCCTGATCGGCGCTGCAGTCATCATGCGTCCGAGCAAGAGCGTCATGGACTTTACGACCAAGTCGCTCAAGAAGAAGTTCAAGGACAAGCGCTTTGCCGCTGGCTGTTCGCGCGACGTGATTACGCAGGGCGCCGAGATGTTGGGCTGGGAGCTCCCCGAGCTCTTTGACCGCACCATCGCGGCCATGCAGTCCTTCGCCCCCGACCGCGATACCTTCCAGGCCTAACCGCCCACGCCACCTAAAACCACCACAAAGGGGAAAGGCACCTTTGTGGTGGTTTTTCTTGCGCGGGCGCTAGGGGCGGACCTGGCCGGTGCCGCGGAGCTTGTATTTGTAGGTGGTGAGGGCCTCGGCGGCAAAGGGGCCACGGGCGTGGAGTTTTTGGGTCGAGATGCCGATCTCGGCGCCCAGGCCAAACTCGCCGCCGTCAGTGAAGCGAGTGCTGGCGTTGGAGTACACGGCCGAGGCATCGACCGCATCAAGGAAGCGCTCGCAAGCATCCGTGTCCTCGGCAACGACGGCCTCGGAGTGCATGGTGCCGTAGCGGTTGATGTGCGCGATGGCCTCGTCCTCGCTAGCCACGACCTTCACACTCATCTCGAGCGCCAGGTACTCGCGACCCCAGTCCTCCTCAGTCGCGGCGACGTAGTCATCGCCCTCTACAAAGCCGGCGTCGGCGCACGCGGCGCACGTGGCCTCGTCGCCGTGAATGAGCACGCCGTGGTCGTGTAGCACGGCAACGACCGCAGGCAAAAACGCATCGGCCACAGCACGGTCGACCAGCAGCGACTCGGCGGCATTGCACACGCCTACGCGCTGGGTCTTGGCATTAACGATAATGTTGAGCGCCTTATCAAAGTCGGCGGATTCATGCACGTAGATGTGGCAGTTGCCCGTGCCCGTCTCGATCACCGGCACAAGCGACTCGCGCACGCAGCGCTGGATCAGGCCTGCACCTCCGCGCGGAATGAGTACGTCGACAATACCGCGGAGCTTCATGAGCTCGCCGGTGGCCTCGCGGTCGGTGGACTCGATCATCGACACGGCCTCGCGCGGGAAGCCCTTGGCCTCGAGCGCATCGGCCAGCAGCTCGGCGATCATGGCACACGAGTGATAGGCCAGCGAGCCGCCGCGTAGAATGCAGGCGTTGCCGGTACGGATGCAGATGCCTGCGGCGTCGGCCGTCACGTTGGGGCGCGCCTCGTAGACCATGGCGACCAGGCCCAACGGCACGCTCACGCGGGTCAGGTCCACACCGCTCGCAAGCACGCGGTGGTCGAGCACGCGGCCGACGGGATCGGGCAGCTCGGCGAGCTTCTCCAAACCGGCGGCCATGCCCTCGACGCGCTCGGGCGTCAGCAGCAGGCGATCGAGCAGTCCGGCCGAGGTACCCGCATCGCGCGCGGCGGACATATCGAGCTCGTTAGCGGCAACGATGGAGTCGACACCGTTGCGCAGTGCTGCGGCCATGGCGCGCACGGCCTCCTGACGCTGCTCATCGCTCGCCGTGGCAAGCGAGGCCGACGCTGCCTTGGCGGCAACGGCAAGATCGTGGACATACGTGGCTATATCGACCGACATGGGCGGCCCTTTCTCCTAGAAGTTTGCAACCATGGTAGCCGATTTGCGCATGGCCTCGCCCGCGGCGGTAGAATTGGTCAACCCGAAACACCGCAACGAACGGAAGACTCACATGGCCCTCATCACTTCGTACCACGTCCCCGGCCTTTACGTCGAGGACCACAGCATCGACGTCCCCCTTGACTGGCGCGGCCTGGAGCCGATGCTCCTGGCCGTCGGCAGTACCATGCGCCGCGGCGCCATGCCGGCACCCATCGCCGGCGCGCCCGAGAGCATCAAGCTCTTCTACCGCGTGGTTAGCGCGCCCGACCGCATCAACGACGATCTGCCGCTGCTCCTGTTTTTGCAGGGCGGCCCCGGCGGCGAGAGCCCACGTCCGCTGTCGCCCACAAGCGACGGCTGGATCGAGGAGGCCGTCAAGCACTTCCGCGTGGTCCTTCCCGACCAGCGCGGCACCGGACGCAGTAGCTGCGTGGACGGACGCACGATCAAGGCACTGGGTGATCGCGCAACGGCCGCCGGCGCCGATACAGCACGCTCGCAGGCGGACTTCCTCAAGCGCCACCTCGCCAGCTCCATCGTGCGCGATTTTGAGTACCTGCGCCTAGTGGGCTTTGGCGGCAAGCCGTGGGTCACGCTCGGCCAAAGCTACGGCGGTTTTTTGACGCTGAGCTACCTGTCGCTCTTCCCCGAGGGCGTGGCGGCGAGCTTTACCTGCGGCGGCATCCCCCACGTACCGGCGAGCGCAAGCGAGGTCTACGCGCACACCTTCCCGCGCATGGCCGCCAAGACGCAGCAGTATTATGACCGCTATCCCGCTGACGTCGAGCGCGTGGCAGCCCTGGCCGATGCGCTCGAGGCTCAGAAGCCCGTGCTGCCCGACGGCTCGCCGATGACGGTCGAGCGCCTACAGCTCATGGGCAGCGACTTTGGCATGAAGCCGAGCTTTGAGCGCATGCATTGGACTATCGATCACGCTTTTGTTACTGGCGACGGTACGCTGAGCTGCGGCTCCTCGGTATCCGACAGCTTTTTGATGCGCGCCTTCGAGCGCACCAACACACGCACGAACCCGCTGTACTGGACACTGCAGGAGTTTATCTACGCCGACGGCGACACCATGCCCATTCGCTGGGCCGCAGCAGAGGAGAAGGCCCATCGTGCCGAGTTCGATACACTCGCGCGCCCGCTCATGTTTACCGGCGAGGCCATGTTCCCGTGGATGTTCGAGCAGATGCCCGAGCTCAAGCCCTTCAAGCCCGCCATGGACCTGCTGATGGAAGACACCAGCTGGGACAAGATCTACGACCCGCAGCGACTGGCGTGCAACGAGGTGCCCCTGCAGGCCGCGGTGTATTTCGACGACATGTACGTGGATTCGGGCCTGCAGCTTGATACGCTCAGCCGCGTGGGCAACTCGCATGCCTGGGTGACCAACGAGTTCGAGCACGACGGCCTGCACGGTAGCGTGGTATTCAAGCACCTCTTCGACGAAGCCCTCAACCGCGGAGACCTGCGCCAGATCTTCTAGCAAAGGAGTGTCCCAAAGTGCCGGCACATAAGGAACGTCCCCAAGTGCCGGCACGAGAAAGACAGCGCTGCGGGAAACGATCCGCAGCGCTGTCTTTCTTTATGCAAATACGATCAAGTTATCCCTGTGTATCGCCGGCTTCTCGGCCAGGTCTGCCAGCAGGCGGTTGCTGGCGATCTGGTCCTGGCGGCGGCCGGCGGCAAGTTCCAGCACGTCCGAATCGGCCTCGGCGATACCGCGGGCGACGACCATACCTCTCGGATCGCACACATCGAGCACATCGCCCTCGGCAAACTGGCCATCAACCTCGCGAATACCCACCGCAAGCAGGGAAGAACCACGGCTGACCAGCGCCTTCGCAGCACCGTCATCAACCGCCACCGAGCCGTGGGCCTTGTCGCCCAGCGCGATCCACAGTTTGCGGGGTGCGATGTCCAGGCGCTCCGCCGGCGGATCGAACAGGGTTCCCACGCTCTCGCCGCGGGCGAGACGCACGAGGGCATCGGGCTCCTCGCCCGAGCAAATCACGCTCTGAATGCCCGCCGTCATCAGGATGCGGCTCGCGCGAATCTTGGTGATCATGCCGCCCGTGCCCACCGATGTGGAAGAATCGCCCGCCGAGGCAATGATCTTGGCATCGATCTTATGCACGACCGGGACAAACTCGGCCGTCGGATCCTCATGCGGATTGGCGGTGTAGAGGCCGTCGATGTCCGAAAGCGTCACGCACAGATCGGCAGAAACCAGGCAGCTCACGAGCGCCGCCAGCGTGTCGTTGTCGCCAAACTTGATCTCGTCGACGGTGACGGTATCGTTCTCGTTGACGACCGGCACCACGCCCAGCTCAACCAGGCGCAGCAGGGCGTCGCGCGCGTGCAGGTAGGACGTGCGGCGGGCCGTATCGTGGCGCGTGAGCAGCACGAGCGAGGTGAGCAGGTCGCGCGCATGGAACTCCTCGTCGTAGGCCGACGAGATGATGCACTGGCCGGCCGAGGCGCAGGCCTGCAGGCTCGGCAGGTCGCCGACCGGCTTGCGGTCGAAACCCAACACGGGATAGCCACAGGCGATAGCGCCCGAGCTCACCACGACCAGACGCCAGCCGAGCTTGCGCAGCGCTGCGGCCTGATCGGCAAGTCCGCCGATAAAGGCGCGGTTGACCTTGCCATCGGCACCCACCACCGTGGACGAACCGATCTTTACCACCATCGTTTTATAAGAAGTCGTCATACGTCAAACCAATCAACTGTTCAGCGAACGGCCGAGCTGGCGGCCAAGGGAGCGTGACTCGCCCCTACCGCCCAAGGAATTAGTGAGCCCAGGGAAAGGCAGAGGCCGCAGCCATGTTCTTGCGCACGAGCTCGTCGCGCACCTGAGCCAGGCCCTGCTCCATGCCCACCACATAGGTCTGCGGGTACAGGAAGCGCTTGAAAGCTGCGTCCAGATGATCGAGTGCCCAAGCACAGCGCTCGCGCGCGTCCTGGATGCTCTCACGCGGAGCCACCGCACTGCCATCGCGCACGATCGGCACCAGCAGCTCGCGATACTCAAGTTCGGACACGTCAGTCACCAGGGCGGCATCATTCACGGCCACGAGGGTATTGCCGCGCGCGGCGCCCTCCCCCGCCAGATGGTCCTCGTCGTAGATCATGTCGCAGACCGGGCCGCCAAAGCCGTCGTAATAACGGCGCACGCGTTGCACACCCGGGATCGTGCGCTTGTAGGGCTGCTCGGAGAGCTTGACCACCGGCGTCCATGGATCTGCCTCGCTCGCACGGCGGGCGGAAAGCTTGTACACGCCGCCCAGCGCCGGCTGGTCATAGCAGGTCGCGAGCTTGGTACCCACGCCAAAGCTGTCGATGGGCGCGCCCTGGTCGAGCAGCGACTGAATCGTGTACTCATCAAGATCGTTGGAAACCGAGATCCCCACATAGGGCAGGCCCTCAGCATCAAAACGGCCGCGGACATACTTGGACAGCTTGGCGAGGTCGCCCGAGTCGATGCGAATAGCCGACAGGCGCTCGCCCACCGCCTCCATCTCCTTGGCAACCGTAATGGCATGCTCGCAGCCCTCGCGTACATCGTAGGTGTCGATGAGCAGCGTACAGTTCTTGGGGCTCGACTTGGCAAATGCGCGGAAGGCCTCGAGCTCGGAATCGAAGCTCATCACCCAGCTGTGCGCATGCGTGCCAAAGACGGGAATACCGTAGCGGCGGCCGGCGAGCACATTGGACGTAGAGGAGCAGCCGGCAACGTAGCTCGCGCGCGCAACGGCCAGGCCGCCATCGGGACCCTGGGCTCGGCGCAGGCCAAACTCCGCCACGGGGCGACCGTCGGCGGCGAGCACCACGCGCGCCGTCTTGGTGGCGACAAGCGTCTGGAACCCGACGATGTTGAGCAGCGCCGTCTCGAGCAGCTGGCACTCCAGCGCGGGGCCGGTGACGCGCACCATGGGCTCGCGCGGAAAGACGAGCTCGCCCTCGGGCACGGCGTCGATGTTTACATGCGCACGAAAATCGCGCAGGTAGCCGAGGAATCCAGGTTTGAACATCGCGCCGCCGGCAGGGGCCTGGAGCGAGGCGAGGTAGTCGATGTCCTCGGGCGTAAAGCGCAGATTCTCGACCAGCTCGGGCAGTTCGGCGGTGCCGCACATGACGGCATAGGCGCTGCCAAAGGGATGGTCGCGGTAAAACGCGGTAAAACAACCCTGCTCATTGGCCTTGCCGCTCTCCCACAGGCCCTGGGCCATAGTGAGCTCGTACAGATCGGTGAGCATTGCAATGTCGGTGGGATGCGAGATGTCGGTCAAAGCCATGGGGCGACCTTTCGGATGTGTGGTACAGAATTTGAGGGTTAGACGAGAGCAGAGGATGCGGACATGACGCCCGATGCAAATCGGTTAGAGCAGGCCCATGCTGGTCAGGATCGTGTAGCCCATAAAGATGACAAACGCGATGAGGGCAAGGACAATGATGATTTTTTGAGCCGGCGCCATGCCAGGGATCTCGTTCTCGCCCGTAGGCTCCTTGGAGGTAACCATGCGCTGGGCAAAGGTCATCTCGTCACGGCTCGACTTGGGCTCGTCGGACTTGGGACGAGCGGCCTTTTTAGGCTGAGGTTTGGGCGCGGCAGGTGCAGGCTTCGCAGCAGCGGGCTTGGGTGCAGGCGCGGGCGCCGATGCGGATGCGGCGTTCGCGGCGACCTCCTCGGCCTTCGCACGCTCGGCACGCAGGGCAGCCAGCTCCTCACGCTCGCGACGGGCCTCTTCCCGAGCCTCGCGGCGGGCCTTCTCGGCGCGGAGCTCTTCCAACTCAGCGCGCTCCTCGTCGGACAATGGTTGGGACTCAAGCTCGGCCATGGTACAGCCCTTTCTTTTAAAAAAAGCCGCCGACACAATGTCAGCGGCTTATCAAATCCAAGGGTGGAGACGAAGGGAGTCGAACCCTCGGCCTCTGCCATGCGACGGCAGCGCTCTCCCAACTGAGCTACGTCCCCAGGACAAGTCGATATTTTACCTACGGCTCGCCAACTGTCAACGCCCAATAACCAGTCTTTTTGGGGCGCGGCTTTTTTGACTACCATTCGCTCGATGATTTTTTAATCCCCGTCCCAGAAAAATCATCGGCGAACGCACTACTTTGCGCTGGTGAGGACGCCGGTGGTGTCGAACGCTGGGGTAAAGCTCTCGTCTACCGCGCCGCCCTCTTGCCAAAACATCGTCGTAAAGCCCAGGTCGTCGGCATGGTCGAGTACCTGCTCGTACTCCTCGCGCGTCACGGCGCGCGCCAGGTCGCCGCCCTGCTCTCGCATGAGCGCATTGGGCGTGTACTGGTTCATGACCGAGATCGGCACGTCGCCCACCGTCTGCCACACCAGGTCCAGCACGCGGCATGAATCGTCTGCATGTCCCGGCAGCACCAGATGGCGCACGATGATGCCGCGCTTCATGAGCCCGCCCTCGTCCACCAGCTCTCCCCCGCGGCGATCGATCTCGCGCGCCATCTGGGCCAGACCCGACACGGCCACGCGCGGATAGTCCTTAATATGAGAAAGCGACTGCGCAAGCCCGGCATCGGCATATTTAAAGTCGGTGAGCCACACATCGACCAGGTCGCCCAGCGCCGCCACGGCACTCGCGCGCTCGTAACCACTCGTGTTGTAGACGATCGGGATGACCAGCCCGCGCGTCCGTGCCGCGGCGATCGCAGCAGGCAACAGGTGCGCATAGTGCGTCGCCGTCACCAAATTGATGTTGTTGGCACCCTGGTCCTGCAGCTCCAGCATAATCTCGACCAGGCGCTCAGGCGAAATCTCAAGGCCAAAATTGCCCGTCGAAATCTCGTGGTTCTGGCAGTAGATACATTTAAGCGAGCAACCGCTAAAGAAGATCGTGCCCGAACCGGCCTCGCCCGAGATAGGCGGCTCCTCCCACATATGAAGCGCCGCGCGAGCGACCTTAAGCGTGTCGTCGGCACCGCATACGCCGCGCGCGCCCTCATCGCGCGCCGCACCGCAACGGCGCGGACACAAATGGCAGGCGGGCGAAAAAAGTTCGGTCAACGACATCGGCATAAAAAAATGCTCCAAAACAACGATTCAGCAGCTCAAACGTAAAGGGCCAGACCGGGTAGACGGCTCCGTCCCTAAGGCGCCGTAATCGTCCGACACGATTTTTGTAATGTCAAGACTGGAATCGATAAAGTGCCGCTTTATGATGTAGGTATTCCGCCCCCCGCGGAGCAACTGGGTGAACCGTCGCGTTTATTTAGGGAGCCCACACAGTCGTACCTAGTACAGGTATCCTTCGTTGTTAAGGACGCTGGAACAGTCGATGAGGGCACCCACCTGTTTTAGGTGGGTTCATTTTCGTAACGTGGGGGGTGGTTTTCTTTTGCCGAAAATCACCATTACAGTCCATATGGATCCCCGCCGGCATCCCGACAAGCCATCGACAACATCCCAATATCTGGTATGCGCGTGATAATCGCACGGTGCAAACCTCCGCACCCCCCTCGGTCGAGTATCATGGGACAGCTATGCCATTTCCGCGTAGCAACCTTTGACCTTTTCCTTCGACGCTTGGCGGTTTTTAGATTCATGGCTTCATCCCCGAGCTACATACCGTACCTATGCGTGGCAGCGGCGGCCTTTATCACGACCTTCCTCGCGGTGCCCCTGGTCAAGCGCTTGGCAATTAAGCTCGATGCCGTCGACTATCCTTCTAAGCGCCGCATCAACACCAAGCCCATCCCGCGTTTGGGCGGAACGGCGGTGTTTTTGGGCCTGGTCGTTGCCTGCATTGTGCAAATCCTAGGCACCTGGTACCTGGGCTGGCCGCCCGTTTTGGTGCCGCACCCGCGCCTTCACATTAGCTATCCCATGCTGGCGCTCTCCTTTACCGTCATCTTTGCGACCGGCGCTATCGACGACGTCTTCCAGCTCAAGCCCAAGCAAAAGCTGGCCGGACAGGTCCTCGCCGCGCTTATCGCCTGCATGGGCGGCCTAAAAATCGGCGTCATCGTCAACCCGTTTGCCCCCGGCGAAATCATGCTCGGATGGCTCGCCTACCCCATCACCGTGATCTATCTGGTGGCATTCACCAACATCATTAACCTCATCGACGGCCTTGACGGCCTGGCGACGGGTATCTGCGGCATCGCGTCGTTCACCATGTTTTCGATGGCCATGCTTTCGGGCCGCATCGACGCCGCCGCGCTCTCCATTGCGCTCTTTGGCGCCTGTCTGGCCTTTTTGCGCTACAACTTCAACCCCGCAAGCATCTTCTTGGGCGACTCGGGGTCGCTGCTTCTGGGCTTTGCGCTGGGCTCCATCTCGCTGCTCAACGTGAGCCGCACCGCCGCGCTCACCTCGCTCATCATCCCGCTCATCGTTGCCGGCGTGCCCATCATCGACACGTTTAGCGCCATTGTGCGCCGCAAGCGCGCCCACATTAGCATCGGGCAGGCCGACAAAGGCCACATCCACCACCGCCTGATCCAAGAAGGCTACAACCAAAAACAGGCTGTGCTGCTCATCTATGCCTGGTGCATTATACTTTCGGCCGGCGCCGCCGCGATTAACCAGGTCGAGGTGCCCATGCGCGTGCTCATCTTTACCGTGCTCGCCATTGGCTCGGCGGCCTTTGCCAAGCATCTACATCTGTTTGAGCCCGTACTGCGCCACTATTACAACAAGCGCACGCACGAGGACGAGCTGGTCACCCCCGACGACCCCGCTTTTAAGCAGGAGGAGCAGGCAGCCGAGGAGCGCAAAGAAGAGCGCCACCACAAGCTCTAGGGCAAGCTGCCGAGGATGTGCCAAGGCACCGTTTGCCAAGCGCGGCCGCGCCGCACCCATCGCACATGCCGCACCACGCGCGCCCCTCTCCCGCCCCTCGCCTACTTACGAACCACCCCTCCAATAAACGCGTTATCATCTTGACCCATGAACATACGTTAGGAGCAATCATGCCAAACGAGAACAGCTACGAAGTCGCGCTGCAAAAGAGCAACGCCATTCGCGAGGGCCTGGCCAAGACGCCCGAGAAGTTCACCATGCTCACCGGCGACCGCCCCACCGGCCGCCTGCACCTGGGCCACTACTTTGGCACCCTCAAGGGCCGCGTTGAGCTGCAGAACATGGGCGCCAAGACCAACGTGCTCATCGCCGACTACCAGGTCATCACCGACCGCGACACGACCGAGCACATCCAGGACAACGTGTACAACATGGTCATGGACTACCTTGCCTGCGGTATCGACCCCGACAAGACCATGATCTACGCGCACTCCGCCGTGCCCGCAGCAAACCAGCTCATGCTGCCGTTCCTGTCGCTGGTGTCCGAGGCCGAGCTGGCGCGCAACCCCACCGTCAAGGCCGAGATGGAGGCCTCGGGCCACGAGCTCACCGGTCTTCTGCTCACCTACCCGGTGCACCAGGCCTGCGACATTCTGTTCTGCAAGGGCAACGTCGTGCCCGTCGGTCGCGACCAGCTGCCGCACATCGAGCTCACCCGCACCATCGCCCGCCGCTTTAACAACCGCTACGGCAAGGTATTTCCCGAGGTCGACGCATTGCTGTCCGAGACCCCGCTGCTTCCCGGCCTTGACGGTCGCAAGATGAGCAAGAGCTACGGCAACGCCATCAATATCTCGATGACCGCCGAGGAGACGGCCAAACGCATCAAGAAGAGCCAGACCGACTCCGAGCGCATGATCACGTTCGACCCCGAAAACCGCCCCGGCGTGTCCGGCCTGCTTTCGACAGCCGCCATCTGCACCGGTCGCTCCGAGGTCGAGATTGCCGAGGAGATCGGCATGGGCGGCTCCGGCCAGCTCAAGAAGTACGTGACCGAGGCCGTCAACGAGTACTTCGCACCGATCCGCGAGCGTCGCCAGCGCTACGAGAACGATCTGGACTATGTGAAGGACGTCCTGCACGAGGGCAACCGTCGCGCCAACGAGATCGCCGATCAGACCCTGGCAGAGGTTCAGGACGCCATGGGCATGGTGTACTAGACCGATCTACTGGCTTGAGCTTTCGATTGCTTTAGGGCGGGCGCTGCGGCGTCCGCCTTTTTTGGAGCCGGACCGCTTCGGCTCCGTCCATCGCACCCCCTCGACAAACAGGAACAGGCCCGCCGGCAGTTAGCTGCCAGCGGGCCTGTTCCCGAAGTACACCGTTGAATCGCACAGAGGGGAGGGATGCGAATCAAACTCAACAGGGCAGGCTTTTTCATCGCCTATTGCCTGCTCCCTTGCTGAAACCAATATAGTTCACCGTGGTTTACTTTCTGACGGCAAAGTACGCCGCCACACCTTCTCCATAAGTTAGCTCTGGTAAACCTACAGTGTAAAACCACCACAAAGGGGACAGGCGCCTTTGTGGTGGTTTTCGCCACGGAAGAACCGCTAGAGCCCGGCAGGCCAGCGACAGGCGCCCAGATCGACGTGCATGGGATCGGCAAACGTCACGCCCTCCCCCATCAAGAGCTCACGCTGAGCATCGGGGCCGCCAAAGGCAAAGCCCTCACAGATACGGCCGTCGGCAAACACCACGCGATGACAGGGAATTTGGCCAGGGCGCGGGTTGCTGTGCAGCGCATAGCCCACATAGCGCGCGCTCCGCGGACGACCGGCGAGCAGCGCCACCTGACCGTACGTAGCGACCATCCCCTCGGGAATCTGCTCGACCACCTCGTACACCCGCTCAAAAAAGCCCTCAGACGCCATCGATCGCTCCCTTCCACCCTGAAAAGCATAAACCACCACAAAGGTACCTGTCCCCTTTGTGGTGGTTTTGACCGGAAAGCTAGTTGGCGGGGCGGAAGAAGGCTACGGCTACGGCGCCGGGGCCCACGTGGGTGCCGATGGTGGCGCCAATGGTGTGGATGGGCAGCTCGTTCTCGGTGTGTCCAGCCCACAGCGCGGCGCTGTCCTCGATGTACTTCTTGAGCACAGCGTCCGAAAGGCCCGTATAGCCCAGTGCCAGCGGCATGGAAAAGTCGACGCCGCCCGCCTTTTCGACCTTCTGGTTGAGCAGGTTACGGCCGTTCTTGGAGCCACGAGCCTTGCCCAGCTGCACAATCAGGCCGTCCTCGGCGGCCACTACGGGCTTCACGTTGAGCAGCGTGCCCACAGCGCCCGCAGCGGCAGACAGGCGACCGCCGCGCACCAAGTACTCCAGCGTCTCGAGCAGGCCGATGACGACCACGCGGTCACGGACGGCCTCTACGGCCGCCGCGATTTGGGCCGCACTACGGCCCTCGTCCACCAAGCGCAGCGCATACTCGACCAGGACACGTTCGCCCAGGGTGACGTTATTGCTGTCTACCACGAACACGTCGCCGCCCGGCGCCTCGGCAAGTGCGGTACGGGCACTCTGATTGGTGCCCGAAAGCTTGGCGCCCACGGTAATAATCACTGCCTCGTCGCCGGCCTCACGCGTCTCGGCAATCGCCTGTGAAAACGCGTACGGGTTGACCTGACCGGTCTTGGGCAGCTCATCGCGCTCCACGAGCATCTCGTAAAAGCGCTGGTGATCGATGTCGACGCCATCCATGTACACATCGGTACCAAAGGTAACGGACAGCGGCAGAACACGCAAAGCGGGGTGCTCAGCCGGCGACATATCGCTTGCGGAATCGGTAATAATACGAATGGACATAGCGAATCCTTTCTTGCGCAGGTCACGCGCGGGGAATTTTGACAGCAATGCCCCGGCACGGTATACGCGCTCAAACGGGACTATGCAGTTGTTAATGGAAAGCAAATGCCTGGGCGGCCTTAGATCTCGCGCAGGGTGTTGAGAATCGTACGCAGCGACGCATACATCTGCTCGCGCTGCTCCACACCCATAGCCTTACCGGTGGTATCGAGCACCTCGCGAATGATGCGGTCCGCCTCGCTCATGCTCTCGCCGCCCAGAGCGGTCAGGCGCACCGGAGCACGATACTTAACGGCGGCATCGCCCGAATCATCGACCTCGACGTAGCCGCCCTCCTCCAGATGCGCGAGCGTACGCGAGACGGCGGCGCGGGTCACGCCTGCCATGCGAGCCAGGTCAGCGCCAGTCAGGCCGTCCTTGCTGCGCTCAAGATAGTACAGGCACATCACGTCGGAGCCCTTGAGGCCCAGCCTTGCGCCCTCGGATGTCTTAATGCGCTGGATCTCCTTGTAGAGCCCACTGATCAGTCCGACAAAGTCCTCGAAACGTGTCTCGTCGTTCTGCTGCATGGGAGACGACCGCCTTTCGCTTGCATAATGCTTACGGGTAAACATCTTAACCGCATGCGCGAACCCCCATACCCAAATATCTCAATTGTTAACCCATCAACATAAAAACCACCACAAAGGGGACAGGCACCTTTGTGGTGGTTTGGGGCATCAATAGGTTCTAGGCGCCGCTACAGCTCCACGCAAGGATTGTCGCAGGTCACAAGCGTCTTAATGACAACCGTCGCTCCCAGATAGCGCTCAAGCAGCTCGGCTAAGCGATCGATCGCAGCCTGGCAATCCCCCATCCGCTCGGACTCCACGCACTCAATCGCCAGGAACGCATCGGCCGAATTATCGGACAGCGCCGTGCGAACGCCGTCGCGCCAGTTCCAGCAGCGGCACACAGCGCCCGCATCGTCGATATAGGCGAGCTCGCCGGGCAGCGTCGGATCGTCCGCCTCCTCGCCAAGCGGCAAGAACGCATCGCCACCGTCGGTCACCTTCAAGCGAAGGTCTCCCTCGATCGCATGCAGATCCTCGCCTCCCACGGGCAGCGCGTAGGTCAGCGACACCGTGTTGTAAATATCCACCGCGGGCGTAATGTGGCCCACCGGCTTGCCTTTGAGCACGCGTTTGAGCAAGTTCTCGATCGAGCAGCGCGCGCCTTTCTTGGTCTTGAACAGACGATAGGCCTCGCGCCATGCCTTGACCGGTGCGTTCTCGCTGATAGTGTCACTGGTCAGATGACGCTCCGCATCGATATTGGCGCGGTCGAGCAACGCCGCAATCGCATCCACGTCCTCTTGAGGAATCTGAGCCGTGGGCTTCATGCCCTCCACGACCACAACACCGACCGCTGCCTGCGGAAACAGCTCCCAGAATGAATCCTCGGCAATAAAGCTCTTCATACGCTCTCCCTTCATTGTGCGCGCCCGAGTGAGGGCGCCTAAACAAAAAGCGCCCTTACAACGGCCACCTTCAAAGTCCTACGGTGCCGTCACAAGAACGCTTGCGCTGTCCCCATCCGGAGAAGGGGACGATATGTCAGGCGTATTGTAACCCGAGTCATCCACGCGAGCAAAACCACCACAAAGGTGCCTGTCCCCTTTGTGGTGGATATGGACTCACGGCGAAGCTAGTGGCGAAGTCCCAGCAGCCCGCGGCCGCGATGACGGGCGTCGGCGTGTACTTGAACGTGCGGGCCGGCGGCTTTGACGGACTCGGGCAGGTGCGAGTACTTCTTCTCGAAGTTCTCCTCGAACATCACCGCCAGGTTGTGCGCGGCCTCGTCATAGCGCGCGGTGCTCTGCCAGTATTGGCGCGGCACCAGGATGCCATCGGGCACGCCGTGGCACGTCGTGGGAATGTCGACGTTAATGATGTCGTCGTGCACGAACTCGCTGTCCTCGATGGTGCCGTCGAGGGCGCGCGCGACCAGCGAGCGCGTGTAGGCAAGCTCGATGCGATGGCCCACGCCGTAGCCGCCGCCGATCCAGCCGGTGTTGACCAGGTACACGCGCGTGCGGCCGTCGGCAATGCGCTCGCCAAGCATCCTGGCGTAAACCATGGGGTCGAGCGGCATAAACGGCTCGCCGAACAGCGAAGAGAACGTGGGCGTGGGCTCGGTGACGCCGACCTCGGTGCCGGGAATCTTAGCCGTAAAGCCCGTCACAAAGTGGTACATGGCGGCGTCGGCCGTCAGGCGCGAGATGGGCGGCAGCACGCCAAAAGCGTCGCAAGTCAGGAACAGCACGACACTCGGAGTGGTGCCCATGCCCTTAGTCCACGCGTTAGGAATGTGCTCCACGGGATAGGCCACGCGCGTGTTGTGCGTGATCGAGATGTCGTCGTAGTTGGGCTTGCGGTTCTCGTCGAGCACCACGTTTTCGCAAATGGCGCCAAAACGGACGGCGCTGAAGATCTCGGGCTCGTGAAAGGCGTCCAGGCCCTCGCATTTGGCGTAGCAGCCACCTTCGATGTTGAAGATGCCCATGTCGGACCAACCGTGCTCGTCGTCGCCGATCAGCAGCCGCGTGGGGTTGGCCGAAAGCGTGGTCTTGCCCGTGCCCGAAAGGCCAAAGAACACGGCGGTCTCGTGCGTGACGGGATCCATGCTGGCCGAGCAGTGCATGGGTAGCACGTCGTCCTCGACGGGCAGCAGGTAATTCATGACGCTGAAGATGGACTTTTTGATTTCGCCGGAGTAACCGGTGCCGGCAACCAAAATCACGCGCTCCTGGAAGTTGATGACCACGGCGGCGCTGGAGTTGAGGCCCTTAATGGCGGGATCGCACTGGTAGCCGGGAGCGGCGAGCACGCAGAAGTCCGGCTCGCCGGTGCGTGCGATTTCACGGGCAAGCGGGCGGGCGAGCATCTGCTTAATAAAGAGCGCTTGGCTGGCACGCTCGCAGGCGACAAGCAGGCGACGCGTATGGTTGCGATCGGCACCGGCCATACCGCGAGTGACGAACACATCGCGCTCGTTGAGGTAGTTGACGATACCGGCCTTGATGGCCTCGTAGCTCTCGGCAGAAAGCGGGCGGTTGACGGCACCCCAGGCAATCTTGTCGTGAACATCGGGGGTGTCAACGATAAAGCGGTCATTGGGGGAACGACCAGTGCGCTCCCCCGTCTCGATCACCAGCGCGCCGTTGGATGCCATGCGGCCTTCTTCGCGGCGGATGGCGTGCTCGACGAGCTCCGCGGCGGATAGATCGACCAGCAGACGGGGCTGATTCTCGGCGGGATCTTCGACCAGCGCAATACCAAAGTTGGACAGAACTTCTGCAGGGGTAACACCAGGCATGGGGCCTCCTTTAAAAGCGCGACACGTGGACGCGGCGCGCACTTTACTCACGTAAAGCCCGTTGTACCCGATATGCAAAAACGTTTTTGCGGCAACGGCGAAGCGCCCGCCCAACGGTCAAAAATCGCAGGCAAGCGGCCTAGTCGTTAGGGACGCTTTTAAACGACTAGTCATTGGGGACACTCTTGAACAGACAACATTCAAGGAGTGTCCCCGGATGCCGGCACTTAGGGACGTTCCCAAAGTGCCGGCACATAAGGAACGTCCCTAAGTGCCGACTACAGCGGCAGGCCTTGGCCGAGCATGGCTATGGCGCTCATCAGGACCAGCATGCCGGCGGCGTAGGGCAGGACGGCGCCCAGGAGTTCGGCATCCTTACCGCGCACGAGCACGGCGGCAAGACCAATGGCGAGGGTCTGCGGCGAGATCATCTTACCGGCGGCGACGCCCAGGGCGTTCAACGCGACCATCCAGTAGTCGCTCACACCCAGCGCAGTGGCAGCCTGGCTCTGAATGGGGCCAAACAGCATGCCCGAGGACGTGCCCGAGCCGGTCACAAACGCACCGACTGCGCCGATCCACGGAGCCAGAATCGGGTACAGCCCACCGGCGACGGCGATGCAGAACGCGCTGATCGAAGAGATCATGCCCGCATAGCCCATCACCTTGGCACAGCCCAGCACGGAAAGCATCGTGATCACCGTCGGCATCATCTGCTTCACAGTCGCGGCCAGCACCTCGCCCATCATGCGTGGCGAAGCACCCTGAATGGCACCGCCGGCAAACGCCGCCAGGAAAATCCAGACGCCCGGCGTGTTGATCCACGAAAACGTAAGCGTACCGGGATTCTCACCGCAATACACCTGCACGTGGCTCGCAAACGGCGCGAGCGCGGCATGTACAGCGGGCACCAGGTTAGACGTGCCCAGCAGCAACACAAAGATCAGGATGAAGCACGACCAGGCCGAAAGCGCCGACTTAACGGTGAGCTTCTCCCCCGCCTCGATATTCATGTGAAAGCGTGCGTCCAGACGCCCCGACTTCTCGGCACGCATGGCAAGCGCAGCTGTCAGCGCGAGCGAAACGATGGATCCTACGACCACGGCCAGCTCGGGGCCCACAAACATGGCAACGACCAGAGCCGCGCCGACAAACGACACGCCGGAGAGCAACGCCACGCCGGCAACACCGTGCAGACGCTCGCCCACACTCGCGGCATTGCCCTGGTCATCGGCAACACGGCCCGCAACCAGCACAATAAATAGCGGCATCACCACAAAGAACGGCGCGAGCTGCACCAGCTGAACGGTCGCTAGGTGAAGGGAATCCAAACCCACCAGGTCGGCAACGGACACCGTGGGGATGCCGATGGAGCCGTAGGGCGTGGGCACGCCGTTGGCCAGCAGGCAGATGAGCACGGCAGGCACGGCCTCAAAGCCCAGGCCCGCGAGCATGCCGGCGGGAATGGCGACAGCGGTACCGAAGCCGGCCATGCCCTCCATAAAGCCACCGAAGCACCAAGCCACGAGCAGCGCCAGCAGACGGCGGTCGCTGCTGATGGAGGTGATCATGCTGCCGATCACGTCCATGGCGCCCGTACGAACGCACAGGTTATACGTGAACACCGCGGCGATGATCACCAGGACGATGGGCCACAGAGCCATCAAAAAACCTTCGAGCGAGGCGGTCGCGATCTGCGCTGCCGGCAGGTGCCACCATGCGAAGGCAAGCAAGCACGAAAGGACAAACGATCCGATAGCGGCCTTCCAAGCTGGCCATTTAAAGCACAGCAGCATCACGACCAGCCAAATAATCGGCACAAGAGCCAGTAAGAATGCGGCGACGTCCATAGGTAGAAGCTCCTTGGTACCGCGTGGGCGGCATCGGGGGTGTCACAAAACTTCAACAGGATACCGCACGTTTACCGACAAATTACAGCCGCCCGCCGAAATTATTGAACAATCCGTTCAAAAACACGAGCGAACACCGTCGCGTCTATACTAAAGCGCAGCAATAGAAAGGACTCCGCTTTGAGTATCACGCCCCTCGATAGCATTCGCCGCGCCATCGCCCGCCGCAACGGCACCTCCAACCCCGCTGCATCGAAGGACGGCGCCGCGAAGGCCCAGGGCGGCCGCATCGAGAACGGCCTCTTCCCTGCCTCGCACACTGCCGAGGAACTCGCACGCATCCAAGAGCTGAGTCAGCGCAACGCCGGCGGGCCCGATAGCAGCCAAGCCACACGTCGCCGGCGCGAACGCGATCGGGAGCCCGGCCCCGTCCGCCGCATGGTCAACGCTTGGTGGAACCGTCTGCTCGGCGCCGTCTACGGCGGCGGGTTCTCCATGCAGGAAGCGGAATACGAGGAGCACGCCACCCGCCGCGATTACCTTTGGAACGCTCTCGGCACCGCCGTGTGGGGCTTGGCGTTTCCGCTGCTCACCATCGTGTCTACGCAGCTCGTGGGCGCCGAGGACGCCGGCAAATTCTCCATCGCCTTTGTTACCGGCACGCTCATCATGATCGCGTGCAACTACGGCGTGCGCAACTTTCAGGTCTCGGACATCGACGAAAAAACCTCCTTCGCCTCCTACCAGCTCAACCGTTGGCTTTGCGGAGCGCTCGCACTAGGCTGCGGCCTCACGTACAGCAGCGCACGCGGCTACGATGCGCAGATGGCCACGATCGGCCTGGGCGTCTACCTCTATAAGGTGATCGACGGCATCGCCGACGTGTACGAGGGCCGCCTGCAGCAGGCCGACAAGCTCTATTTGGCCGGCATGAGCCAAACGCTGCGTTCCGCCGGCGTCATCGCGGTCTTTAGCGTGGCACTGTTCCTCACGCGCAGCATGCCCATCGCGGCCATGGCCATGGGCATCGCCGCGATTGCCTCGCTCGTGCTGGTCACCGCCCCGCTCGCCCTGCTCGAGACCGAAAAAACACGCCGCATGAGCCTGCGCGAGGCTGGCCACCTGTTTATCCAGTGCGCCCCGCTCTTTGGCGCACTGTTCCTGTTTAACCTTATCGAGAGCATGCCCAAGTTCGTGATGGAAGGCGCGCTGGCCTACAAGTATCAGCTGTACTTTAATGCCCTGTTCTTTCCGGCGCAGGGAATTTTGTTGAGCATTGGATTTATCTATAAACCGCAGCTCCTGCGTCTGTCGAGCATTTGGGCGAATCCGCGCAAGCGTCGCCGCTTTGACCTGATTATTGTTGCCGTTATGGCGCTGATCGTGGTCATCACCGGCGTGTGCGCCGCATTTATGGCAGGTCCCGGTATTCCCCTCATGAGCTTTATGTACGGTCTCAGCTTTGAACGCTACCGTACGCTGGCGCTGCTGATGGTCGTCGCCGGCGGCGTCACCGCGGCCATCGACTTTATCTACGCCATCATCACGGTGCTGCGCCACGCTGGAGACGTCACCAAGATCTACCTGATCTGCTTTGCCGTGAGCGTGGTGCTCCCGGTGATTCTGATCAATCTGCTCGGCCTGATGGGCGCCGTCGTGAGCTACCTAGCCATCATGGCCCTACTGCTGGTACTGTTGATTATCGAGTACGCCCACATCCGCCAACGCATAGAGAGGGACCGGAATCCGTACGGCGCCTAATTGCGGCGATGGGAGAAGCTAATTTGCGGTGGAATCACCCCGGCTGGAGTCTCGTTGCGGACACGCAAAACTAAGTGAGTAGATTTTTACCGAATCCCCGACCACACCGACAGAGCACTAGTCTGTGACCTGCACTGATAATTGTCCTTGGGGGAAGCGGGCACTGCGGGGGCGCGTCAACAGCGCGCGATTTCCGCGTCGCAGCGCTACCCTGATGCTGAACGCCGGGACGATGACCCACTGACC
>JAXJMV010000083.1:0-6600 GCA_036312985.1 Collinsella sp.
CAAAAGGGACGGCGAGGACGACGACCCATGGGAGAACGACGAGGCGGACGGATACCAGCCACCCTCATACGAGCCGGTCAACCCCGAACGCAGGACCGCCCAAGCACCCTCCAATGGCCTGATCTGACGTCCAAAAAAAAGGCGCCGTGCGCCCTTTTATAATCTTTTTAAATCTTTTTACATTCTTTTAGGGGTCTCGGAGCCCTTGGAAACACTGGGCTCAGAGGGTGTTACTGGGGACAAAAGGGGAGCGAACTGGGGACAAAAGGGGAGCGAACTGGGGACAAAAGGGGAGTTGCATACACTTTTGCACCTCAAAAGGTGGGAAAAGCACCTCATGTTTTCGATTGATTCTCTAGTAAGCGTCTATGCGTATACGGGGGACCCTCTCTCAGCCCTACTCCCACAAGGGCTGAGAGGGTATAAACCTACCTAAAGCACCTCAAAACCTACCTAAAGCACCTCAAAACCTACCTAAAGCACCTCAACCATACCTAAAGTACACACCGCAAGTCGTGTACTTTAAGTAGGTCATGGTAGAGTCTACCTAAAGTACACGGTTAAAATCGTTGGAAACTAGAGGAAACCCCCGCGAGGCTGGCACCTCCGGGGGCGTGGCAACCACTGAACAGGAGTGATTACGTTGAGTAATTCTAAGGAACTGGACGTACCCGGCGAGCCGTTCGGCACGACGGCGTTCATCAGCTACATCATGTCGCAGGTCTCCCTGCCCTACCGCCGCCAGACAGCCAAGGAGATCGTCAGGCAGCGGGGCAGTCTCGTCGTGAAGTACGTCGCCACGGGCAAGGCGCTGCCCTACGGCAAGTACCCAAGGCTCATGGAGATGTACGCCTGCACGATGATCAAACGCGGCGACCCCAGCTTCCACCCCGACACCAGGATTCTCGATCTCGGCTCGTCCTTCCGCGACTTCCTCAAAATGCTGAACGTTCCCGTGGGTGGCCGTCAGCTTCGAACGATAAAGCCGCAGCTTGAGAACTACTTCGCCACCGCCATCGCGATCTCGAACAACACATCAAGGGAAACCGAGATGGCCGGGTTCACCATCGCCACCAAGGTTCACATCGAATGGCTGGACGATAAGGCCCCGATCGGCCGCGGGGTCGCCCACAACTGGGTGAGATTCAGCCAGGAGTACATCGACTACCTGAAGGACAAGCCCGTGCCGGTCGATCTTCCCACCGTGGCGAAGCTCTCCAGCCCGATGGCCCTGGATGTCTACTGGTGGCTGACCAAACGCTACTACAAGATGCACGACCGCGTGGATATCACCTGGAAGCAGCTCTACAACCAGTTCGGCAGCGACTCCAAGGACATGTTCAAATTCCGTCAGAACTTTAGGAAGGCTGTTGATTCAGTGCTTGAGGTGTATCCGCAGGCACGAATCACCTGCGGAAGGAACTACGTGACCTTGTGGCCGTCCGAGGTGTCAGTGCCCACGGTCTCCCAGGTGCGCAGGGTGGAGAAGTCGGCCGAGCGACGGCGCGAGGCCGAGGAGGGCCACTGGACTGCCGTCGCCGGTTACGGCGAGGTCTACACCACCACGGAATTGTTTGACGTGACCGCCGCGCGTGATCACTTCGACGGCACCGTGGAGGCCGGGGAATGCCGTTTCTGCGCGTTTGACGCTCGCAACCGCGAACATCATGCGCAGAACGCCGGAAAGCTGTTCTAGCGGCCGTGTCCGCGCCTCTGGGGCGGTTGCGCGCGTCAAACGCGCGGAAATCGGCGGGGGCGGCACGTTCGGCATTGATGAACGCTTCGCCCTCGCGGCTTGGATGTCCAAACCGGCTCCGTTCTTCCGGGTTTAGGTTTGGTGTGTAGACGCCGTGCCCCGTGCCGTGCTGCCGTGGGGTCTAGCGTCCTGATTGATAACCGACGGAACGCAGGGAGGAACCGATGACCAAGAGCGTCGAGGAGCAGATGGCCGACATCGAGCGCCGGATGAAGCAGCTCAGGGCGCGCAAACAGCGCATCGTGGCTAGGGAGAACGCCAAGGCGCGCAAGCGGCGCACCCATCTGATCATCCGGCTGGGCGGCATCCTCTCCAACGAGGGCGTGCTTGGCTACGACGAGGGCGTCTGGAACGACGAGGGCAACCGGCAAAGGCTGCTGGACATGCTCAAGGCCCATGCCGCCGAACTGCGCGCATGGGCCTCTGACGCGGGCGTGAGGCTCCCCAGCGCTGAGTCGGCGGGTGAGCTGCGGGAACAGGTTCGTGACCTGCCCCAAGAGCCTCAGATACAGGAGCAGCCGGGCTATGGCTACCAGCCCGGATTCCAACAGCCACAGCAATGGCAGCAGCAGCCTTGGAACTGAGTCGGTTTCTTCTCTTCATCGGGGCGGAGCCCCTTTTTATAGAATCTTTTGTACTCTTTTAGACTCCCCGCAGGCCTTACGGCAGTAGGGGAAACGCACTATTAAAGGGGAGAAAATGGGAGATTAAAGGGGAGATTTTGGGAATTATTTAGGGGAGGTTTTGGGAGAATAAAGGACGCTTTTGAGGAATAAAAACGAGGTTTTGGGAGAATAAAGGGTAGAAAATATAAAAATCTCGTTTTTATGGTAGAATGCAGTCATGTCCGATGAGATCGTGAAGTACTCGAACCAGTTCAACAATCAGGCGCTGCGCAAGTTCACCGCGCTCGATCTTGATTTGCTGATGGCCATCGCGTCTCGCGTGCGGGACAAGGGCACGGACGAGGTGGCGTTCACGTTCGAAGAATTGAAGCGGCTGGCCGGACTTCAGAGGAACATGACCAACGATGAGTTCGCCAAGCAGATTGCCAATGTGAACCGTCGCCTGCTCGCGCTCAACTTCGAGTTCCAGAACGAAGAGCACGACATCATCCAGTTCGCCCTGTTCGCAGGCTTCGTCACCAGCCCGACCAAACGCACACTCACCGTATCGGTGAACTCGCGCTTCTCGTTCCTGCTTAACGACCTCACCTCGCAGTTCACCCGCTTCGAGCTGGCCGAGTTCACGGCCCTGCGCTCCAGCTACGCCAAGGAGTGCTACAGGAGGCTCAAGCAGTACCGACAAACCGGTGTGTGGAAGGTCAGCCTTGAGGACTTCCGCCGACTGCTCGACGTACCCAAATCGTATCGGCCGAGCGAAATCAACAAGTATGTTCTTAAGCCGATTGAGGAGGAGTTGGGACCTCTGCTGAATCTGAAGGTGCATCGCAAGTACCTGAAGAAGAAGCCGGGACGTGGCCGCGCTTCCCTTGTCGGGTTCGAATTTGAATTTGACCCGGAGAAGGTACCCGGCGGCGCTCCCGCTCCGCGCGTGGAGCTGTCCGGCTCCGTGGTGACCGATGAGGCGAGGAAGTCGCTCAGGGACGTGTCGAAGACGCCCGTGCCCGATCTGTCGGTGCCGGGCGAGGGACCGGCGCTCGACCCTGATACTCAGGCGTTCCTCGACGCGCACGGCGGTCATGGATTCGCCGGTGCCGAGGGGTATGTCTCCGACTGGCCGAGTGCTGCGTGATGGTATGTGAAAGCCCGTCCGGGCTTGCGCTCGGACGGGCCGGGTGCCGTTTAGCGGCTGTTTCTCATCGCCCAGACGGCCAGGGCCGTCACGGTGATGTCGGCCGCGATGGGATCCATCACGGGAGCGAGGCAGATGACGATGACCGCCATCAGCCATATCCAGGGCCGGCCGTGCGGCCCCTTGTTACCCATGCGCATGTGCTGCGCCTTTCGTTCGGGCCGCGCCGCGACTGGCGCGGCAGCGTCGCCCGGCGGATGCCGGGCGGTCGGTTTTTGTCCCTGCTACAAGACGTCCATCGACGACGCTAATCGTATCGGCTAAGATGGAAACGCCGGCGGAGGCGCTGCTAACTTCCCCCTTACGATCAGGCGGGCATGCATGACTTTTCGGGGATGGCCGATGCCGGCGGGATGGGTTACCCGCCATCCCCTTTGATTGGGCCGTGGCCCCGCGTCTTCGGATGCGGGGCCGGCGTCTTCAAACACCAACCCTTTGCATTACTGGTCTGTTCAATCCAAGGTCCAAGAGCTATAATTTCCTTGTCAGACGCACGTCTGGCATACCTAATCAAGGGGGGCAAAAATGTTACGTACCAAGCATTTGAAGATGGCAGTGGTTCCAATGACTCTGCTGGCGCTCCTGTCGACGGCAGTCCCGGTGGCATCTGCTCAAGAAACCACTGACGAGTCGTTCTATGAACTTACCACCACTCCGTCGGGCGGGGACATGATTGTCGGCGAACCTGGCACAACGATTCTCTTTGATTCCAGCAACGGCGAATTGGTGGACGTGCTGCCGCCGAGCGAGGCTGAAGATTATTCGGTAACTGTCTCGCGTGGATGCGCTGATTCCAATGCTGGATGCTGGGCTGGCGGGAACGCTTTGGGTGACATGCAGTTTGCAGGCACCGGAACGGCAACGGGGTCCTGGCCGTATCGCAACAGCTATACGACCGGCAATAAGTCGGGACAGATCACCTTCGCAATCAACGGAGTTACATACACCCCTGTCGCAGCTGGTCCGTGGATGCGCATCGCCACGGCAGACGGCTCTGGCGTCGACGGCGTATCCGTTACCCGCTGGTAAGGATGTCTTTCTAAATTTCGGGCCGGTGTCTTCGGATGCCGGCCCTTTGCGTTCCCGGCGTTCTCACAGGCCGAGTCCGTGGCCTCCCGTGCCCCAGCCCATGCCGATGTTGAGCGGGTCGGCGGGGTCGGAGAGGTCCCATGTCTCCTCCATGTCGGGTTCGGCCTGTTTTTCGGCCTGTTTGCGTTCGTTTTCGGCCAGCCGCTCGTCAAGCCGTGTCTTGAACCTGTCGGTGAGCGCCTTTTTCGTCCTGATGGGCTTCGGGGGTTCCTGCGGGGCCTGGCGTCGGCGCAGCCGCCCGATCTTGGCGGCGAACAGCTCGCCCAGGCGGTCGAATATCCGGCCGAGTTCGGCGCGGACGGCGGTCAGCAGGCCGTTGCTGCGCCTGATCTCACGGTTGGCCTCGCACCTCTCGCTGACGCCTCCGGCCCGTTCGATGGCCCTGGCCGCGTAGCCCTCGTGGATGGTGGGTTCGAGGTCGCTGCCCTGGTCTTCGAGGCTCCTGTGGTCGATTCTCGCGGTCTCGTCCAGCCGCGCGTTGCAGGTGTTCGCCCAGGACTCGCGCAGGGCCTTGAGCTTGGCCTTCCGGTCGAGCGGGTTCAGGGACACGCTCGTGCGCTTCCACTGCCTGCGGCCCCGCTTGTCGGTCTTCTGCCTGCCGGTCTCGGGGTCGATCAGCGGAACCCGCTCGCCCCGCTCGTCCAGCACGTACTCCATGCGCTGCTTGAGCCGGGCCCAGCCGCCCGTGGCCGGGTCGATCTGCCGGTTGGCGACGAGGATGTGCGCGTGCGGGTTGTTGCCCCGCCCGTCGTCGTGGATGGCGTAGGTGGCCGCGTAGCCGTCCGCGTTCAGGTTCTCGCGGATGTACTCCTCCAGCGCCTGCACGCGCTGCCTGGGGGTGAACTCGCGCGGCAGGGCCACGACGATCTTCTTGGCCGGCCTCGCCGTCCGGCCGGTCTCGTGCAGCTCGACCGCGTTGAACAGCACGGCGGGGTCGGCGTACTCGGCCGGCGCGCCCTCCGGCAGCAGGGTGCCGACGCGCAGCACGCGCTCCTTGCGCCCGTAGTCGTAGGTCTCGCCGCGACGCTCGTCATGCACCCGCCTGCCGCTGATGTACGAGAGCGTGGCCGTGGCCTTGGAACCGCTCGCGCGGCTCACGTTGGAGACGGACAGATGGTAGATCGCCATCGGCTTCGGCTCCTTTCGTGATCGGCGCGGGCGGCGGGGTGCGGGGCCTCGGCCCTGCGGCAAGGGGTTCCCAGGGGTGCGGCGAGCACCCCCGGGCCTGCCGGGAGGCTCCCCCGGAAGGGTGGGAATCCAAAGGGCAACGCCCGTGGCCCCCGGAGGGCGCGCTTACGGAAAATGCAACCTCCGGTTGCATGTAAGTGCGCCCTAATCTTTGATTAGGGATTTCCTTGCTGGTAGAATCATATCACCATACGGATGATGCAGACCATGTAAGGAGCCGTTTCGATGGTGAAGAGCCTGGATGAGCAGATCAAGTCCCTGCAGGAGAGGCAGGCCCAGCTCAAGGCCCGCGAGGACGACCTCAAGGCGCGGCGCAGGGAACGCGAACGCAAGGCCCGCACCAAGCGCCTGATCGAGGTCGGCGCGATGGCCGAGTCGGCCGCCGGCTTCGAGGGGAGCGACGAGAGGGCCAAGGAACACATCGCCCGCCTCGTGCAGCTCGGCTCCCTGGTGGAAGCCATGTGCTCCACCGACGTGATGGACAACTACACGAGCCGCGAGGATCTCAAGGCCACCGTCACCAAGGCACTGGAGCACGGCGTCAGGACCAGCGACGGCATGAACTGGAACCTCCAGGACCTCGTCTACGAGGCGCTGAGCGAGGAATGGCGCAAAAGGGACGGCGAGGACGACGACCCATGGGAGAACGACGAGGCGGACGGATACCAGCCACCCTCATACGAGCCGGTCAACCCCGAACGCAGGACCGCCCAAGCACCCTCCAATGGCCTGATCTGACGTCCAAAAAAAAG
>JAXJMV010000084.1:0-75586 GCA_036312985.1 Collinsella sp.
ACGGCCGAAGAGGCGTCAGCAGGTCAGTGGGTCATCGTCCCGGCGTTCAGCATCAGGGTAGCGCTGCGACGCGGAAATCGCGCGCTGTTGACGCGCCCCCGCAGTGCCCGCTTCCCCCAAGGACAATTATCAGTGCAGGTAAACATAGACGGCCAACCCGCATAGACGGCCAACCCGCCCTTTTGAGCCAGATACCCGCAGCCACCACAGAAACAACAGGTGACCACAGCCCAAGAAGTCGACAAATGAACACCCGTACGTCGACAAACGAGCAAATCGCTCGCAAAGAGTGTCCCCAACGACTAGACAAAAATGACCAGTCATTGGGGACGTTCTTAAATGACTACTTTACAGCTCCAGCGCGTCGGCGACTTCGGCAGCGCAGGCCAGGGCGTCGGCCATAGCGTTCACCACGAGCGAGCTGCCGTTGCGCGCATCACCGGCAACATACACCGGCGCGGCATCCGCGGCGACGCCGTCGACACGCGCCGCAAGATGCGAGCCCTCGGCGGCCATCACAGGCAGCGGACGACCAGCAGTGGCAACGGGCACGCCAACGGCGTCGAACACACCGTGCTCCGGACCCGTAAAGCCGCAGGCGATGAGCACCAGCTGCGTCGGCACCTCGTGCTCGGAGCCCGCGATGCGCTCGGGCTTTCCCGCCGACCAGTCCAGATCGACCACGCGCAGGCCCGCGGCAGCGCCCTTCTTATCCAGCAGCACCTCGAGCGTATCCACGCCCCAAGCGCGCATCTCGCCGCCCATGGCAGCGATGGCCTCCTGCTGGCCGTAGTCGGTCTTCTTAACGTTTGGCCACTGCGGCCAGGGGTTGCTCGCCGCGCGCGCATCAGGCGCCGCCGGCAAGAACTCAAACTGGCGCACGCTGCGCGCCCCTTGGCGCACCGCGGTACCCACGCAGTCGTTGCCGGTATCGCCACCGCCAATGACCACGACGTCCAGGCCGCGCGCGTTCACCGCGGGCTCGCAGCCATCGAGCACCGAGACGGTCGAAGCCGTCAGGTAGTCCACGGCATACACTACGCCCGGGGCATCAATGTTCGCAGCCGAAAGCCCACGCGGAGCACGGGCGCCGGCAGCCACCACAACGGCATCGAAGTCGTCGAGCTTGGCAGCCACCGCAGGATCATTCACGTCAGCACCCAGCTCGAACACAATGCCCAGCTCGCACATAAGTGCCACGCGACGCTCGACCACGGACTTCTCGAGCTTCATGTTGGGAATGCCGTACATGAGCAGGCCGCCCGGGCGGTCGTCACGCTCAAACACCGTCACGCGGGCACCGCGACGCGCAAGCTCCCATGCTGCCACCAGACCAGCAGGACCGGAGCCCACCACGGCAACCGTGGGCGCGCCCTCCCCTGCCGGCTCAAAGCGGCGCGGACCGCCGTTGGCCCACTCATGGTCGCTGATCGCACGCTCGTTGTCATGGATCGTCGTGGGTTGGCCATCGACCGAACCCAGGTTGCACGCGGCCTCGCACAACGCCGGGCACACGCGACTCGTAAACTCGGGCATGGGCGAGGTGAGCGACAGGCGCTCGGCAGCCTCATCCCAGCGGCCGCGGTACACCAGCTCATTCCACTCGGGAATCAGGTTGTGCAGCGGGCAGCCGCTCGGGCGTGCCTTGCCAAAGCTCGCGCCCATCTGACAAAACGCCACACCGCACATCATGCAGCGGCTCGCCTGGGCACGGCGCGCATCGTCGTCGAGCTCCACGTACAGCGGATCGAAATCGCGGTTGCGCTCCTCCACGGGGCGCAGCTCGTGGGTCACGCGATCGATATCAAGAAAAGCACCGGGCTTACCCATGGCACTTACGCCTCCTTCTTGGTCGAAGCAACAGAGCTGGCAGCCACGGACGCAGCGCCCGCGCCAGCAGCACCACCCGCCACATCAAAGCGAGCGACATCGGCAGCGTCGGCGCGACCGGTCACAATGTCAAACGCCAGCTCCTCGGCCTGCGCATGCGTCTTGCCGACGGCCTCGGCGGCGGCGACAATCGCCAGCACGCGCTCGTACTCGGTTGGAATGACCTTCACAAAGTGCTTGCTCATCGTCTCAAAGCTGTAGAGCAGCTTAATGCCGCGCGGGCTCTGCGTCGCGTCCACGTGCTCCTGGATGAGCGCGCGAATCTGCGCCAGCTCGCCGGCCGTCGGGGCCTTGAGCTCAACGCTCTCGCGGTTCACGCGGGCATCGAGCGTGCCGTACTGGTCAAAGACATAAGCCACGCCGCCCGTCATGCCGGCAGCGAAGTTCTGCCCGACCTCGCCCAGGATGAGCGCCAGACCGCCCGTCATGTACTCGCAGCCATGGTTGCCGCAGCCCTCGACCACCACGGTGGCACCGGAGTTGCGTACGCCAAAGCGCTGGCCTGCCAGGCCGTTAATAAAGCCGCGGCCACTCGTGGCGCCAAAGAACGCCACGTTGCCCACGATGATGTTCTCGTCGAACTTGTAGGTCGCATGCGGGTTGGGGCGCACCGACACCTCGCCGCCCGAAAGGCCCTTGCCAAAGTAGTCATTGGCGTCACCGCACACATTGAGCGTAATGCCGCGCGGAAGGAACGCGCCAAAGCTCTGACCGGCCGAACCATCGCAATCGATGGTGATGGAGCCGGCGGGCAGGCCCTCGGGATGCGCCTTGGTCACCGCGTTGCCCAAGATGGTGCCCACGCAGCGGTTGACGTTGGCGATATCGGCGCGGAAGCGAATCGGGCGCAGGTGCGCACGGGCATCGGCCGTATAGGGCACAAACAACGTGGAGTCGAGCGTCTTGTCGAGCTCGCTGTCCGCAGCCATCTGGGGCAGGAAGTGACGGCCGTCGGCACCCGGGATGTGGGCACCAAACTCACAGGTCGCGCTCGCCAGCACGGGCGACAGATCGAGCAGGTTGGCCTTGCGGTTGCCCGGGACCTCAATCTGGCGCAAGCACTCGGGATGGCCGACCATCTCGTCGACGGTGCGGAAGCCCAGGCTCGCCATGACCTCACGCAGCTGCTCGGCAACAAAGAGCATAAAGTGCTCGACGTGCTCGGGCTTGCCGCGGAAGCCGCGACGCAGGCGGCAGTTTTGCGTAGCGATGCCGGCCGGGCAGGTATCCTGCTGGCAGTCGCGCTGCATGAGGCAGCCCATGGAGATGAGCGGCATGGTCGCAAAGCCAAACTCCTCGGCACCCAACAGGCAGGCAACGGCGACATCGGTACCGTCCATGAGCTTGCCGTCGGCCTCGAGCACCACGCGCGAGCGCAAACCGTTTTGCAGCAACGTCTGTTGAGCCTCGGCAAGGCCGAGCTCCAGCGGCAGACCGGCGTGCCAGATCGAATCGCGCGCCGCAGCACCGGAGCCGCCGTTGTGGCCGCTGATCAAGATCTTGTCGGCGGCACCCTTGGCCACACCGGTGGCGATGGTGCCGACGCCGGCCTCGCTGACCAGCTTGACCGACACGCGTGCGCCGGGGTTGGCGTTCTTAAGATCGAAGATAAGCTCCGCCAGGTCCTCGATGGAGTAGATGTCGTGGTGCGGCGGAGGCGAGATCAGGCCGATGCCGGGCGTGGACTGACGGACCTCGGCGATCCAGGGGTAGACCTTCTTGCCGGGCAGGTGGCCGCCCTCGCCGGGCTTGGCGCCCTGGGCCATCTTGATCTGAATCTCGAAGGCGCTGCACAGGTAGCGGCTCGTCACGCCAAAGCGCGCGCTTGCCACCTGCTTGATGGCGGAATTCTTGGAGTCACCGTTAGCCAGCGGGGTCTCGCGGCGCGGATCCTCGCCGCCCTCGCCGGAGTTGGAACGGCCGTGCAGGCGGTTCATGGCGATGGCCATGCACTCGTGTGCCTCTTTGCTGATGGAACCGTACGACATGGCGCCGGTGTTAAAGCGGCGGACGATGTTGAGCGCGGGCTCCACCTCGTCGAGCGAAACCGGCGTGCGACCGTTGGCATTAAAGTCCAGCAGGTCACGCAGGCGCACGGCACGGCCGGTGCGGTGCAGGCGGGCGCTGTACTCCTTAAAGGTGTCGTAGCTGTCCTCGCGGCAGGCGGTCTGCAGCAGGTAGACGGTCTGCGGGTCGATAAGGTGATCCTCGCCGCCGAGCGGGCGCCACTTGGTCAGACCCAGCGTGGGCAGCTGATCGGGAGCCGGGCTCTTAAGGATAGCGAGCGCGGCGTCGTAGCGCTCATTCTGCTCGCGCTCGACGTCCTCGACACCCATACCGCCCACACGGCTCACCGTGCCGGCGAAGTACGCGTTGACGAACTCCGGAGTGAAGCCCACGGCCTCGAAGATCTGCGCCGAATGGTAGCTCTGCACCGTGGAGATGCCCATCTTGGACATGATGGAAACGATGCCGGCGGTCGCAGCCTTGTTGTAGTTGGCGATGCCCTGCTCGGCCGTCACGTCCAGGTCGCCGCGTGCCGCCAGATCGCGGATGCACGCATGTGCGTTGTACGGATAGATGCCGCTCGCGGAGTAGCCCACCAGTGCCGCAAAGTCGTGCGGAGACACGGCGTCGCCGCACTCCACCACGATGTCGGCAAAGGTACGCACGCCGGCGCGGATCAGGTGGTTGTGCACGCAGCCCACGGCGAGCAGCGACGGCACGGGCACCTCACCCGCAGCGGCGCGAGCGCTCAACACCACGATGTTCACGCCGTCGCGGACCGCAGCCTCAACATCCTCTGCAAGCTGCTTGAGCGCAGCCTGCAGCGCGCCCTCGCCGGCGTCGCGGCGGTACACGGCACGGAAACGGCGGGTCTTAAAGCCCACGCGGTCGATGGCGCAGATACGCTCGAACTCCTCCTCGCTCAGCAGCGGACGCTCCAAGCGCACCAGCTGGCAGGCCGTGCGGGAATCCTCGAGCAGGTTGCCGTGGTTGCCCAGGTAGAGCGTGGTCGAGGTGACCATATGCTCGCGCAGGGCATCGATCGGCGGGTTCGTGACCTGGGCGAACAGCTGATAGAAGTAGTCGAAGAACGAGCGCGTCTTCTTGGACAGGCAGGCCAGCGGCGCATCGATACCCATCGAGGCGAGCGGCGCCTTGCCCTGCTGGGCCATGGGACGCACGACTTCGTCAACATCATCCCAGTGATACCCGAGCTTGGCCATGCGCACGGCGGCGGGCACCTCGGTATCCTCGGCGGGCGTGGGCGCGACGGGCTTGTCGAGCGCGTCGACGGTCAGCGTCTCCTCGGCGATCCAGTCGCGATAGGGCTTTTCCTTGGCGTAACGGGCGCGCAGCTCGTCGTTGTAGATGACGCGGCCGCGGGCAAAATCGACCTCGAGCATCTGGCCCGGTCCCAGGCAGCCGCTCGTCAGGATGTTCTCGGGGCTCACCTCGATGGTGCCCACCTCGCTTGCCAGCATAAAGCGACCGTCGCGCGTCACATAGTAGCGGGCGGGACGCAGGCCGTTACGGTCGAGGGCGGCACCCAGCGTGCGACCGTCGGTAAAGGCGATGGCCGCCGGGCCATCCCACGGCTCCATGAGCATGGACTGGTAAGCGTCGTAGGCGCGGCGCTCCTCACTCAGGCTGTCGTTGTGGTCCCACGGCTCAGGCAGCAGCATGGACGCGGCACGCGTAAGCGGGCGACCGTTCATGACCAAAAACTCAAGCACGTTGTCCAGAATCGCGGAATCGGAGCCCTCGCGGTTGATGATGGGCATCACGCGCTCAAGATCATGCTGCAGCACGGGACTGTACAGGTTGGGCTCGCGGGCGCGGATCCAGTTGACGTTGCCCTTGAGGGTGTTGATCTCGCCGTTATGGATGATAAAACGGTTGGGGTGCGCGCGTTCCCAGCTGGGCGTGGTGTTGGTGGAGTAGCGCGAGTGGACGAGCGCCACGGCCGTCTTGACGGCGGCGTCGTTGAGATCGATGAAGAAGCGGCGCATCTGCGTGGCCACAAGCATGCCCTTGTACACGATGGTGCGCGAACTCATGGAGCACACATAGAAGATCTTGTCGCGCAGGGCGAACTCGGCGTCGGCCTTCTTTTCGATGGTGCGGCGGCACACGTACAGACGGCGCTCGAAGGCGTCGCCGGCGGGCGTATCGTCCGGACGGCCCAGGAAAGCCTGCAGGATAGTAGGCATGCAGGCGCGGGCCGTCTCACCCAGGTCGTGCGGGTCGACGGGCACCTCGCGCCAAAAGAGCAGCGGCACGCCGGCCTCGGCGCAGCCCTCCTCAAACACGCGACGGGCATCCTCTACGCCCTTGCCGTCCTGCGGGAAGAACAGCATGGCCACGCCATAGTCGCCCTCTGCCGGCAGAATCTGGCCGCACTTTTGGGCCTCTTTACGGAAAAAGTGATGCGGAACCTGGAACAGGATGCCGGCGCCGTCGCCGGTGTTCTTCTCGAGTCCCGTGCCGCCGCGGTGCTCCAAGTTGACCAGAATGGACAGTGCATCGTCCAGAATCTGGTGATGGCGCTCGCCGTTGATATCGGCAAGCGCGCCAATGCCACATGCATCGTGATCGAATTCGGGGCGATAAAGGCCCTGCTGCTGAGCGGAATCTGCCTGCATCGCGATCCTCCCCTAGATATTTAGACAGTCAGTTGAATAGGCATACTAGGAGCATCGCCGACCCGTTGTGTTTCCCGCCCGTTTCGAAACAATCGCGTAACGCACGCCCTACGAGTGGACACCGCCGACCTCAAGGGCGACAACATAGGCCCCAAGTTCGGCCTGTAAGCTCACCGCTTCAAACATCTCAATCTGTAACAGAAAGACCCAATTTCGACGACTAACTGTTACAGATCGAGATGTTTTTGAGAGACGGCTCCGAATGTCTCAGTCTGTAACACGAAGGGCCGTTTTTGACGGTCAGCTGTTACAGATCGAGACATTCCATAGGGCCATTTCTTCCTGTCTCGATCTGTAACACCTAGGCTCAATTTCCATCCCTAGTTGTTACGGATCAAGACATTTCGCAGCCCCCTTCATCATCCTATTCAAATACAACAATTTTGTTAGTCTTGGTTAACTTTTTAGCATAAAACGGGTATCCTTTGCGGCGTCAAACAAACGGCACGCAGGAGCTCACCATGCTCAACCATCTCAAACAACACTTTGGCTCGCACCGCACCGGAGGCCACGGAGGTCTGGATATCGCCCGGCATATCGGCCCCGGGCTGCTCGTGACCGTCGGCTTTATCGACCCGGGCAACTGGGCCTCCAATATGGCCGCGGGCTCGCAGTTTGGCTACGCGCTGCTGTGGATCGTCACGCTGTCCACGATTATGCTGATCGTCTTGCAGCACAACGCGGCGCACCTTGGCATCGCCACGGGCGCCTGTCTTGCCGAGGCCACGACACGCTACCTCCCCCGCTTCGTTGGACGCACGGTGCTCGCCAGTGCCTATCTCGCGACCATCGCCACCGCCATGGCCGAAGTCTTGGGTGGCGCGATTGCCCTTCAAATGCTCTTTGGGCTGCCCGTACGTGCGGGCTGCGTCATCGTGGCGGCAGTATCGATGGCGATGCTCATGACGAGTTCCTACAAGCGTGCCGAACGCTGGATCATCGCCTTCGTGGGCGTGGTAGGACTCTCGTTTTTGGCCGAGCTTGCACTAGTCAACGTCGACTGGCCGCAAGCCGCCGCAAGCTGGATCACACCCCGTATGCCCACCGGCTCGGCCGCGATTATCGTGAGTGTCCTAGGCGCGGTCGTTATGCCCCACAACCTCTTCCTGCACTCCGAGGTCATCCAATCCATGCACTTCGAAGGCCAAGGCGAGCAGGTTATCGAAGAACGTCTGCGCTACGAGCTCTTCGACACGCTCTTTTCGATGGGTGTGGGCTGGGCAATCAACTCGGCCATGGTCATCCTGGCCGCAACGACCTTCTTTGCGCACGGCATTGTCGTAGACGACCTCGCCGTCGCAGCGGCCACGCTCTCCCCCATTCTGGGCCCGGCAAGCTCGACCATCTTTGCAGTGGCGCTGCTGTTCGCGGGCCTATCGAGCAGTGTGACGGCGGGCATGGCAGCGGGCACCATCACCGCGGGCATGTTCGATGAGGAATACGACATCCACGACCGACATTCCTCAATCGGGGTGGCGACCTGTTTCGTCGGCGCAGTGGCGGCGTGCCTGGTCGTCCCGAATCCTTTTGAGGGTCTCATTTGGAGTCAGGCGCTGCTGTCGCTTCAGCTGCCGATTACGGTCTTTGTGCTCATACGGCTCACCAGCTCAGCCCGCGTTATGGGCAAATACGCCAACTCGCGCCCGCTCAACGCGCTGCTCGTAGGGATCGGCGTCATCGTGACGATTCTCGACATCGTGCTGCTAACGGGGATGTAATTGGGATGGCGTGACTGTCCAGATATAACGTCTTAATCTGTAACACGTGAGACCGTTTTAAACCGTCAGATAAATCAAAAGGGTCCCGGCCGAGAATTCGACCGGGACCCTTGGACAGAGCTATGTTCGGCTTTCGCCGTGTGCCTGCGAGTTACTCCTCGACGAGCTCAAACTGATCGGGACCGACGCCGCACACCGGGCACACGTAGTCCTCGGGCAGCTCGGGCGTGTCGACCTCAACCTCGTAACCGCAAACGGTGCACACAAACTTATACGTCTTCTTCTCCTCAGCCATGATGTTCTCCTCTCGAACGTGACTGCTGGTGTACTTACTTATTAGTATATATTCTCAATAACATAATGCAAGTATTTTTAGAACATTTCTAGCCTTGATACGACGAGGCTTTGGGCGGCGTCTTGCCCTTTAGCACCTTGTGATAGTAGTCGTACGTCAGCGGCGTCTCGTCGCTCAGGCGCTCGGCATCCTCGACCTCGCCAATAAACAGCAGATGCGTGCCCACATCCACAGTGTCGATCAAACGGCAGCTAAACAGGGCCGCCGCGTGCTCGGGCACATAGGGCATGCCCAGAGCCGTCTCGCGGGTCTCGTATTTGGCAAACTTGTCATAATCGCTGCTGGTGCGGAACCCAAAGTTACCGATGTAGAGCATGTCGGCGGTCTGATCGAACACGGTCAGCGCGAACGCTTTGGCCGATGCGATGACGCCCGAGGTGACATTGTCCTTGTTCACGGCAACCGAAATACGCGGCGGCATGGACGTCACCTGCACCGCAGTGTTGATGACGCAGCCGGCGCGCAGCCCGTCTGCCGCGGCGCTCACCACGTACAGGCCACTCGGCATGGTAAAGAACGCAGTTTTGTCCATAACGATCACTCCCCTAGCTCGGGTTGGAACCTCATGAATGTATGTACCCACAAAAAAGGCGGCACCCATAACGGACGCCGCCTTTGAGACATATGTGTCAGAACAGTAAGAAAGATAAGACGCCCGCAGTTGCGGTGAAATAGGGACTGAATAGCCCCTCAAACAGGCAAAACAGTCCGTATCTCACCGCAACTTATATAGAGCGCCTACCGGTTGCGTTCCTTGAGGGCGCGGTCGATCTCGCGTTGGACATCACGCTTGGCCATGTCCTCGCGCTTGTCGTAGAGCTTCTTGCCGCGACCCAGACCCAGCAGCAGCTTTACGCGGCCGTCGGTATTAAAGTAGAGCTCCAACGGAACCAGCGCATAACCACGGTTGCGAAGTTTGCCGTCAAGAAAGTCGATCTCCTTGCGGTGCAGCAGCAGACGACGCCGACGGTCGGGATCGCGATTCCACACGCCACCATGGCTATAAGGGTGGATATGCAGTCCGACGAGCCAGCACTCGCCGCCACGAATCAGCGCAAAAGTGTCAGTGATCTGACAGGCGCGCTCGCGAATCGACTTGACCTCGGTGCCGCTCAGTTCAATACCGCACTCAAACGTCTCATCGATAAAGTACTCGTGATGTGCCGAGCGATTCTTGGAAATGAGTTTGCGCTCGCGCTTACTGGGCATCGCCGGCCTCCTTGGCGCCATCGGAACCCTTGCCCGTAGCTTCGCGCTTTGCCTTGCGCTCGGCATTGAGCTCGGCATCGCTCTCGCGCACCAGTTTAATAATCGCCGCGCAGGCCTCCTCGCCCACCAAGTCGCGAGCACGCACCGTCAGGCGCGTCGCCTCCTGCTTGTCGCCGTCGCTTGCAGCATCGGTCGCACACATGATCAGGCAGATGGCGATCTCGGCCGAAGGTGAGGTCGGCACGCCCTGCAGGGCGAGCTCACCCATCACGTGGTCGTCGCTCTCATCGGCGGCATCCGGATAGGTGGTATGGATCTTGTTGAGCAGGCGCGTCGTATGCGCATCGTTGGGCGCCAGGCGCAGCGCCAGACGCGCGCAGCCCACGGCAGCCGAAACGTTCTCGGTCTCGGGCTCCAAGAAGTACTGACCTAGATTGGCGTAAGCGCGGGCGGCGCACTTGCCATCGCTTGCACGCTCCAGCACCGAGAACGAGAGCGATGCCCATTCCTGCTTGTCCTCGAGAGCGCGGAACAGCTCGGCCAGATCCAGGCGGTAGTTGCAGTTCATGGGGTCCCAGCGCACGGCCTGCATCAAGGCGTTGCGAGCACTCACATAATCCTGCTGGCGAATGTAGGCAAACGCCATGTCAGAGTACAGGCGGTCAAACGGCACCTCGACCTGCACGAGCTCGCGCGGATCCTTCTCCACGCGGCGATAGGCCAAGCGCTCAAACTTGCTATCGAAGCTAAAGTATTGACGCTTCTCCTCCGTCTTGCACTCAGCGTCGATATACTCCTCGGCGAGCTCCACCAGACGCTCCAGCAGCGGCGTCGCCGTAGCCAGGTCGCCCTGCGCCAGATAGTTCTCGGCATACGTGATGTCTTGCAAGCTGATGGGCAGATCCATGGCTACTCCTCGATCCGGGCGGCAGACTCAACGCGCGCCTTAAGCATCGGTCAATACACAAAACCCGGGTCTCTTACGAGGCCCGGGCATTCAATTTTGGTAGCCCGTACCAGATTCGAACTGGTGATCTCCGCCTTGAGAGGGCGGCGTCCTAAACCGCTAGACGAACGGGCCATATGTAGCAAATGCAATGGCTGGGATGGAGGGAGTCGAACCCCCATTGACGGAACCAGAATCCGCTGTCCTGCCATTAGACGACATCCCAATGACTGCATCGCTGCGCTCGGCTGTGCCTTTGCGCAAGAAAGAAATATACGGGAAGTCCCGCCGTGACGCAAGCCCCAATTTTGACTTTTTTGAAATTCAGTCAAATTGGCCTAATTTAGTCCAACCCGTGAAGGACCTGTGAAGCCGACCGCTGTACACGAAGGACAAAACGCCGCGAGCGGTAGCCGTCAACCGTTGGCAGATTCTACCGCGAAAACGATAGCACCAGGCAACACAATCGAGGTATCAATGATCGCGTAGATATCGAGGCGCCATGGACGAAGAGCTTGATTACCTATGGGAGACCCTGGGCCTCGAGATCACTGCTGACCTTTGGCCCGAACGGGACAAAATCCATCCCACACTGCGCCCCGCCATCACGGTGATGCAGGCAAAATACCGCCGTGCATCCTTTTTGATCATGCGGGTGTCATGGCACGCGGGACTCCCCGACCTTAAGCGAATCCAGGCAAGCCTCGTCGAGCTGTCCGGTATGCCGACCGTCATATCCGAGGCGCACCTGGAGCAGCGCCAGCGCGAGCGACTGCAACAGCAGCGGATTCCCTTTATCTGCCCCGGCGTTCAGGCATATCTGCCCTTTATGGACGAGGAGTACTGGAGCGGCAAGCCCAACAAGCACGTAAAGGTCTACGATCCGCACGAATGGGCACAGCTCGAGGATTGAGCCGAGCGAGCCCGCCGATGGAAAACACATCCCACGCCGATCACCCAAAACGGGTCGCACTTTCCGGAGCCGCTACAGCAGCACCTCGGTCCAGGCCGCTTCCTTAAACCCGGGAATCGCAAAGTCGTCGCCCACCAGCAGCGGACGCTTGACCAGCATGCCGTCGGTCGCCAGCAGCTCGTAGCACTCCTGATCCGTCATGCCCGCATCCAGACGCGCCTTCAGGCCCAGCTCTCGATATTTCATGCCCGACGAATTAAAGAAGCGCCGCACCGGCAGCCCCGAACGAGCAATCCAGGTCGCAAGCTCATCAGCCGTGGGATTGTCCAAAACGATATCGCGGTCGATATACTCTACCCCATGTTCGTCCAGCCATGCCTTGGCCTTCTTACAGGTCGAGCACTTGGGATATTCAACAAACAATACCGCCATGGGATTTCCTTTCTTAGAGAAAACAGGTGTCTGGAAAACTGCACATCGACGACCACTCGCGATTGCAGCCGTTATTGTAGTCAATGTCGAAGCATAGGCAGTCGCGATGTCTCGTCTTAAGGCTAGCGCCTCGCATGGGCGCCGATCGGCCGAGTCGCATGGCGCACCAACGCCGCTGCCAGCAATACCAACAGCATGGCGGTGACATAGCCCGCAGCATCGAATCCTAAATCGATAACGTCGAAATGCCTGCCGGGAACAAAGATCTTATGCACCTGGTCGCCAACGGAGCAGGCAGCGCAAAAGAGAAACACAGGCACGCAACGGGAACACACACTCCATGGACGCCTGGAAAAGCAGACCACGTTCACCGAGGCGAACAATCCGACGAAGAAAAACTCTACGGTATGGGCGACGCGACGGACGTTTGTGCCCACCCACATGCGAATGGAAGCAAGTCGGCCAGACCGGACATTCGAGGCAGCCGAATCGGTGCCCCCAGTCATTCCGTTCTCCGCCTGAGCTTCACCCGTGGCATCGACAGCCTGAACGCTCGCAGCCTGACCCTCCACCACGCGCGCGGTGGACTCGCTCAGCAACGACGTCTGCACTGCGTTTTGCTCCGTCAGCACCCAGATGCCCGCCAGCGTTGCGGCGAACAGAGCGATCGCGGTCCACCCGATTATTATCTTCATGTGCGCCAAAGGCCAACCTCCGTCTTTTTAAATATGAGCGAGTGTAGCCCCAAATGACATCGTCACCGTATCAAAATTTGAATCGCAACAGGAAGCGACAAAGCGACGCAAACCCCTACCCCGCCTCGCGCATCCAGCGATCGAACGTCCCCACGCACACGCCCAGGCACTTTGCTGCCTGGCTGCGGGTAATATCGCCCGCCTCATAGCTATCGCGCACCAGCTCAAACTGAGGAGGGCACGGCTTGCGAGGTCGACCGAAACGGACCCCTCGCGCCCGCGCCGCTGCAATTCCCTCCGCCTGGCGCCGATGGATATTCTCGCGCTCCACCTGCGCCACGTAGCTCAGCAGTTGCAGCACAATATCGGCAATCAGGGCGTTGGTCACATCCGGCGCGCCGCTGGCCCTGGCGCGCGTGTCAAGCAATGGCATGTCCAACACCACAATGGCAACCCCGAGCTCCTTGGTAATGCGTCGCCATTCCTCAAGAATCTCGGAGTAATTACGGCCAAGTCGGTCGATAGAAAGCACCACCAGTACGTCCCCGTCTCCCAGGACGTGCAGCAGCTCGCGATAACGCGGTCGATCGAAGTCCTTGCCGCTCGCATGGTCGGCATAAATATTCGCCGAGCCCACGCCATAGGCGCCCAGCGCATCCAGCTGCCGATTAAGGTTCTGATCGCGCGAACTCACCCGCGCATAACCGTACACCGTCGCCATCTCATCCCCGCTTTCTTGTAAACCTGCCAAAAGGGACAGGTTTATTTTGGTAGGTTTTACCTCTCAAATAGCAGGTAAGCGGGCGGCCGAGCAGACGGCAAGGTAGCCACGATTCAAATGCGAAGGGCGGTCCCGAAAGGCCGCCCTCCGCTCCCCCACCATGAGTCGGGATTTGGCTAATGGATAAGCTTAAAGTCCAAGTGCCCACGCGTGGTATTGACGCGCGAGACCTCGATAATCACGCGCTGCCCCAGCTCGTAACGGGTGCCCGTGTCGGCACCTGTGAGCGTGAGCGCGTCCTCGTCGAACTCGAACCACTCGTTGCCCAGACTCTTGATCGAAACCAAGCCTTCGACCTGCGTTAGGTCCAAGCGCACAAAAAGGCCCATGCTGCTAACCCACGAGACGGTTCCGGCATAGCGCTCGCCCAGACGGTCCTCATAGTACTGGGCAATCTTGATCTTTTGCGTCGCATGGCTGGCGGCATCTGCCGCGCGCTCGGCATCGCTGCATGCGCGGCAGATCTGCGGCAGAATGCGCGGCAGCGACTCGCGCCCCTTGCCGATCAGCCGCGGCGTACGGACCAAGGCGTCCTTGCCGCCGAGCCGCTCATAGGCCAACTGCAGTTTGAGCACGCGGTGCACCACCAGGTCGGGATAGCGGCGAATGGGACTCGTGAAGTGGCAATAGCACGGCGCGGCAAGCGCAAAGTGGCCCTCGTTGCGTGGCTTGTACAGCGCGCGCTGCATACTGCGCAAGAGCAACGTGTTGACGAGCGGAGCGTTAGCCGTGCCGGCCGCGGCGTCAACCGCAGCCTGCAGCTCATCGGGACTTCCCAGGGCAATACCAGCCGCACGGCGATCGTCGATGATGCCTAGCTGCGCCAGCGCAACGGCGGCACCGTGCAGGCTATCGGGGCTCGGATCCTCATGCACGCGATAGCAGGCCTCGATATCACGGTCTGCCAGCCACTCTGCAACGCACTCGTTGGCGAGCAGCATAGCTTCCTCGATAAGCGACGTGGCACACGAACGCTCACGCGCCACAATCTGCACGGGCACTCCGTCCTCATCCAACAGAGCACGAATCTCGGCCGTGTCAAAATCGACCGAGCCGCGGGCGCGACGGATACGACGGCGGAGTTCGGCGAATTCGTTAGCGGCGACAAGGAAATCGCCGAGGTCGACGTTGTAGCCGCGGGCGGCCTCCTCGCACGCAAGACCGCGCTCAAGCGCTTCCTCGCGCGAGGTCTCGGCAGCCGCAACATCCTCGGCTGCACCCTCCAGCACCGAATACTCAACCGCGCCGGCACGCACCAGCAGCGCCTCGGCGCCGTCATAGTCCATACGCACACGCGAGCGAATCACGCTGGGGTACGGATCGTAATGCCGCACGCGACCCTGTGCATCGAGCTCAATGTCAACGGTAAACGCAAGACGGTCCTCGTCAGGGCGAAGCGAGCACAGGTCATTGGACAGGCGTTCGGGCAGCATGGGAAGCACGCGATCGGCCAGATACACCGATGTCGTACGATGGCGAGCCTCAAGATCGATATGCCCGTCCCAAGCCACATAGTGTGAAACGTCGGCGATATGCACACCCAGCTTGTAGCCACCCTCGGGCGTGCGCTCCAGCGAAATGGCGTCGTCAAAGTCGCGCGCGTCGACTGGGTCGATCGTGATGACAAAGCGGTCGCGCAGATCGCGGCGGAGCGGATCCTTAAGCGCCGCGGACACATCGAGCGAAAGCCCCTCGGCCTCGTCCAGCGCGGCCTCGGGATAGCTATCGGTATAGCCGTAACGCGCCATCACATATTGAACGCCCAAATCGGGCGCGTCATCTCCGCCAATGCGGCGTTCGATCGTCACGGTACCCGATTCCAGGCGCGTCGGGTAGGTCAAAATGCGCGCGACAACAGCATCACCCGGGTGGACACCCAGACGATCCGCCGAGGTATCCTCGGGCAGAATGAAGAAGTCGGCCTTCAAACGCGAATCGAGCGGCTCAATCACACCGAGCGGACCGGCGGTCTGGTACGTACCCACTACGCTTATGGCTGCGCGCTCAACCACACCCTCGATCACGGCGCGCCGCTCACCGTGCGGGCTGTTCTTAATGCTCACGGCAACGGTATCGCCGTCCATGATCTCACGCTTGCCGCGACCCATGACCTTGTAGTCGCCATTCTCGGTTATGACATAGGCACTGTGCTCATGGAGCTGCACGCGCCCGGTCAGGCTCGGACGGCGTTCGCTGCGCACCGGCCCGCGCTTATTGCGAGCTCCACGCTTATGCTTGTTATTGCGCCCCATGGCGCCTCCTAACTATCGATTGCGAACTCCAAAGAGTCTACCCAAATGATTCGCTTTCCTGCCGTCCCCTAGGGATCAAAAAACGGGCCGCCCCATAAGAGACGACCCGTTGGAAGGGATGAATTCCAGGCATGCCTACACGCGCAGGTAGCGACGCATGGCGATGGCAGAACCAAAGAGGCCGATAATCACGCCGACCAGAATCAGCGCAGCATAGGTCACCAGGTAGTACTGCATCGGCAGGGCAAACGACATCCAGCCGATGCTCTCCTGCAAACGCGGAATCATCAGATTGCGCAGCAGCTCCAGAACGCCGATGGAAAGCAGCGAGCCCAAAATGGCCTGCAGTACGCCCTCGGTGATAAACGGGCCACGAATGAAGCCGTTGCTGGCGCCGACCAGACGCATAATCGCAATCTCACGACGACGCGCCGTAATGGACAGGCGAATCGTGTTGTTGATAAAGATGAACGCGATAAAAGTCAGCAGGCCAACGAGCACCACGGCGGCGATGCGGATGTAGTTGGTCACCTGGAACAGGCGGCTCACTTCCTCCTGGCCGTACAGCACGCTCGCGTTGACGTCGCCGTCATCCGCGATCTTCTGGAAATCGGCATCCTTCTTGAGCTTCTTTGCCGTGCTCTCGACCTTGGACGGATCGTCCATCTCAATAGCGAAGGAAGCCGGCAGCGGGTTCTGGCCATCGAGCGCGCTCATGGTGGCGTCGGCGTTGCCCGACATCTTGCTCGTATACTCGGACAGCGCGTCGTCCTTGTCCTTATAGGTCACGGACTTGACGTTATTCCACGTCTTAAGCTCGGCCTCAAAAGCCTGAACATCGGCCTGATCGGCGTCATCACTAATGAACGCGTTGATGACAACCTGATCCTCGACGGTGCCGATCACGGAGTTCAGCATCGCAGAGCCCATGATGAACAGGCCGATGATAAACAGCGAAAGGAAGATCGTGATGACGGCGCCGAGCGAGGTAGTCCAGTTACGGAAGAAGTGGCTGATTGCCTCTTTGAAGGAGTAGCCCACGTTAGTTGGTGCCATAGTTGCCGTAACCTCCCCTCTCCTGGTCGCGGATAACGTGGCCGCCCTCAAGGGCGATCACGCGACGGTGCATGCTATCGACCATCTCGCGGTCGTGCGTGGCGACGATCACGGTGGTGCCAGTGCGGTTAATACGCTCGAGCAGCTTCATGATGCCCAGCGAGATCGCCGGGTCGAGGTTGCCCGTCGGCTCGTCGCAGATCAGCAGCGGCGGACGGTTGACCATAGCGCGGGCGACGGCAACGCGCTGCTGCTCGCCACCGGAAAGCTGGTCGGGCAGCGAGTCCATCTGATCGGCCAGGCCGACCAGACGCAGCACCTCGGGCACCTGGCTGCGAATGACGCCCTTGGGCTTGCCGATGCACTGCAGGGCAAACGCCACGTTTTCGTAGGCGGTCTTTTGCGGCAGAAGCTTAAAGTCCTGGAACACGGCGCCAATCTGGCGACGCAGGAACGGAACCTTGCGGTTCTTGATCTTCATGAGGTCCTGACCGGCAACCAGGATGCGGCCGCTCGTCGGCTTGACGTCGCGGTTGAGCGTCGACAGCAGCGTGGTCTTACCCGAACCGGAGTGACCGACCAGGAAGACGAACTCGCCCGGATAGATCTCGATGTTGATGTCGTCGAGTGCAGGCTTGTTGGGCTGTGCCGGATAGATCTTGGTGACATGCTCCATAAGGATGACGGGCTCGACACCGGCCTGTTTGGCCATCTTCTTGCGGCTGGCCTGCGGATCGATGGGCGCAAACACCGACGTAAAATCGGGGTTGTTGAGCGCGTTATCGAGGCTTGCGACCTCGGCTGCCTGATCGCTCTCGACCACCGGGGCAGCAGGCTGCGTGGGGTCGGGAATAGCGGCAAAGAGACCGGACTGCGCAGGCTGAGGAGCCGGCGTCGCAGGGGCCAAGGGGTCGGGAATGCCGGCCATGGTAGGCTGCGGCGTGGCGGCACCAGCCTGAGACTGCTCCACGCGAGCGGTCACGGCCTGAACGGGCTCAAAACCCGCCGTGCCGGAAAGCGCGACATCGCTGGTTGGATTGTAGGCAAAGGGATCGGATGCCGGCTGTGCCTGATCTGCCGGCTGAGCGGGGGCCTGAGCAACAGGCTGGCCCTCTGAATCCGGAGTGGCGAAACGACTGCCCTGGACGCCTGCCTGCGTCTTGGGGGCATCATCGCCCGCACCGGAGGTACGGAAGTGGTTACCCACTGGTGCTCCTTATCGTCGTGCGTTTAAACTACATGAGCGCTTTGTATTTTAGCAGTATTAGCTTTGCTGCACATAAGAAGCATGGCGTGCTTAGGGATCCCGTCGGCCGGGCACAGGGCTACTCTCCAAATCGTCCTCGGACATGTCGGAGCCCCCGCTGCGCGCTTCGCGCTGCGGGGGCTCCTCCGTCCTGCGGAAAGATTTGGAGAGTAGCCCTGTGTCCGGCCTGCGGTAACTAAGGGGTCGCCGCGTTTTACTTGGGGTGCTGCATATACAAAGTTGGAAGGGTCTGAATTGCGCTTTGTCGATATATGCCCTTTTCCCTGATGGGACCGTGCTTGAGGGGCGTCTTCATAAGTTGCGGTGAAATAGGGACTGTTTTACCAGTTAAAAGGTCTAATCAGTCCTTATTTCACCGCAACTGAAACAGGGGCGCTCTCCAAGAGAGCGCCCCTGCCGGGTTTCCATAGTACTGGCGAAACAGTTTTATAGTTCTGGCGAAGCAGTCCTTGAGATCCGCCTTGCCTTATGCCAAGAACTCCTTGGTGGTCGCCACGATGTTGGCGGCGTCCAGGCCATACTTGTGCAAGAGCTCGGCACCCGGGCCAGACTCACCGAAGGTGTCGTTGACGCCGATCTTCTTGAGCGGCGTCGGGCACTGCTCGGCCAGGACGTCGGCAACGGCGCTGCCCAGGCCACCGATCACAGAGTGCTCCTCGACGGTCACGACGTGACCGGTCTTGGTGGCGCTCTTGACGATCAGGTCGGCATCGATGGGCTTGATGGTGTGCATGTTGATGACCTCGGCGTCGATGCCCTCGGCAGCGAGCTGCTCGGCGGCCTCGAGAGCCTCGCCGACCATCAGGCCGCAGGCAATGATGGTCACATCGGCGCCCTCGCGCATGACAATGCCCTTACCCAACTCGAACTTGTAGGTCTCGGGGTCGTTGATAACCGGCGAGGCCAAACGAGCGAAGCGCATGTACACCGGACCGTCGCACTCGTAGGCGGCGCGCGTCACGGCGCGGGCCTCCACATCGTCGGCAGGAACGATAACAGTCATGCCGGGGATGACGCGCATAAGGGCGATATCCTCGCAGCACTGGTGCGTGGCGCCATCCTCGCCCACCGAGATACCGGCGTGCGTGGCACCGATCTTAACGTTGAGGTGCGGGTAGCCGATGGAGTTACGGACCTGCTCAAAGGCGCGACCGGCAGCGAACATGGCAAAGGTGCTCGCGAAGGCAACACGACCGGTGGTCGCGATACCGGCGGCAACACCCATCAGGTTGCTCTCGGCGATACCCACGTCGAAGAAGCGGTCGGGGCAAGCGGCCTTAAATTTGCCGGTCTGCGTGGCGGCGGCCAGGTCGGCGTCGAGGACCACAAAGTCATCGTGCTCGTTGGCGAGCTCGACGAGGGCCTCGCCGTAGCTTACGCGCGTGGCGATTTTTTTGACGTCTGCCATCCTAGAGCTCCTCTCCGGCGGCCGTGAGCTCTGCCATGGCCTGCTCAAACTGTTCATCGTTGGGGGCCTTACCGTGCCAACCCACCTGGTTCTCCATAAAGGAAACGCCCTTACCCTTCATGGTCTCGGCGATAATGGCGGTCGGCTGGCCCTTGGTAGCGCGAGCCTCGGCAAAGGCGGCGCGGATCTGGTCGAAATCGTTGCCGTCGGCAAGCTCCACCACGTGGAACTTAAAGGCACGGAACTTGTCGGCGAGCGGCATGGGGTCGTTGACCTCCTCGACGGGGCCGTCGATCTGCAGGCCGTTGTGGTCGACGATCACGCAGAGGTTATCGAGCTGCTGGTTGCCGGCAAACATGGCTGCCTCCCAGACCTGGCCCTCCTCGCTCTCGCCATCACCCAGCAGGGCGTACGTGCGGTAAGTATCGCCCCAGTGCTTGGCGGCAACCGCCATGCCCACGGCGGCGGAGATGCCCTGGCCGAGCGAGCCGGTGGACATATCGACGCCCGGGGTGTCGTTCATGTTGGGATGACCTTGCAGGTGGCTGCCGATATGGCGCAGCGTCTCGAGATCCTCCTTGGGGAAGAACCCACGCTCGGCGAGCACGGCGTACAGGCCCGGAGCGCAATGGCCCTTGGAGAGCACAAAACGGTCGCGATCGGCCTTGCGGGGATCGGCCGGGTCGACGTTCACTTCCTCAAAGTACAGATAGGTCATGATGTCGGCAGCGCCGAGCGAACCGCCCGGATGGCCGGACTTGGCAGCGTGCACGCCGGTGACGATGCCCTTCCTTACCTCGTTGGCAACCTTTTTGAGCTCTTCGTCGCTCATTGTGCCTTCCTTTCATCCTCTTTAGACAAAATGCGCACGGCACAGAAGGTCGTCCCAACCCAGCCGCGATGCACGTACGCCATTCATTATGCTGGAAACTGGAAGCTTTACCAGAGTATTTATCATTATTTGAGCAATTTAGCAGGCAGAACCGCTGATGAAACGGTTTACCAATGTGAACGTCTTTTGGATGGAACGCAGTCGGCCCTACGCGTTAATGTCCTTGAAGCCCTCACCGAAGGTCTCCGTAACGTCGGCGACCGTCACAATAGCACGCGGGTCGCGCTCACGCACAATGGTTTTGAGCGTGTTGAGCTCTCGACGGCTCACGATGACCATAATCACTGGCTTCTCGGCACCCGAATACATGCCAGTCGCCTTAAACTTGGTACAACCACGACCCAGGCCATACATGATATCGGCAGCGATATCAGGGAACTTGTCCGAGATAATGAGTACCATACGGCGTTTGTTGCCACCATCGACCACGGCATCGATCACGTAGCCGCTAATGACCATCGAAAGGCCTGCATACAGTGCGTTTTCGATTGAAAAGACCGGAGCCGATAGAGCGCATACGGCAACATCGATCGCCATGACGGTCGAGCCCACCGGCAGCGAGGTGTTACGCGAGATGATTTGGCCAATCGTGTCCGAGCCGCCGGTGTTGGCGCCGGCGCGCAACACCATGCCGTAACCGATGCCTGTAATAATGCCGCCCCACATGGCAGGGAGCATCAGGTCCGCATCCGCCAGAGGTGCTACAAACGGGGCGAACAGATCGGTAAAGAAGCCCAGCAGCACAAAGCCCGTCGCGGTCTGCACCACGTAGAACATGCCGCCCTCGCGCATAACGACCAACAACAGCAAGGCGTTCATCACGATCGTCTGAATACCAACGGGAAGCGATAGGCCGCGCGCCGCGCCGACCGCCTGGATAATGGTGGCAAGGCCCGTAACGCCACCGGCGGCAAGACCGTTGGGAATCAAAAACAAGTCGGTCGCGATGGCGGCCAAGGCACACCCCAACATGATCTGGGGCAGGTCGTGAAAGAAGTTCATCGAAAGAATGCGCTTGATGTCCAGACGATATGCCATGCTGCCTCCCTCAAAAAAGTGCACCCAAACGGATGCGCTTTGAACTTCTTCTTGTATTCGATTCTACCGATTCGCCGGACAAAAACCACCCCTGCGCAGGGTTTATTCTGGATACAAACCCGTCCAACCGTTGGGCTTGGCATCGGCTTGAAGCCACCCGATGTTTTAGACCTCCGAGCCTTCTGCATCGGCGTTGCCGGTAGCCCAGCGATGGTAGCCAATAACAAACGGGTCCAGGTCGCCATCGTCAAGGACGGCCTCGACATTGCTGGTCTCCACGCCCGTGCGTAAGTCCTTGACCATCTGGTACGGGTAGAGCACGTAGCTGCGAATCTGGTTGCCAAAACCAATCGTGGTCTTGGGTCCGCGGATCTCATCGAGCGCCTCGGCGCGCTTCTCGAGCTCAATCTCGTACAGGCGAGCCTTGAGGATCTGCATGCACGCGGCCTTGTTCTGAATCTGGCTGCGCTCGTTTTGGCAGGTGACCACAATGCCGCTGGGAAAATGCGTCACGCGCACGGCGGAGTCGGTGGTGTTGACGCCCTGACCGCCCGGGCCGCTCGCGTGGTACACGTCCACGCGGATGTCATCGGGACTGATCTCGATGTCGATATCATCGGGTAGCACGGGGATGACCTCGACGCCGGCAAACGTGGTCTGGCGGCGCTTCTTGTCGTCGGTGGGGCTAATGCGAACCAAGCGGTGGACGCCGGCCTCGGCGCGCAGCATGCCAAATGCGTCCTTGCCCTCGACGGTAAAGGTCGCACGGTCAATGCCGATGACCTCGGCCGCGGGACAGTCGTTGATGGTGACCTTCCAGCCGCGACGCTGGCAGTACTTCATGTACATCTTAAAGAGCATGAAGGTCCAGTCCTGGGCCTCCAGACCACCCTGTCCGGGCTTGATGGTCACAATGGCATCGCCGTGATCGAACTCACCGGTAAACCAGCTCGAAAGCTCAAGCTCATCGATGGCACGGGCCAGGCGCTCAGCCGTGGCTGCAGCCTCCTCGCGAAGGGCGGCGGCGTCGGGGTCATCCCCCATCTCCTCGGCAAGCTCCAGCGCGGCGCGGGCATCGGAAAGCTCGCCGCGCGCGGTGTCCACGGCAGCGATATCTTCCTTGGTGCGCGCGATCTCCTCCATGGTGGCACGGGCGGCGTCGGCGTCATCCCAAAAGCCAGGGGCAACACTTTTGGCCTCGAGCTCGAACACGCGGGTACGCTTCTCGTCCAGGTGGAGATACGACTCGACCTCACCGAGCCGGTCCGCAAACGCGTCCAGCTCGGCGGGCGTTACCTCTAAAGCCTCAGCCATTAACGATTCCTGCCGTGGCAGTACTTAAACTTCTTGCCGCTACCGCAGGGGCACGGGTCGTTGCGGCCCACGTTGACGTACGGATCGTCGCTCTCGGACTTGCGATAGGTGGTCACCTTGCCACCGTTGTTGACGGCAGCCGGACCACCCTGGACAGCCATGCGGGCCTGCACCTGCGCCTGCTTGCGCAGCACCGAGCCGCCGTTGTCACCATCGACCTCGGCAGGACCGGAGAAGTGCGCACCCTCGAGCGCGGGCTCCTCCTTGTGCTCCACGGCACGCGGGGCAGCCTTGATCTCGATGCGCAGAACCGTACGCAGATAATCCTCGTACATGGTATCGACGAGTATCTGGAACGCGCCGTAGGCCTCGGTCTTGTACTCAACCAGCGGGTCGCGCTGGCCAAAGCCGCGCAGGCCGATGCCGGTCTTGAGGTAGTCCATCTCCTGCAGGTAGTTCATCCAGCGGGTATCGATGACGCGCAGCATGACCTGGGTGTTGAGCTCGCGCATCAGGTCCTCGCCCAAGCGCTCGGCCTTCATGTTGTAGCACTTCTCTACGTAAGCCAGGACATCGGCAGCCAGGGCCTCATAATCCTCGTCGGGGAACTTCGGCGTATCGATGTGGCCGGTGAGCTCCACAACCCACTTGCGCAGGCCCTCCAGGTCGCGCTCGCCATCGTGACTGTCCTTGGTGCAGAACTCCTGCACGCAGCGGTACACGGTGTCGTGCATGACCTCGGTGATGTGGTCGGTCAGGTCCTTGCCGTCCAGAATCTTATTGCGCTCGGCGTAGATGACCTGGCGCTGCTTGTTCATGACGTCGTCGTACTCAAGGACGCTCTTACGCATGGAGAAGTTGATGCTCTCGACCTTGTGCTGGGCGCTCTCGACGGCCTTGGAGATGATCTTGTGCTGGATGGGCATGTCGTCGCCCATGTCGGCCGTGACCATCATCTTGGAGACGCGGTCCATCTTGTCGCCGCCGAACAGGCGCATGAGGTCGTCCTCGAGCGACAGGTAGAACTGGGTCTCGCCCGGATCGCCCTGACGACCGGAGCGGCCGCGCAGCTGGTTGTCGATACGACGGGACTCGTGGCGCTCGGTTCCGATAACGGTCAGGCCGCCGGCGGCAAGCACGCGCTCGCGCTCGGCCTTGCAGGTCTCCTTGGCCTCGGCGTTAAACTGCTCGAGCTGCTCGGGCGTCACGTCCTCCATGGTCAGGCCCTCGTACTCAAGGCGCTCGCGCACCAGCTCGTCGGGGTTGCCGCCCAGCAAGATGTCGGTACCACGACCGGCCATGTTGGTGGCGATGGTCACGGCGCCGTAGCGTCCGGCCTGGGCAACGATATGAGCCTCGCGCTCGTGATGCTTGGCGTTGAGGACCTCGTGTGCGATGCCGCGCTTGGTAAGGGCGGCGGACAGCTTCTCGGAGCTCTCGATGGAGACGGTGCCCACCAGGACCGGCTGGCCCTTGGCGTGACGACGCTCAACGTCGTCGGCAACGGCGTTGTACTTGGCCTGAATGGTGCGGTACACCAGGTCCTCGTGGTCCACGCGCTGCACGGGCTTGTTGGAGGGGATGACCTCGACGGGCAGCTTGTAGATCTCGCGGAACTCGGCATCCTCGGTAAGTGCCGTGCCGGTCATGCCGGAGAGCTTATCGTACAGACGGAAGTAGTTCTGCAGGGTGATGGTGGCCAGGGTCTGGTTCTCCTCGCGTACGAGAACGCCCTCTTTGGCCTCGATGGCCTGGTGCAGGCCCTCGGAATAACGGCGGCCTTCCATAATGCGGCCGGTGAACTCGTCGACGATCTTGACCTCGCCGTTGGTGACCACGTACTGCTTATCGCGGTGGAACATGTACTGGGCCTTCAGCGCCTGCTGCAGGTGGTTGACCAGCTGGCCGGAGAGATCGGCATAGATGTCATCGATACCCAGGCGGCGCTCGATCTTCTTAAGGCCGCGCTCGGTGGCGGCGATGGTGTGCTTGGCCTCGTCCATGACGTAGTCGCCCGTGGGTTCAACGTCCTCGGTGGCGGTGAGCATGTCGTGCGACACGTCCTCACCGCGCTCCAGGCCGCGCACGGCGCGCGCGAAGTCCTTGTAGGTGCTGGCGGACTTAGTGCCGGCGCCCGAGATAATGAGCGGCGTCCTGGCCTCATCGATCAGGATGGAGTCGACCTCGTCGACGATGGCGTAGTTGTGACCGCGCTGCACGCGCTGCTCGGGACGGGTGACCATGTTGTCGCGCAGGTAGTCGAAACCGAACTCGGAGTTGGTGCCGTAGGTGACGTCTGCCTGGTAGGCCGGACGCTTGAGCTCGAGCGGCATGTTGTTCTGGAGCAGACCGACGGTCATGCCCAGGTACTTGTAGATGCGGCCCATCCACTCGGAGTCGCGCTTTGCCAGGTAATCGTTGACGGTAACGACATGCACGCCCTTGCCGGCGATAGCGTTGAGGTAGCCAGCCAAGGTGGAGACGAGCGTCTTGCCCTCGCCGGTCTTCATCTCGGCAATATGACCCTCATGAAGCGCCATGGCGCCGATGAGCTGTACGTCAAAGTGGCGCATGCCCGTGATGCGCTTGGAAGCCTCGCGCACGGTGGCAAAGGCCTCGGGAAGCATGTCGTCGAGCGACTCGCCGTTGGCGTAACGCTCGCGGAACTTATCGGTCTGGGCGCGGAGTTCCTCCTCGGTCATCTTCTCAAACTGGGGCTCAAGACCGTTGATCTGGTCGACGATCTTGTAGTAGCGCTTAAGGTCCTTATCGGATCCAAAGGACAGCAGCTTTGACATGAATCCCATGTGGTTTTCCTTTTTTGGCCATCGCCCACGCCATGCAGCTGCGGGCGAGTTAAACACAGATGATTGTACTTTAGCCAAACAAGGCGCGGCCTATACGGTCGACCTCGACCGCCACGTAATAACTACGACCAACCTGCCAAAAAGGGGCTGGTTTAATTTGGCAGCTTTTATCTGGGAAAACGCTGTCTCTCTGCCATTTGGCGCAAACCAATCCGTCCCCTTCGTACCAATCTGGTGCCATGGAGACAGGTTCGTTTGCACCAATAAAGGAAAAGGGCCGCGCACCCAAATGGATACGCGGCCCTTTAGCCATGAATGCGAGCGTTTGCTCAGCGAGCTATTTACTCAGCAGCCTCGGTGGTCTCGGCCTCGGCAGCGGCCTCCTCGACGGGAGCCTCTGCGGGAGCCTCGGCGGCCTGCTTGGCAGCCTCCTCGGCAAACTTAGCAGCACGCTTAGCCTTCTCGGCAGCCTTAGCCTCAGCGGCGGCCTTGCGAGCAGCCTCGGCCTCAGCAGCCTTGGCGGCCTTGGCAGCCTTGGCCTCCTCGGCCTTCTTGAGCTGGGCGGCAGCGGCGCCACCGAACTTGTCGGCGAAGCGCTGGACGCGTCCACCGGTGTCGACGAACTTCTGCTGGCCGGTGTAGAACGGGTGGCACTCGTTGCAAAGCTCGACCTTCATCTCGAACACGGTAGCGTGCGTCTTGAAGGTGTTGCCGCAGGAGCACGTCACCGTGCACTCGACATACTGGGGATGGATACCCTGCTTCATGGTAGGACTCCTTATTAGTCAGGCGCTGGTTACCGATCAGCGCATAAGGCGTCTTGGTTTCCGACCAAGACAACAAACTCGGCTATGGTACCACGGCGCCGCGCGTCCCACAAAAGGTTCACGGTCTTTTCGGAACGACACGAATCTGACCCATCGAAACACATCTCCACCGTTCCTTCAACTGGGAAAATGCCGTCCCCGGGGCCTGAGAAGGGCCCCGGGGACGTTCGACTGACTGCGGGAACGGCCTTTCCGCTCAATGTGTTCGGCTGAAATCGGAAATCAACCAAACTGAACTAGGTTCAGTTGACATGGTTAAAAACGGGGGCGACGCTTTTGCGTCGCCCCTCGTCCCAGCCGGTTGCTTTAGTTGTACACACGGTAGTTACACTTGAACTGGGTTATGTGTCCATAGCTGGAGCGGTACCAACCCGACGTATAGCTGATTGCCTCTGCGCCTAGATAGTCGTAGCCCTTGTTGTAGCGAAGCTGACGGTAGGTCGTGTCGTACTCTGCTACGTAAAACGTGTCTCCAGAGAAGGCTTTGTACCGGTCCTTAACCGTCGAAGCCATGTACGCGGGTTCGACATCGCCTTTCTCTCCGTTGAGCGCATAGACGGGTGCCGCGATTCCGCATAAAGCCGTTGCCACGAGGATGGCGTAGACAGCCATGCGCGACGCATTGGACTTCAGCTGTTCAAATAGTTTCATGTCATTCACCTCGCTCGTATGTATCGAGGTATTCCTGCTTGAGCGTCTGCGAGGACGACTTGATCTTTTCCACGAGCGTGCCGGCCTCGATGAAGTAGAACGAGTCGGTGAGGTCTGCCAGGTCGTCGAGCAGATGGCTTGAAATGAGCACGCTGCGTCCCCGCGCCACCTCGCTGCGCATCGCGTCGCAGGAGGTTTTCCGCTTTCCCGGATCGAGGCCGTTCAGCGGTTCATCGAGGATAAGGTACGGGCAACCGGTCGATATCGCCATGGCAAGCTTTACCTGCTGCTTCATTCCTGTCGAGAGTTTACGGGTCGGCTTGTCGAGATATGAGGAGATTCCGAGGGAGCTGCAGAGCGAGTCGATGTCGGTGGCCGATTTCCACGCCTCCCTAACGAAAGCAAGGTGCTCGATGGCCGATAGCGTGGGATAGAGATCCGCGCTGCCCGAAGAGCTCAGGTAGACGAGTTCTGCGAATTCGGCTGATCGACGTTGGCAGATTCCGTCTGCCGCCAGGCTTCCCGAGCGGATGCGGGTGGGAAATTGGCCCGACAGCGCTTCAAGAAGGGTGGTTTTCCCCGAGCCGTTGGGAGCGACGAGCCCAGCCGCCGTTCCCGGGCTCAAGAAAAGCGATCCGATTGAAAGTATCGTCGTGCTTCCGTATCCCACGCTCACGTCCAGAAGCTCGAGCCCATGGTGCTTTTTCGCGGGTCCAGACTGTTTGGGCGAACGTGTCGCAACGGCGCCGACCGCAAAAAAGACCGCGACGTATATCAGGGCCACGGCAAGCATCGATGCACCGCTTGAACCGGAGCCAATGAATTCTGTTGGGAAGCACCCTACGTAACCCGTTGCCTCGATAGGCGAGAACACGGCCAGCGGCAGGAGCTCGAGCGCGGCGTTATGCTCCAGTGCCGAATCGGACAATAACGGGAATGCCGGGGCCGCGACAAGCAGCGCGGAGGTAAGGGGGCCCGCGAAGACGCGCCTCGTTGCGGTCGATAGGACGACGGAACAAACGGATATCAAGGTTCCACCCGCGAGCAGCGCGAGAAGTATGGTCGTGAAGACGTTTCCCGCGGTCGTGGTAGTGAGCGCGCCGTCATGGAAGAAGGCGATCGGGTACCCGATCTGCCCGAAGCCGTTTAGGGCCAAGGCGTAAATACCCCCGGGTGCAAGGCCGGCGAGGAGCATCGCGGTCCCCGCGCCGATTATCGAAAACACGGTCTGGATAAGGCGCCGGAATTTGGGCACGGGCGCCTTTGCCGCCAGGGTCCCGGGCCTTGTGGCGCCGAGCACGAGTATCGACGAGAGAAGGAAGGGGATGAAGGGAAGGAAGGACGGCGCCTGGGCAATGGCGTAGGGCAGGAAGGAGAGGAACGGCAGGTCGTTTGCGGAGGCCGGGATATCCGCGATGCCGGAGCTGCTCAGAGCGCGGCAATATGCGAGCTCTGCGTCATTGGTCTCCTGGTCCCCCACGATGGACCCGGATTGGAAGCCCTCGTCCATGAGCGTGTAGTAGCTCTCGGCAGAGTCGAGAAAGGCGGCGTCGGTTTGAGCGGCGAGGGCGGCGTTCGCGTATCTTGCAAGCTCAGCGTCATCTTGCTGCTCTGGCGATAGGTCTGTGCCGCTGGCCTGGGGCGCGCGCGTATTGAATGCGTCGACAAAGCCCTGCATGCCCTGCTTCATAAAGAAGGGCCCGTAGATGGGTGAATTGAACGCAATGGGGACGGAAAAGGCTGCAGCGAGAACGAGCGTACAAATCCATACGGCCTTGTCTCTTAGGATTAGTTTGAGAAGAAGTCGACAGTACATTCAGAAGCACCTACATTTCTCAAGTCATCGATAGATTTATAATGACAGACCGAATGAAGATGCGTGCGATGGGGGCGAGGCGAATGGCTGGGCGGTATCGATACGCGGGTTCAACGGCATCATATTGACCACATAGATTTTTAACTTGCATTTCTACCCGCCCTTTTCGTAGAGTCGCCGATACGTGCTTAGCGCACCCTCGGCGCGTCCGGCAGGCTTTGCGAAATGGGATCCAGGAGACTTCGGCGCAGCATCATCTTGCGGAATGCTTCTAATGAGCCTCCCATCCTTCAAAAACAGAATCTCATCGCACAGTCTATCGACCGAATCCAAGATGTGGGATGACATGATGATGCACGTACCAGAATCGGCCAGCTTCCTGAGAATCCCGGAATGCAAGTCCACCCTGCTGGGATCGAGCGCGTTCATGGGTTCATCCAACAGGAGGTACCGCGCACCCGTCGCATACGCAATCGCCAAGGTAAGCTGCTGCTTCATACCCTGGCTCAGAGCGCGGATCCTCATCTTCGCGAACTCGCCTATCTGCGTTTGCTCCACCACCTCCTCGATATCACGAGCATGCGGCCACATATCGCAAACCATCTTGAGGTGATCTTCCGCACGCAATCCGGGATACAGCAGCGTTCCCTCACCAGGTGCATAGAAGATCATAGAACGGACCTCTCTCGCACCCGTACCCTGCACCTCATCCAGAACGATGCTCCCGTCCACGCGAGGACCCGGCAAACCTGCCATCGCACGCAGCAACGTCGTCTTTCCATGCCCGTTCGGAGCGACGAGACCGTAGACCGTACCCGGGGCAAACTCAGCGTTCACCGAATCTACGAGCACCTTCTTTCCATAAGAGATCGTCAGCGTTTGAAGGTCAATCATCGAGATCATCCCCTTTCGATCTTCGGAACACCCAGGCGCACCAACAACGGAGATACGGCGCCCAAGACCACCAGCAGAGCGCCCGATGCGCCGACGACCTCTCCAAAAGGCATCGCGTTCGTCCCTCGCCCAAGGAACCCAATCGTCCCCACCTGGGAAGCGGGATCAAACGAGGCGAATGGAGCCAGCAGCGCGGCGCCCATGCCCGCGCTTTCAACATGAGCGCTCAACGAACCCAACACCAAGAGAACCGCGCAAACCACTCCGGTGACAACGGGGCTGCGGCTAATCGCTGCTGTCAACGCAGCGACGACGGAAATCACGCCGTATGCCATGACCAGCAACGGAACGCTACGCAACACCGCCTCCCCCACCATGGACGTTGTCGAAGCCCCCGCTCGAATGAGAGCGACGGGATACTCCGATCCACCCGCACCGTTCTTAATCGCGGACACAACTGCAGCGGGAACCATCGACACCAAAAGCAGCGTCAAGCCAAGCAGGAGAGACAACGCAACAGCCGTCAGAAAACGCACATGCGCTGTTGCGGGGACTTGGAAAACCAGAAGGGAACGGCACTGCAGGTGGGTACACGCAAGCGATGTGACAACCACGGGCAACAGCCAAAACAAGGAAGGAAGCGCTGCCTGGAAATACGAAAGGAGGATTAATGGGGGCATCTTCGTACTTAACTCGTAAACCTTGGGGTCCGGCAAGCTCGCGATCGACTCGAGCAGAAGGGCGCGCGCCTCCGCACGAGAAGGAGTCTCCGGCTCGATTCCGATCGATTGCAGGAGGGTCGCATCTGCCGCGCCCAGTTCGCCTCGAGCGCGCTCGTACGTCGCAAGGCTTCGAAACCCCTCCGCAGGCGTAGGCGCGTACACAAAACCCGAAAGAGCATCTCGCATGTCTTCCAGGGCCGTTTTGCCCTCGACATCCATATTCGCAGCGTCCTGCTCTAGATACCGATCTATTGAACGGAGCTCCCCATCCCTATACCGAACAGCGGAAACGTCATCAGCGTCAGGAAACACCTCGACCAGAGCCGGGGCCAGCATCGTCGTCGACATTGCAATCGCGCATACGGCGAGGGCAGGAGAATGCAGGAGCAGTTTCCCCATCGTTCTTACGTATGCAACGGCGGAGGCACAAGCGCTCGAACGAGTTGCCGCTCTCGATGCGGTGAAGGAACCTCTCTCAAGACAAATCGGGGGCATCGGGCGCGCGCAGCCGCTCTTTCCAGCAACGCAAAGCAGGCTAATTGCCAGCACCTCGATCCCGATTGCGCATACGAGGGTAATCGCGCCACGCTCGAAGCAAAGTCCGGGCAGATTCACTATCTGCGTTGTCGGGTACGGGCTATAGGCGCCGACGGTCAACTCGGTGTTCGCATACGAAAGGGGATTCAACAGGGCGAACTCACGTAAAGCGATGGATCTTCCGTAATACCCGGGAACCATCGTCACCCCCATCAGGGCACATACGAACACGATTCCAAGCGTAGGGTTATTGGCAATCTTCACGGCAAGGTGAACGACAAGCGAGATGAACGCTGCCACCAAGAATTGCAAGATGGCCGCCTGCGCGAACACCAGCCAAGCCGGTTTGATAACCGGAGTCGCATATTGAATGTAGCCTATCGGATAGAACAGCGAGCCCGGGCCATTCTTCACAAGCGCGGCGATTATCCCTGGAAGATTGATGGCAAAGACGGCAAGCATCGCAAAAACACTCGCCCATACGCTCGATGCAACAAGTCTACCCAGCTCACCCATCGGTGCCTGGATGATGAGCTTTTCGCGTTTGTTAAGACGCGCGGCAAGGAACGAGACGGCAACGGCCGTTGCGGCCCATAGCAAGTACTCCTTCGATCCGTCATAAAAGGAGTACGCTCCATCCGATACCTGCAGAAACGGAAGCAGAGGAGAGAGCGGCGCCAAGACAAGACGCCCCGCGGCAAGAGGGTACAGAAGCGCGGGCATGCTTGATGAAGAGGTATAGACGCCCTCCTCCCCCGCATTCACAAGCGCATCCGCATAGGATGCTGACAATTCCTGCTCAACACGGGTTATTCCCGACTCGAGGTATTCAACCCGTCCGTCGATGCCAGCCGCGCTCCTGAAGACGGGCAAAGTACAAAGAACCATCAACGCAACAACGACAACACAGAGCGACCTGGAGGAGAGGAGCGACCTAAAGATTGCCTTCGAGATCTTGAGCATATTCATCGCCAACCTTAACCTCATCCAGTCGGAACAGAGGGGCCGAACAAAATGCTCGGCCCTTCCTCGCATCTAGTAGGTGCTATAGACAAATTGCCATTTATCAGTTGTGCCAAGAACACCACAGGAGCACATTGCAGCGAGGCGGGATTCCCTATGATGCGCGGATCGGCGATAGCCATTTCGGTAGGAGATCGTCTTGTAAGAGATGTTGAACATCGAGATGCTGTGCCCGCTTACGCCGCGAGGACAGCTGTAGCTCCAGTAGGTATCGACGACGTCGTCCGTATACCCGAGGGGCTCAACGAGGGCACACTGGCTGCTCTCCTGGGAAGGAGGCATCGGGGTATCCGCAAAAGCGGGGGCTCCCGGCAGCAACAGACAAAGAGCGAGGCCGAGGAAAACCAAGAGCTTACACGACTTAACAGTACTGAACATAATCCTCTCCAATCTAGAGGGGTTTCGGTTGCAGCATGCTGTGATTACTTGCCGGCAAAGTCAATTTAACATAAACTGTTAAAAAGTAACCTGAGTTTTTTAAATTCTTCGGAGGTTATTATGAGTTCCGACAATCGCACTCCCCGGCTTCATTCCTTCCGCATCGCATGTGCGATAGCCTCTGCGACCCTTTGCGCCACCGCCATCGCACAAGTGGCGTTCTCCTTAAAGCCAGCAATCGAAGTGCTCGACAACCCTGTAATTGCAGACTCCCCCGCGTATCCAGCCCTTGCGATCTCGACATTGGTCCCTGCCGTCATCGGTATCGCTACGACCATCCTCAGCGCTGTTCTCGTGTGGACAATCAAGAGCGGAGACCCCTTCAAAAAAGGGTCTGCGACATGCTTGAAGGTGCTCGGCATTCTCTTCGTTGTTCAAGCTGCCACCAGCCTCTACGCCGGCTCACTCAAAACCTCCGTTTCGATGTTTGGCGGCGAGGGGGCCGTCGGCGCCCAAGAGATCGCTTCATCATTCGATTGGACCTCTCTGGTTCTCGGCATCGTCCTGTTCATGCTTTCCCAGCTCTTCTTGTACGCCCGAGAGCTGTACCTCGACTCCGACGAGATTGCGTAAGGAAACGCCATGCCCGTAATTGTTCGCCTCGACAAGATCATGGCCGAGCGAAAGATTTCCTCGAACGAACTTGCCGAAAGGATTGGAACCACGCCCGTGAACCTGTCCCGTATTAAAAAAGGGCATATTCGCGGCATTCGCTTCAACACACTCGAGCAGCTATGCCTCGCCCTTCGTTGCCAACCCGGAGACCTTCTCGAAGTCATGAGCGAAGAGGATGCCCGAAAGGAGTTCGGACTCGATTGGTCCGCCGAGGATTAGAGGGCGGTCGTACTCGCCCTGCACACGGGGATGCGAATCGGCGAGGTCTGCGGCCTTCGGTGGTGCGATGTGGATTTCGAGACGGGCCTGATCTCGATCAGACACTCGGTGGCGTACGCGAAGGGAATGGGTTCGTTCATCAAGGACACCAAGACCCATGACGCCAGGGGTATCCCCATCGACCCGGTCGGCCTACTCCCCTTCCTGAAGGAGACCCACGAGATCGACTGCGGAAAGCTGCGCTTGCGCGGCCTTACCGGGGCGGTCGAGATCGGGGACTGCTACATCCTGTCGGAGCCGGGCGCGACCTTCGCGACGACAAGCTATATCCGCAGGGCGTTCAAGACGTTCTCGGAGACCAACGGCCTCATGGGCACCAACGACGAGCTGATCACGTTCCACGGCCTTCGCCACACGTTCGCAACGCAGTGGATCCGCCAAGGCGGCGATATCAAGGCGCTCCAATCGATCCTCGGCCACAAGGACGCCATGGCGACGCTCAACGTCTACGCCGACATCGAGCCCATCTCCAAAATCCATAACATGCTGCGCGCCACGCCGTGCCTTTGGCGCGGGCACCTCGGGCCGAGGGTCGATCCGGGTCCCATGTTCCAACAGAGGATCCAGGAGTCCATCGAGACGCTCCAGGCGTTCGGCTACGGCATCACCGAGCCGGACGACCGAAATATCGCCATACGCGACGTGAAGACGAACAGTTGGCTCTAGCTCACCGAGTACGCGGCAGTGCTGGGCCCATCCCAACTGAGGTCACGGTGGTCCGATAGGGGCGCCGCCCGCGGCATGCGCCGCGGAGCGGTATCCCCTACCGAAGGGCGGGGATGCCCTCCGCTTCCAGTTCGGAATCAGCCGTCGGAGGCGTTCGGCTGACTGCGGGAACGGCCTGTCCGCTCAATGTGTTCGGCTGAGATCGGAAATCAACCCAACACGAGCCGGACACGCGCCAGACGGCTCTTCCCCGTACGGCCTTCCCCCTTACGCTCATGTTGCAGGCATGTAACGCCGCAGCGAGCGTGCCTTTTTTGCGCCAGACAGGTATAATGATGAACACTGTACCGTAGCGGAGCGCCCCGCGCGCGCCGCAATCACGCGAAAGGGTTTCCCATGGCCGAGATCTCGTCCTCCCGTATCGTCATCACCGTCCTTGGCAAGAACCGCCCCGGCATCGTCGCCGGCGTCACCCGTGTCCTAGGCGAGGCCAACGTCGACATCCGCGACATCACGCAGTCCATTATCGAGGACATCTTCACCATGACCATGCTGGCCGATACCGCCGAGTCCAAGCTCGACTTCGCCGAGCTGCAGAAGGCCCTGGCCGAGGCCGGCGAGCTTTCGGGCGTCAACGTGTCCATCCAGCGCGAGGACGTCTTTAACTTTATGTACCGCCTGTAGCGAGCAAGCCGCTGGGGATAGCCTGACGCGCGCATGTCCATGCAAGCCACCCCGATGCGGCCCGGAGAGGAGCGCGCATGGCCTACGACGCCAAGAAAATCTATTACCGCTTCGATGACCACTTGAGCCGACTGGTTCTGGATTACGAAGCAAGCCGCCAGATTTCGTCTGAGAGCGAAAGCCTCTACCACGGCCTGCCGACCGCCCCGTACGACGAGGACCTGTTTGTCGAGCACAATGTCAAGCGCGGTCTGCGCAATGCCGACGGCTCGGGCGTGGTCGCGGGCCTCACTCGTATCTCGGATGTGCACGGCTACAACAAGGTCGACGGAAAGGTCGTGCCCGATCAGGGCAAGCTCACGCTTCGCGGCTACAGCATCGAGGATCTGGTCAACAATGCCCAGGCCGAGAATCGCTACGGCTACGAGGAAGTCGCCTATCTGCTTATCACGGGTTCGCTGCCCAACAAGGAAGAGCTCGACGGCTTTTGCGAGCGCCTGGGCGCCTTTAGACATCTGAGCGACGAGTACGTTAAAGAGTTCCCTATGACCACGGTGTCGTCGAGCATCATGAATGTGCTCCAGCGCGCCGTGTTGCTGCTTTACGCCTTCGACGCCGAGCCCGACGTAATTACGCCCGAGCATGAGATCGACGTCGCCATCTCCATGCTCGCCCGTCTCCCCCGCATCGCCGCCTTCGCACACATGGCCTCGGTCGCCAAGCTTCGCGGCTCCGAGGTTCACGTGCCGCACCCCACGCCCGGCCTCTCCACCGCCGAGACCATCCTACAGGTCCTGCGCGGCGGCATGGCATTCACCCGCGATGAGGCGATGCTGCTCGACGTTATGCTCATGCTGCATGCCGAGCACGGCGGCGGCAACAACTCCACCTTCGCTTGCCGCGTGCTGTCGTCTTCGGCCACCGATCCGTATTCCGCCTACGCCGCGGCTATCGGCTCGCTCAAGGGCCCGCGCCACGGCGGTGCCAATGCCAAGGTCGTGTCCATGCACGAGGACATCCGCGCGCATGTCTCCAACTGGGAGGACGAGGACGAGGTCGCGGCCTACCTGGGCAAGATCCTCGACAAGCAGGCCTTCGACGGCACGGGCCTCATCTACGGCATGGGCCACGCCGTCTATACGCTCAGCGACCCGCGCGCCGAGGTCTGCCGCCGTTACGCGCGCACACTTGCCGCCAAGAAGAACCTGGGCGATGAGTTCGCACTCATCGAGCGCATCGAGCGCCTGGCACCCCAGGTCATGCGCGACCACGGCATGACCAAGCCCATCTGCGCCAACATCGACCTGTACACGGGCTTTATCTACAAGATGCTCGGCGTGCCCGAGACGCTCTTTACGCCGCTATTCGCCGTCGCCCGCATGGCCGGCTGGTCGGCACACCGCATGGAAGAGCTCTTCTGCGCGCACCGTATTATTCGCCCGGCCTATCGTCCGGTGATCGAGCCGCTGGAGTACAAGCCGCTCGCCGACCGCTAGGACGCGGACCGTTATAGAACTCGAGCGTGGCCAGGGACCCAAGCCCTCGGCCACGCTTTTTATGCCAGTAGAAAGGGCTGCATCAAATGATTGTGTTTTCCGATATGGACGGAACGCTGCTGACGAGCGATAAGCAGATGAGCGATGCCACTTGGGCAATGCTCGACGAGCTCGCACGTCGTGGCATCGAGTTTGTTCCCTGCACGGGGCGTCCGCTGTCGGGCATCTTTGAGCCCATTCTCGCCCATCCCGCCGTGCACTACGCGGTCTGTGCCAACGGCGCCAGCGTCTGGCAGCTCGACGAGGATACGCCCACCGACGCCTCGCGCGCCACGTGCATCTTGAGCCGTCCGCTCGATTGCGACATTGCCCACCGCATCCATCGCATTGCCGCCTGCCACGATGTGACCTTCGATATCTTCGCGGATGGACAGTGCTTCCTCCCCCGCTCGCTCTACACGCGCCTAGACGAATTCTGCGGCGGCGACCCCCACATCGCGGCTTCGCTCAAGCGCACACGAACACCGATCGACATGGATATCGACAGCAAGATCGACGAGGTCGAGACGCTCGAACGCATCGCCATGTACTGGCACAACCCGGCCGATCGCGACGCCATCGCGGCGGCGCTCGACACGCTCGAAGGCATTGAGGTCACGCGTTCGTACGCCATGAATATCGAGGTCATGGGTGAGGGCGCCACCAAGGGGACGGCCCTCACGTGGCTATGCGAGCACCTGGGCGAGCGTCTCGCCGACGCCTGGGCGTTCGGCGACAACATCAACGACATCCCCATGCTGCAGGCAGCGGGCCATGGCATGGCCATGATCAACGCCGAGCCCGAAGATCGCGAGGCCGCTGACGCCATTACCGAATACGACAACGACCACGACGGCGTCGCGCGCACCATCATGGCCGCCCTCGCCTAGTCATTGGGGACGTTCTTAAACGACTAGTCACTGGAGACACTCTTCGCAAAAAGCTGCAAGGACTGTCCCCCACTGCCGGCAGAAAAGGAACGTCCCCATCTGCCGGATTAGGAGAGACTCTCCAGCACGCGACGGAGCTCATGCTGAACGGCGTGGTCGCGGTTGCAGCCTACGACGCGATCGGCCACCGCCTTGAGCGCGGGGCGCGCGTTTTCCATCGCGCAGCCCGTGCCGACAAAGCGAATGATCTCGTAGTCGTTCATCGAGTCGCCAAACGCCATGACCTCGTCGCGTCCAATGCCGTAATGCTCCGCGAGCTGCGCGATACCCGAGGCCTTCGACACACCAGGCTGCATGGCATCGATCCACGCATTGCCCGAAGGCGCAAAAGTAAAGAGCTGACCAAGTTCGCGCTGTAGCACGTACGCACTGTCCATAACCGCACTGTCGTCGCAAAAGATACTCGCTTTGATGATATTTACGCTGGGATCGGGCAGCTCCCAAATGCGCTCGGCATTGGGAAGGTCCTTATCGACCTCACGCACGAACTTGCACTCGTCATCGAGCAGGAAGGACTTGGTTCGGTCAAAGAGCGCAAGATGCAGATTGGGAAACGTCCTGACAGCTTGGGCGAGCCTTCGAATCGCCAGGTGGGAATACACCTCACGGTCTACCATCTTACCGTCGGCGTAGACCTGGGCGCCGTTAGCTGCGACAAAGTCCATCTTGTCACGAACGGGCGCAAAGAACTCGCACAGGCGATCGTAGCGGCGACCTGACGATGCGGCGAAATGCACGCCATGCTCGTGTAGCGCCAGAATCAGTTCGTAGGTCTCGGGAGGCACCTGGCCGTTTTCGTCAAGCAGTGTGCCGTCCATATCGGATGCAATCAGTTTGAACATAGAAAAGCTCCCTTCGGGCTTGTTGGAATCGAACGCGTATCCGATTCCAACGTACCCAAAGGGAGCTCAAATAAGACTCCGCGGGCGTAAACGCTACAAGGACCTGGCAAATAGCTCACACATGCCAGAGGCCCTACGGTCGCGACGTCAGGCAGCCCGCCAAAGAGCGTCCCCAATGACTAGTCGTTTAAGAACGTCCCCGATGACTAGTCGGCGTAGGTGAAGGTCGTGACGTCGAACATGCCCTCGGGGCGGATGCGGAGCGTCGGGATCACCGGCAGGGGCAGGAAGATGATGCCCATGATGGGGTCGAGCGGCGGCTCGATGCCCATGGCACGCGCCTTGATCATAAAGTCGTCGTGCTGCGCGGCGACATCCTCGGCCGTGCCCTCGCTCATCAGGCCACCGAGCGCCAGCGGAATGCGCGCCACGACCTCGCCGTTGCGCACCAGCACGTGACCGCCCTGGCCCACGGCCTCAACGGCGGCCATCATATCGGCGGCGTTGTCGCCCACCACGCACACGTTGTGCGAGTCGTGGCCGATCGTGGAGGCAATGGCGCCACCCGTGATGGTAAAGCCGCGCACCCAGCCACGACCGATGTGCTTGCCGACAAGACCAAGGCCAGCGGGGCCGTCGCCGTCGGCGCCCTCGGCTTGCAGCGACACGCCGCGGCCGTGGCGCTCGATCAGCATAATGCGACGCAAGTCCTCGTCAGTCTCGGGACGAACCATGCCCGTGATGGCCTTGCCCGGCACCACGTCAATCACGGCCTCGCCCGGCTTAAAGGCATAGTCGAACACGTCGAGCGATAGCTTCGGCAGCTTAACGGAGGCGCGCAGCTCATCGGCAAGGGCCGCAACCTCGGCCATCTCGGGTGCAATCTCGCCCACAAAGGTGCCGTCCTGCGCCACCAAAGCACCGGCGGCATACACGCGATGCGGAGCCGTGGCAAACGTCAGGTCATTGAGCACCAGCAGGTCGGCACGCTTGCCCGGGGCAATCGCACCGCGGAGCTCGTGCGGGTCGCGGCAGCCGTGATCCAGGCCAAACGCCTCGGCCGTGGAGAGGGACGCCATAGAGATAGCGACCACGGGGTCGATACCGGCCTCAATCGCCACGCGGCAGGCATTGTCGATCATGCCGGTTGCAAGCGCATCGGAAGGAGCGCGGTCGTCAGTCGCAAAGCAGCAGCGGCGGGCGCGCGCGGGATTCTCCAGCAGCATCGGCGACAGGTTGGCCAGATCATGGCTGCACGCACCCTCGCGCAGCATCACGTACATGCCGCGAGACAGCTTGTCGAGCGCCTCCTCGGGAATCGTCGACTCGTGGTCGGCGATAATGCCTGCTGCAGCATAGGCGTTGAGGTCCTTGCCGGCAACGAGCGGGGCATGGCCGTCGACTTGCTTGGACGGCGTCTGGTTAGCGGCATCGATGCGAGCGCAGGTCTCGGGATCGGCCATAAAAACGCCCGGAAGGTTCATCATTTCGCCCAGGCCAAAGACATCGCCCGGATGCTCGGCAAAAAACGCCTGCATGTCAGCGGCGGTAATCACAGCGCCTGCTTGCTCATCGGGCAGCGCGGGCACGCACGAGGGCATCATGTACTTGATGGAGATGGGTGCGCGGCGACCGTCCTCGATCATAAAGCGCAGGCCGTCCAGGCCGGAAACGTTGGCGATCTCGTGGCTGTCGGCAATGGCGGTGGTGGTACCGCGCGTCGCCGCCATGCGCGCATACTCGGCGGGACGGATGTTCGAGGACTCAATGTGCAGATGTCCGTCGATAAAGCCGGGGGCGAGATAGCGGCCCTGGCAGTCAATGACCTCGGTCGCCTCGTAGGTGCCGGCGGCATCGTCGCGACCATCGTAGAGCACACCGACGATCACGCCATCCTTGACGGCAACACTACCGGGCGCTACGCGTTGGCCGTACACATCGACGACCTGCGCGTTGGCAAACAGCGTGTCGACGGGCACGCGACCCTCGGCGGCCTCGATCACAGACCTCATGACCTCAACGGACATACATACTCCTTTAACCGTAGAAAAAAGCTGCGGAGCGGACAGGCCTTCACCGCAGCAAACCAATAGCCATTGTATGCCCAAACGATGGGTCAACAATACGCCTCTCCGCTTAACGGCACACGCTGCTCAGCGCAATGGGGGCAGGTTACTTTGCACCAATGACAAGGAGTGTCCCAAAGTGCCGGCACAAAAGGAACGTCCCCAAGTGCCAACAACGGAAGCGCCGATGTTTTGGCAACGACAGCGAGCGAGCCGCATTTGAGACAAGGTGACGTGAAACGAAAGGGCGCTGACCTTCTGGTCGCGCCCTTGAAGTTGAACGTCAGATTGTCCAAATGCGGCCCGCGCAGCGTCGAGTCGTTACGCGGTTTGGTAAAACCGCGTAACTAAACCAACTTAAAGCCCTTGCGCTTGCCTACGGAGAGGGTGTCGCCCAGCTTGAGAGCGCTCGGGTCGATGTTGTAGCTCTTGGGAGCCACAGCCTTGCCGTTGATCTTGACGCCGCCGCCGTCGATATCGCGACGGGCCTGGCCGGAGCTGGCCGAAAGACCCAGGTCCTTGAGCAAGCCGGCGAGGTAGATCTGGCCCTCGTCGTTGACGGCCAGCTCGACATGCTTCTCGGGGAAGTCGGCGAGCTGACCCTCCTTGAACACGCGGTCAAACTCGGCCTGAGCCTCGTCACCGGCGCCGGCGCCGTGGTAGGTGTCGCACAGGTCGCGGCCCAGAGCGCGCTTGAGCTCGTAGGGGTCGGCAGAGCCATCGGCCAGGGCGGCGTCGATCTTGTCGACCTCGGCCGGGGTGAGCGAGCTCGCCAGACGATAGTACTTGCCAATCATCTCGTCGGGAATGGACATGGTCTTGCCGAACATATCCTTGGGAGCATCGGTCAGGCCGATGTAGTTGCCGTAGGACTTGGACATCTTGCGCACACCGTCGGTGCCCTCGAGCAGCGGCATGGTGAGCGCGATCTGCGGCTCCATGCCCATCTTCTCCATGAGCTCGCGGCCAGCGAGCAGGTTGAAGAGCTGGTCGGTGCCGCCCATCTCCACGTCGGCCTTAATCTGCACGGAGTCGAATGCCTGCATCACGGGGTACAGGAACTCATGCAGGGCGATCGGCGTCTGGGACTGGTAGCGCTTGGTAAAGTCGTCGCGCTCGAGAATGCGGGCGACGGTGAACTTGGAGCACACCTGCAGCAGGCCGGCCAGGTCCATCGACAGGATCCAGTCGCCGTTGTGCACGATGGTGGTCTTCTCGGGATCCAGAATCTTCATGGCCTGGCTCACGTAGGTCTCGGCATTGGCCTCAATCTGCTCCTGCGAAAGCTGCGGACGCGTGGAGTTCTTGCCCGAGGGGTCGCCGATCAGCGCGGTGCCGTTGCCGATGATAAGGGTGACGTTGTGGCCCAGGTCTTGGAACTGGCGCATCTTGCGCAGCGGCACGGCATGGCCCAGATGCAGATCGGGGCTGGTAGGATCGACGCCGAGCTTGATGTTGAGGGGCTCGCCCTTCTCAAGCTTCTTGCGAAGGTCGGCCTCGGGGACGATCTTGGCAGCACCCGAGGTGATGATACGCATTTGCTCGTCAACAGACAGCATTGGGTATCCTCCTTTTGCTATAGCACCCTCACCGGATACGGCGGTGCTCGAAGTTCATAAACCCACTAATAATAACCAAAACAACGAGACGCGGCACCTACGACAGGAAAATCCTCGTCCTGCCGTATGCATCGACGGCAACCGGCAGGCGCGTGCCGTCGCGCTCGACCAAATAGCGTGTTTGCTGACGGCGCGAGCAGTCACGGCAATGGACCTGCCCCGTCGCATCCGTAGCGCAGATGCCCTCGGCAGTCAGCAGGCAGTGCTCGCACATCATGAGCTCGGGGCGGTCGGCATCGACGGGGCCCAAAACACCAGGCTCGACCGTCAGTTCGGCAATACGTTCCGCATCATTGCCGAGTAACTCGGCCGGCAAGTACACCCGCCCCGCACCGAGCCCGCGCAGCCAGGCAAGCGTGGCCCGGTTCGCACAGAACACCGGCGCCGCCACGTCAAACGCCACGCCCCGCTCGCGAGCCATCGCTACCTGCCCCAGGTTGCGGCAGACGACGCGCCCGGCACGCTGCATAAGTGAGCGAGTCCGCACGGCGTCGCCCGCGCGGCAGACCTCGTCAAGCACCACAACGGCGTCGGACAAATCGAGCTCTCCGCGCGGTTCGGTATCCATCAGCTGCCAAGCAAAAACCATGCGAGCGGGAAGCGTGCACTCCACCAACTCCGTCGACGCACCGCCATCCACCGCAACGTCCTCAAAGGGCAGCACCTCAACGTCGCGCGCAACGGGCGCGACCGCATCCGCCTCGGCCCGCATGCGCTCCAACACCGCCGCCGTCTGATCCAACACGCCGGCGCTGCGAATCAGGTATACCTCGCAGCCCGTGTCCACCTTGCGCTTGCAATGCACGACGACGCGCTCCCCCGATGCGGCATCCACCGGGCAGGGCACCTGCGGCCAGCGCTTGGGCACGTCGGGACGCGCGCCGGCACCCGGATAGAACCGAATCTCGAGCGTGTCGCCCGCCGCCACGGCGGCATCGAGCTCAACCGTTACCTCTTCGTGGCCCACAGCGACCAAGCGACCCACGTGCACGCCCTGGTTAATTGCGCGCTCAAAGCTCATCAGCTCGCCACCCGAACGCCCTCGCAGGTACGCATCGGTAAACCCACGGTTAAACGACCTTCCCAGCTCGCGTTCAAGCTCTTCCACGGCACCGGGGTCCCACGCGCCGTCGCACAGCATATCGAGCGCCCGGCGCCACACCCGCACCACGTTGAATACGTAGTCGGGGTTCTTCATGCGCCCCTCGATCTTGAGCGACGCCACCCCGGCATCTACAAGCTCGGGCAGATGCGCAATGCCCAGATAGTCGCGCGGGCACAGCAGGCGATCTCCCTCGACGGCGACAACACTCTGCCCCGCCTCGTCCACCAGGTCGTACGCCAGACGGCACGGCTGCGTGCAGTCGCCGCGCATCGCCGAGCGCCCGCGCCGCAGGGCCGAGAACTCGCACGCCCCCGAATAGCCGATGCAAATCGCACCGTGGCAGAATACCTCGATGGGCACGCCCGTGGCACATAGCGCCGCAATCTCGTCGACCGTCAGCTCGCGTGCCGTCGTCACGCGCTCGATCCCCAACTCATCGGCGGCAAGCCGCACGGCGCCTTCGCTATGAGCGCCCGCCTGCGTAGACAGGTGAATCTCGACCCCGGGAATCGCCGCGCTCAGCGCGCAGGCCAACCCGGCATCGGCCACAATCAGAGCATCGGCGCCCAGCTCCAGCGCATGCGTCCCCAACGCCACCGCGTCGGCCAACTCATCGTCAAACACGAACACGTTGAGCGTCACGTACACACGCACGCCATGGGCATGCGCCACGGCGCAGCCGCGTGCAAACTCGTCATCCGTAAAGCCATGCGCGCTCACGCGGGCGTTAAAGCCGCCCAACCCCGCATAGATGGCATCGGCACCCGCGGCGATGGCCGCAAGCATCTGATCGAGTCCGCCCGCCGGCGCCAGCAACTCGGGCAGCGCCGCATCGGCAGCATCCAATCCGGTCTCGTATTGTCCGCTCGGCCCCATCGTCCGAATCGCCATCGACAAACTCCTTACCAAGGTATGCATTCACTCTGAAAAATGCCGTCTTCCAGCATACACGAGGCCTCGAGCGCCCCGTTTGGTTTATCGTGTAATAACTTATGTCCATCCTGCCCCGACGGCGCATCCACCGTCCGGCACGACATACACTGGAGGTCAATATATGGGTCCTCGCCAACGACAGGGACGCAGCCGTTCAAAGACGCATGCCCCGTCCATAATCCTGCTCTCGTTTTTGGGCTTTCTGCTGATTGCGGGCGTGGCATTTGGCATCGGCATGGTCGGCAACGTCAACCGCTGGCTGTCCGATCTGCCCGACTACACCGACGCAAACGCGTATCTGGTGAGCGAGCCCACCGAGATCGTCGACTGCAACGGCAACAAGATCGCGAGCTTCTACACGCAAAACCGCAAGTCCATCACCAAGGACGAGGTCTCCCCCTACGTGCTGCAGGGCACCGTTGACGTCGAGGACGAGCGCTTCTATGAGCACGGCGGTATCGACCTGTGGGGTATCGCGCGTGCTGCAGTGGCAACCCTCGGCGGCGGACACGAAGGCGCCTCGACTATCACCCAGCAGCTGGTGCGCAACACCATCTTGCAGGAGGAGCAGTTCGACTCGACCATCGAGCGTAAGGTGCGTGAGGCCTACATCGCCGTCAAGATGGAGGACATGTACTCCAAAGACGAGATCCTCATGATGTACCTCAACACCATCTACTACGGCCACGGCGCCTACGGCATCGAAGCCGCCGCCGAGACCTATCTGTCCAAGAGCGCCGCCGACCTTACCCTGAGCGAGGCCGCGCTGCTCATCGGCCTTCCCAACTCGCCCTCGCAGTACGACCCCACGGTCAACCCCGACCTAGCGCTGTCCCGTCGCAACAAGGTCCTCGACAACATGTTGCGCCTGGGCCACATCACGCAGGAGGAGCACGATGCCGCACAGGCCGAGCCCATCGCCCTCAACGTGACTGAAATCTCGGGCAGCGGCGTCGACGTATACTCGCAGCCCTACTTTGTCTCCTACGTCAAACAGCTGCTGGAGCAGGAGTTCTCGACCGATGTGCTCTTTAAGGGCGGCCTGACCGTCAAGACCACCATCGACCCCACGATGCAGCAGGTGGCAGAGAACGCCGTCCGCGAGCAGCTCGACACGCTCTCGCTCGACGGCCTGGACATGGGTATGGTCGTCGTCGACCCCAAGACCGGCTACATCAAGTGCATGGTGGGCGGCTACGACTACAACGCCGACGAGAACCACGTAAACCATGCCACGTCCAAGCGTCCCGTCGGCTCCACCTTCAAGGCCTTTACGCTGGCAACTGCCATCCAAAACGGCATGAACCCCAACGTCACCCTCAACTGCAACTCGCCGCTCAAGGCCAAGGGCACCACGACCGAGGTCCAAAACTACGACAAGCATAGCTATGGCAACATCACGCTTAAGCAGGCGACGGCATACTCCTCCAACACCGGCTACATCCAGGTGGCGGAAGCCGTCGGCAACAGCAAGATCATCTCGCTCGTCAAAAAGCTCGGCATCGATCCCGCCAAGGACAACATCGAGGACGTTCCCGTCATGACGCTCGGCACCGGCTCGATCTCGCCGCTCGAGATGGCCGCCGCCTACGCGACGTTTGCCAACGGCGGCTACTATCGCCAGCCGTTCGCCATCACCGAGATTGACTCTCGTACCGGTTCGGTGCTGTACCAGCACACGGACAATCCCTCACAGGTGCTTACCGAGGGCGAGGCCGCCGCGGTCACCGATGTTCTGTCCGGCGTCATGCAGGGCGGCGGTACGGGTGCTGCCGGCGCCCTGAGCGTCAACCAGCCCTATGCCGGCAAAACGGGCACCACCGACAACACCACCAACCTGTGGTTCTGTGGCTATACCCCGCAGCTGGCGTGCGCCCTGTGGACCGGCTATTCCGCGGGCGAGATCCCCATCCAAAAATACGGCACGGACCTGCTGGGTGACAGCACCAACCTGCCTGTCTTTAAGCGGTTTATGAACACCGTCCTAGCCGGTACCGAGCGCGAGGAGTTTGCGACCGGAACCGCGCCCACCTACAAGAACAACAGCGTCTGGAAGTTCTACGGCACCAACAACACCAAGAAGACGGAGAACGACAACAAGGACGAGAACGAGGACGAAGAGGAAACCACGACGACCACGACGACCACCACGACGACCACGACCACCGAGACCACGGGCGGCGACACCACCGGCGGTACCGGTACGACCGGCGGCTCGACGGGCGGCTCCTCTGGCGGCTCGACCGGCGGCGATGGCGGCACGCCTACGCCTACGCCTACGCCCGACCCCTCGCCCACGCCTGACGATACGGTCGGCTAGAAATCATCCGGCCATAAGCAACAAGACCCCCAAGCAGCTTATGAACTGCTCGGGGGCCTTTTAGTTTGAGGCGACCTGGTGGTCGGTCTTTATACCGGCAAAAAGGGGTACCGACCAACGTCGATACCCCTTACAAGCCACTATGTCAGTACACGCGCTGCCGAGCGCACGACCCGCACGCCTACTTGCGAGAATTGCTCAGCTTATTGATCAGCGCCTCGAGACGCTCGCCGTCCTCGGCCGTCTGGGCAATAACCAAAATAGTATCGTTGCCGGCAAGCGAGCCGAGCACATCGGGCAGCTCTGCCGCATCAACGGCGGCGGCGATGCCGGAAGCCGTGCCAGGCTGAGCCTTGATCATGACCAGATTATCGGTACGCAGAACACCCGTTACGAGCTCGGAAACCATACGCTGCAGGTGCAGGTCCTCTGCCAGAACATAGATGCCCTCAGGGAGCTTACGCAGCCCCATATCGGCAATATCGCGAGAGACAGTCGCCTGCGTGCAATCAAAGCCCATAGCGCGGAGCTCATCGACCAGCACGCGCTGCGTGCGGACGTCCTTATTGCGCACAATATCTCTAATGGCATCCTGGCGCCCATTGCGTTTTTTAGCCATACAAACCCTCACTCCAAAAGATGGCGGAGACAATCAATCAGTGATTGAATAGTTTAGCGCTATTTGAAGGCATTTGTGAATAAGAACGCATTTCGAAACAATTCTATGCAAGTTTGTTTCGTAATGAGCCGTTTAGGCAGTTTTTTCGCCCGTCCGGTTAAGAAAAGCCGCCAGGTGCGTACACATCACGCAGCGCGCGGGCTTGGCGCTGGCGATCGGCCCAAACAACAGACCGAGTCCGCGATGGTTATCCTTGAGCGCGGCGACCATCTGACGGGTACGAGGCGCTTCGAGCATATCACGCATGCGAGCGGAACGCTCGATTGACGACACCCCATGTGGGCTCAGACACAAATTCTCGATGCAGGCGACCAGTCCGGCAAAGTAGAACTTTTGGCTTGCCAGCTTGAGCCGACCACCGCTATCTGCTTCCGAGAGTGAGTCCACAAGCTCGTCGAGCGCTCGGGTGTCATCGGATACCCTGGCATACATGGTGGGATCAAAGGCATCTGCAAGCTTAGGCGCCACCGCGTGGAAACAAGCGTCACCGCATCCGGAGACGCGCTGCACCTGCGAGAGCGCATATGCCATAAACTCAACCGTACGGTACGCTTTGCCGTGCGATAGGCATGCCTCAAACAGCGAACGGCTATACATCACTCCAGAGACTTGAGCAACCAAGCCGCCTAAAATCAACTGAGGCAGCCCGGCCACCATCGAAGACTTGTCTTCAATGGCAATATGAGTAGCACTCAAGACGCGCGAATGGCGCTCTCGATGTGAATCACAGCGGTCGAGCGACACCGTGGGGAACACTATGTCTGCCGCGGTATCGCACGCAATATCGACCATCTTGGAAAGAGACTGCGGAGCAAACCACTCATCGGCGTTCATAGCGATGATTTGAGAGCCGCGCGAGGCGGCAAAGCCGGCACGAAGACAAGCCCCGCGCGCCGCGTCCTCGACGTCAATCAAATCAATATGGATGTCCCTATCGGCAGCAACCTGAAGTGAATGGCGCACACCGGGCGCAACATCGCGGCAGACAACGACAATCTGCAAATCGTAGAGGTTTTGGTTCTGGATACTCTCGAGCGCACGCATCGCATAGCTGGGCGAACCTTCTACCACAAGGATCACCGAAAGTCGCGGATGCGAGCCACGTCGAACCAAGTTATCCGTCCTCTCGACAGCAATAAATCAAACTGTCGTTCATGGTACACCCCGGCAATAAAAGCAATGAGACACCGGTTGTATTGCACGCCAAGAACAGATGTTGCACACGCGCAGCGCACAGATGTCAGGTGACGACGTACGGCGCGTCGAGCCCCCTAGTCGAGCACGACAAGCTCGGCGGGATCGTAGTCCACGCCCATAAATGTAAGGCCACAGGCAGGTGCCGTGGGGCCCGCGGCGGTACGGTCGCAGGCATCGATGACTTCGCGCATCCACTGGGGATCGCGACGATGCATGCCAATCTCGACAAGCGTGCCCACGATCGTACGGACCATCGAATGCAGAAACGCATTGCCCTCGATGGTAAACGTCAGGATGTCCTCGCCAAACGCAGCCTCATGGCCAAACTCGGCACGCATCACGCAGCGATGCGTGGGCTTGCCAACGGCCGAGGCAACCTTGCAAAAGCTTTTAAAGTCCTGCTCGCCCAGCAGCGCGGGGCAGGCAGCAGACATAGCTTCAACATCCAAAGGATAGCGATGCCACCACACGGCACCGCGGGACAGCACGGGTCGCGCATCACGGTCGGCAATGCGGTACGTATACGTACGGGAACGCGCGTCAAAGCGTGCAGAAAAGCCTTTACGGGCCCTGTAAACCTCATTTATGGCGATATCTTTGGGCAACAGGGCATCCATAGCCCGCAGCCACCTACGGCGTGTCAGGGCGAGCTCAGCGTCCGTTACGGGGACGCTGATGTACTGAGCCACGGCATGCACGCCGGCATCGGTACGCCCCGCGCACGTCAGATCGATCGAGCGGCGAAGCAGCGTCTCGATGGCTCGACGCAGCTCACCCGCAACCGTCGTCTGTCCCGGCTGCTCGGCAAATCCGCTATAGGACGAGCCATCATATGCCACGCGAAATACAAGGGTGGCGTCGAGCTCGGGAATCGAATTGAAATCAGACGGCGCAGTCATGGGCGCTCCCAACAAACAAGCAACGGTATCGCGACAAAAAAAGAGGGGTACGCGAACGTACCCCTCGAATATAGCCTATGCAGACGGAATGTCTACTCAGCGGTCTCCTCAGTAGGAGCCTCCTCGGCAGCGGTCTCCTCGACAGCCTCGACCTTCTTGGGAGCAGCGGCCTTCTTGGGGGCCGGAGCAGCCTTCTTGGCCTTAGGCGTGCAAGGCTCGGTGACGAGCTCCATGATAACGATGGGAGCGTTGTCGCCCTTACGGTTACCGAGCTTCATGATGCGGGTGTAACCGCCATTGCGATCCTGCCACATGCCCTGGGCAGCCTTGTCGAAGATCTCGGCAACGAGCTGCTTATCGCCGAGCTTGGCGATGGCCAGGCGACGAGAGTGCAGGTCGCCCTTCTTGGCCCAGGTGATGATCGGCTCGACGACCGAACGCAGCGCCTTAGCGCGGGTCTCGGTGGTCTTGATGCGGTCGTTCTCGAAGAGGGCCTTGGCCAGGCTCTTCTTCATGGCCTTGGTGTGGCTCGCATCGGTGCCGAGCTTCAGGCCCTTCTTAACGTTGTGACGCATGGTCTAGTTTCTCCTCAAATATGCGAAGCATTAAGCCTTCAGGCTCAGGCCCATGGACTCAAGCTTGTCCTTCACTTCCTCGATCGACTTAACACCGAAGTTACGGATGTTGAGCAGATCGTTCTCCGAGAACTCAACGAGCTGACGGACCGAGTGAATGCTGGCGCGCTTAAGGCAGTTGTAGGAACGGACGGAAAGATCCAGATCCTCAATCTGCTTGTCCAGCTCGGCGTTGTCGTTGGTGACCTCGGGAGCGAAGATCGAAGCCTCCTCCTCGACCTCGGGGGTCTCGGCAAGGTTCATAAAGGCGGCCATATGCTGGTTGATGATATTGGCAGCCTGGACCACGGCGTCGCGCGGGGCGATGGAACCGTTGGTCTCGATCTCGAGGACGAGGCGGTCGTAGTCGGTGTGCTGACCGACACGGCAAGCCTCAACGAGCTTGGCGCAACGGGACACGGGCGAGTACAGCGAGTCGACGTGGATCACACCGATGGGATCGTTGTCGCGCTTGTTGGCCTCGCCAGAGACATAGCCGCGGCCATAGCCGATGCGCATGCTCATGGTGAGATGGCCACCCTCGGTGAGCGTAGCAATGTGCTGCTCGGGGTTGACCAGCTCAAACTCGGACGGAATAAAGAAGTCCGCACCGGTGACCTCGCAGGGGCCGTCAACCGAGATGGTGGCGGTCGCCTCGTCGGTCGTGCCGAGAGCCCTGAAGACAAGACCCTTGACATTCAGGACGATGTCGGTGACATCCTCGACCATGTTAGGGATGGTCATGAACTCGTGCTGGGCACCATCGATCTGAATAGCCTCGACGGCGGCACCCTCGAGTGAGGACAGAAGAACGCGACGAAGGGAGTTGCCCAGCGTATCGCCGTAGCCACGCTCGAGCGGCTCGACGGAGACACGAGCAGACGTCTCGTTGATCTCTTCGACCTGAACCTGAGGCCTAATGAATTCTGACATGTATTACCTCCAGCCTCAGCAGCCCGGATGGACTACTTAGAGTAGAGCTCGACGATGAGCTGCTCGTTGATATCACCGCTGATCTGCTCACGCGTCGGCAGAGCGAGCACGTTACCAGACAGCTTCTCGATATCGACCTCGAGCCAGCCAGGGACCTCAAAGCGCTCGGAGGAAATCAGGGCCTCCTTGATGGGGAGGAGGTCACGGAACTTCTCGCCGACAGCGACGACGTCGCCGGCCTTGACGCGGTAGGATGGGATGTCCACGCGCTTGCCGTTCACGGTGAAGTGACCGTGACGGACGGACTGACGAGCCTCTTTGCGGGTGCGGGCGAAGCCAAGACGGAAGACGACGTTGTCGAGACGAGACTCAAGGATGATCATGAGGTTCTCACCGGTGACGCCGTTCATCTTACGGGCCTTGTTGAAGTAGCCGTGGAACTGCTTCTCCAGAACGCCATAGATGAACTTGACCTTCTGCTTTTCGCGCAGCTGCATGCCGTACTCAGATTCCTTGCGACGGCGCTTGGGCTGACGGATAGATTCCTTCTTGCTGCTGTAACCGAGCTCAGCGGGATCGATCCCGAGCTGACGGCAGCGCTTAAGAACAGGAGTCCTGTCGATTGCCATATTGATACGATCCTTTCAGTTACACGCGGCGACGCTTCTTGGGGCGGCAGCCGTTGTGCGGGATGGGGGTCTTGTCCTGGATGCTCGAGACCTCGAGGCCAGCAGCCTGGAGGGAGCGGATAGCGGTCTCACGACCGGAGCCGGGGCCCTTGACGAAGACGGAAACCTTCTTCATGCCGTGCTCCATGGCCTGCTTGGCAGCAGCCTCGGCAGCCATCTGGGCAGCGAACGGCGTGGACTTACGGGAGCCCTTGAAGCCCACCTGGCCAGCCGACTTCCAGGAAATGACGTTGCCCTGGGGATCGGTGATCGAAACGATCGTGTTGTTGAATGTAGAACGAATGTGAGCCTGGCCCACGGAAATGTTCTTACGGTCCGCGCGCTTCAGACGGGCAGCGCGAACGTTCTTCTTAGCAGTAGCCATCTATCTAGCGCTCCTTATTTCTTCTTCTTAGCACCGATCTGACGCTTCGGGCCCTTGCGGGTACGAGCGTTAGTGTGGGTGCGCTGGCCGCGGACCGGGAGGCCCTTGCGGTGACGAAGGCCGCGGTTGCAGCCGATGTCCATAAGGCGCTTGACGTTCTGGTTGCGCTCACGGCGGAGATCGCCCTCAACCATGATCTGGTTCTTATCGATATAATCACGGATGGCGTTAACCTCATCCTCGGTGAGGTCCTTAACGCGCGTATCCACGTTAACGTTGCACTCGACGCAAATCTTCGTCGCAGTGGTGCGGCCGATGCCGTAAATGTAGGTCAGACCGATCTCAACGCGCTTCTCACGCGGGAGGTCGACACCATTAATACGGGCCAACGTAGTCTCCTCTCTTAACCCTGACGCTGCTTATGACGGGGGTTCTCGCAAATGACGAGGACCTTGCCATGGCGCCTAATGATTTTGCACTTATCGCACATCTTCTTGACCGAAGGACGTACCTTCATCGTTCTTCCTTTCGGTAGCGCTCAAACTACTTCCCTACTATCTACTCGCCCAGCCGCAGGCGTTTAAAACTATGGCTGGTCTTCACACACAATCCGACCGTAGGTTGAGCTAAGCCTGCAGTCGGAAAAGGAGTGCGTGTATGCGTGCCGCTATTTATAGCGATAGGTGATGCGGCCGCGGGTCAGGTCGTACGGGGAAAGCTCCACGACAACCCTGTCACCGGGGAGAATACGGATGTAATTCATTCGGATCTTGCCAGAAATGTTGCAGAGAACCGAATGACCGTTCTCGAGCTCAACCTTAAACATGGCGTTGGGCAGCGGTTCCTTTACCGTACCCTCGAGCTCAATTGCGTCTTCCTTCTTCACAAGCAATCATCTTTCTCTAGAAAACGACAGCGATTGAGTATTCTACAACACGTATGCACGCATCGTAATAACTTCGTAATGGCTCCACAACTAAGTGGAACTTGTTACATTTCTCCGCCTTGGAGCGAACACCAAGCACCTTGGGCATCCGTGGTGAGAATCACCGGACCGTCATTGGTAATGGCGACGGTGTTCTCGTAGTGCGCGGCGGGCAGGTGGTCGTTGGTCGTAACAATCCAACCGTCGGAGCCCGTGCTTACATGGTTGGAACCCATCGTAACCATCGGCTCGATGGCAATGACCATGCCGGCCTGGAGGCGAACGCCCCTCCCCTTCTTTCCATAGTTAGGAACGTTGGGGTCCTCGTGCATCACGCGGCCAATGCCATGGCCAACATAATCGCGAAGCACGCCGTAACCGTGAGACTCGGCGAGGGACTGAACGGCATAACCGACGTCCCCGATATGGTTACCGGGAACAGCCTGCTCGATGGCAGCCTTAAGGCAATCGCGCGTGACCTCACACAAAGCCTTGGCTTCGGGCGTGGGGGTGCCGACGAAAAACGTCCATGCGTTATCGCCGACCCAACCGTCGACAACGGCTCCCGTATCGATGGAGATGATATCGCCATCGCGCAGGATCATGTCAGGGTTGGGAATACCGTGGACCACGGCATCGTTGATCGATGCGCAAATGGTCCCCGGGAACCCGCCGTAACCCTTAAAGGCAGGGGTGCCGCCATGCATACGGATAATCTGCTCCGCGAGCTGATCGAGCTCAAAAGTCGAAACGCCGGGGCGCACCATGGCTCCAACGTGGCGGAGCGCCATCTTAGATAGCGCTCCTGCCTTCTTCATCTGCTCGATTTGCGTTGCAGACTTAATCTTGATCATAGACCGAGAGCCTCTTTGACATCCCCGTACACGGTCTCGCGAGCCTGGTCACCGTTGACCGACTTGAGCAGACCCTGGCCACGATAGTAGTCGACGAGCGGGCTCGTGGACTTCTCGTAGACGTCGAGACGGTTCTTGATGGTCTCGGGCTTGTCGTCGTCGCGCTGATACATCTCGCCACCGCACTTGGGGCAGGTGGCATCGGCAGCGGTGCCGGTGTAACCGCAGGCGCGGCAGGTGCGACGCGAAGACAGACGATCGATAATGACCTCGGGGGCCACATCGACCAGAAGGGCGCAATCGATCTCGCGACCCATGGCGGAGAGCTCGGAATCGAGCGTCACAGCCTGGGCGGTGTTGCGCGGGAAGCCGTCGAGGATGAAGCCCTGCTGGGCGTCATCGGCGGCAAGGCGCTCCTTGACAAGGTCGATCACGAGCTGGTCGGGAACGAGCTCGCCAGCGTCCATGTACTTCTTAGCCTGAATACCAAGCTCGGTGCCACCCTTGACGGCAGCACGCAGCAGGTCGCCCGTGGAAATATGGGCGACGCCAAACTCGGCGACGAGCTCCTGTGCGACGGTGCCCTTACCGGCACCCGGAGCTCCGAGCAATACGAGGTTCATGAGCAATCCTCCTCTAGCCTATTTAAAGAATCCATCGTAATCATACATCTTGATCTGGCCTTCGAGCTTATCGACCGTGTCGAGCACGACGCCGACCATGATGAGGATGGACGTGCCGCCAAATGCCTGGATCAGATGGTTACCCGTGAAGGAGAAGATGATCGAAGGCACGATGGCGATGAGCGCCAAAAAGACAGCGCTAGGAAGCGTGATCTTGTTGAGCGCGTTCTTGATGTAGGCCGCGGTAGCCCTACCCGGACGCACGCCCGGAATAAAGCCGCCCTGCTTCTTAAGGTTATCGGCCGTGTCATCGGGGTTGAACACCATGGAGGTGTAGAAGTACGCGAAGAACACGATGAGGACAACGTTAAGCACCCAGTTGAGCCAACCGGTCGAAAGCGCGGAGGCAACTGCCTGAATCCAGCCGATGCCGGGGAAGAACACGGCAATCTGAGCGGGGAAGTACAGCAGCGCCGAAGCGAAGATGATCGGCACGACACCCGCGGTGTTGACCTTGATGGGCAGGTAGGTGGTCTGGCCACCCATCATGCGACGGCCCACGACGCGTTTGGCGTAGGAGACCGGGATGCGGCGCTGGCCGCGCTCAAGGAAAACAATCAGCGGGATAACCAGCAAAATGATGGCGCAGATGATCACCATGGTGATGATGCCACCGGCATTGCCCTCGGTGCTGGAGAAGATAGCCTGCGGCAGGCCGGCCATGATGTTCGCAAAGATGATCAGCGACATGCCATTGCCGATACCGCGCTGGGTGATGAGCTCACCAATCCACATGATCAGCATGGCGCCCGCAGTGAGCGTGCCGACGATCATGAGGTCGAAGATGATCTCGGGAGCGCCGGCGCCATTGAAGCTGATGCCGAAGCTCTTAAAGAGGAAGAGGTAACCCACGGAGTTGAGGATTGCCAGAGCCAGGGTGAGGTAACGCGAATACTGCGTGATCTTGGTCTGACCGACCTCGCCCTCGCGGGCAAGCTCATGCAGGGAAGGCACAACGGCCTGGAGCATCTGGAGGATGATCGAGCTGGTGATGTAAGGCATGATGCCCAGCGAAAACACCGACACATAGCTCAACGCGCCGCCAGAGAAAAGATTCAGGAGGGCCATAGCACCTGCGGCGACCGAATTGTTATCGGTCGAGAAAAGGCCCAGCATCCCCTGGAAGGGAATGCCGGGCACAGGAACGTGCGCACCAATGCGGTACACGACGAGCATAGCTATGGTAAAAAGAATCTTTTCGCGCAATTCTTTGATGCGGAAAGCATTCTTAAGACCATTTAGCACGGCAGCTCGACCTTTCCGCCGGCGGCCTCGATCTTGGCCTGCGCAGAAGCGCTGACCTTGTCGACCTTGACCGTGAACTTCTTGGTGAGCTCACCATTGCCGAGCACCTTGACGGGCTCGAACTCGCTCTTGGTGATGCGAGCGGCCTTAAGAGCGGCACCGTCGATCACAGCGCCGTCCTCGAACTTACGCTCGAGACGCTCAACGTTAACGGCGGTGTACTCGATACGACGGGGGTTGCGGAAGCCCGGAAGCTTGGGCAGGCGCATAGCCAGCGGAGTCTGGCCACCCTCGAAGCCGGCACCCTTGGTGCCGCCAGAGCGGGAACCCTGGCCCTTCTGGCCGCGGCCAGAAGTGGTGCCGTGACCCGAAGAATTGCCACGGCCGACGCGCTTACGGTTCTTGGTGGAACCGGGCGCGGGAGTAAGATCGTGAAGCTGCATTTGCTACTCCTCTACAATCTCGACAAGGTGCTTGACCTTGAAGATCATGCCGCGGACGGACTCGTTGTCAGCAATCTCGCGAACCTCGCGGATCCTGTGGAGACCGAGGGCACGGACAGTACGGACCTGGTCCTGCTTGCAACCATTGGTGCTGCGGACCTGCTTGATCTTGATGGTGTCAGCCATGCTTAGTTCTCCTTACCGACGAACATCTCGGAGACCGTCAGGCCACGGCGAGCCGCGACGTCCTCAGGGCTGGAGAGCTCCTTGAGGCCCTCGACGGCAGCCTTGATGATGTTGAGGCCGTTGTCGGTACCGAGGGACTTGGACAGGACGTTCTTGATGCCAGCAAGCTCAAAGAGGGGACGCACAGCGCCGCCGGCGATAACGCCGGTACCCTCGACAGCGGGCTTGATGATGATGCGGCCGGCACCAAAGTGGCCGAGAACCTCGTGCGGGATGGTGCCCTGCTCGGTCACCGGCACGTGGAACATGTTCTTCTTGGCATCGAGAGACGCCTTGGAGATGGCCATGGGCACCTCAGCGGACTTGCCCATGCCAACGCCGACGTTGCCCTTGCCGTCGCCAACGACGACGAGAGCGACGAGGCTCATGCGACGACCACCCTTGACGGTCTTCGACACGCGGTTGATGTAAACGACGCGCTCCTCGAACTCGGAGGCCTCGCGCTGCTGCTTCTGATTACGAGCCATGTGCTACATACCTCCTAGAACTCGAGACCGGCGGCACGAGCACCGTCGGCGAGGGCCTTGACGCGGCCATGGTAGATACGGCCACCGCGATCGAAGGCGACCTTGGTGATGCCGGCCTCGATGGCGCGCTTGCCAACGAGCTGACCGACCTTCTCCGCAGCCTCCTTGTTCGAGGTGTGGGTGCCCTTGAACTCGGCCTCGAGGGTCGAGGCAGAGACGAGCGTCAGGCTGGAGCCCTTGCTGTCGTCGATGATCTGGGCATAGATGTTGGCGTTAGTACGGGTCACGCGAAGACGCGGACGCTCGGAGGTACCCGAGACCTTGCCGCGAACACGACGCTGACGACGCTTGAGGCCTTCCAGCTTCGCCTTATGCTTGTTCATACGTAAACTCCTAAAAAGGTTGATCTTGCCAGCACCTGACGGGGTGCTGGTCTTATGCGAGTGAGTCGGTTACGACTACTTGGCGGCCTTACCCAGCTTGCGGCGGATGTGCTCGCCAACGTAGTGGATACCCTTGCCCTTGTAAGGCTCGGGAGGACGATGGCCGCGGATCTCAGCGGCGATCTGACCGACCTGCTGCTTGTTGATACCCTTGACGTTCACGTGGGTGTTGTCGGGAACCTCGAAGGTGATGCCCTCGGGAGCCTCGACGATCACGGGGTGCGAGAAGCCCAGGGAGAACTCGAGGTTCTTGCCCTTCTGCTGCACGCGGTAACCGACGCCGGCGAGCTCGAGCTTCTTCTCGAAGCCCTCGGAAACGCCAACAACCATGTTGTGGATGAGGGCGCGGGTGAGGCCGTGGCGGGCACGGGTCTCACGCTCGTCGTCGGGACGGGAAACGGTGAGGACGTTGTCCTCGACGTTGATAGCGAGCTTCTCAAAGACATCGAGCTCGAGCTGGCCCTTGGGGCCCTTGACGACAACGTTGTTGCCGTTGACTGCCACTTCGACTCCGGCGGGAATCTGGACAGGCTTATTACCGATACGAGACACGGTGATCTCCTTTCCTTCTACCTACCGAGCGAATTACCAGACGTAAGCGATGATCTCGCCGCCGACGTTGTGCTTGCGAGCATCGCGGTCGGTCATGACGCCATGGCTGGTGGAAATAATGGCGGTACCAAGGCCACCGCGGACGCGGGGCATGTCGGCAACGCCGGTGTACTTACGCAGGCCCGGCTTGGAAATGCGGCGGATGCCGTTGATGACCTTAGCCTTCTTGGGACCATACTTAAGCGTGATGTGCAGAGTCTTCTGGGGAACGGTGTCCTCGACATCGTAGCCCTCGATGTAGCCCTCCTCGTGCAGAACACGAGCGATCTCGACGAGCTTCTTGCTGCTCGGCATGGAGACCGTGGCCTTGTTCACAGAGTTAGCGTTACGGATGCGCGTAAGCATATCTGCGATCGGGTCTGTAAGGTTCATACAGATTCTCCTTCGTTCTTGATGAACACGTGCTCTTGGTTCTTCGCCGCCCTTAACGGCAAAGCCTTTTTAGCGCGTTTTCCCTGTTCCAAACTGATGCTTGAAACGCTGGTAGTGACTTACCAGCTGGCCTTCTTAACGCCGGGAAGCTCGCCCTTGAGTGCAAGCTCGCGGAAGCAGACACGGCACAGGCCGAACTTGCGGTACACAGAGTGCGGACGGCCGCAGCGCTGGCAGCGCGTGTACTCACGAGTAGAGAACTTCTGCTTGCGATTGCACTTGACGATCATCGATGTCTTAGCCACTTATATCCTCCTCACATAGAGTATTGTTCGCCCCAAGCGCCGCCCCCTTGTGGGAACGGCGCTTATAGGGCAGGTGAACCTATTTCTTGAACGGGAAACCGAAGGCGTCCAGAAGGGCCTTGGCCTCCTCATCGGTATTGGCGGTGGTCACGAAAGTGATGTCCATACCGCGCTGGTGATCGACGGAGTCGAAGTCGATCTCGGGGAAGATGAGCTGCTCGGTGACGCCCATGGAGAAGTTACCACGGCCGTCGAAGCTCTTGGCGGAGATGCCGCGGAAGTCGCGGATACGGGGGATCGCGACGGAGGTCAGACGATCGAAGAACTCCCACATACGGTCGCCACGCAGGGTAACCTTGCAGCCGATCGGCATACCAGCGCGCAGGCGGAAGGTAGCGATGGACTTGCGGGCACGGGTGATCATCGGCTGCTGGCCGGTGATGGCGCGCAGGTCGCGCACGGCACCGTCGATGGCCTTGGAATCGGTAGCGGCCTCGCCGACACCCATGTTCACGACGATCTTCTCAAACTTGGGGATCATCATGACGTTCTCGTACTGGAACTTGTCCTGAAGCTGCTGCTTGACCTCGTTGTTGTACTTGGTCTTCAGACGCGGCACATACTTCTCTTCTGCCATTGTTCACTCCTTCTTGGGGTTTTAAGCACGGGGCGTGGCCACGATGGGTTGTCCTCGTGCCTCCTGGCTGCATCCGCGCCGCTCATGGCATTTTGCGGTTTGGACTCGACACAGCAGGAGCCGACAAAACAATCGGTACTATACGCGCATCGGGAGTGTATTTCCAGAAAAACCTCGTCTGCCTGTACAACTCCACAACTCCCCCGCACAAATGGGTCCCAAAAAGCTGTTGCGGTGAAATAGGGACTGTTGGGCGGCCTAACAGGCTTAAACAATCCGTATTTCACCGCAACTTATTGGTGGGGATGCGATTAGCGCTTGCGGGGGACGAGTTTGGTGCGGCGCAGGTGGATCATCTCGGCGGCGATGGAGATGGCGATCTCCTCGGGGTCCTCGGCCTCGATGGCAACGCCGATCGGAAGGTGCAGCTCGTCGATCTGGTCCTGCGTAAAGCCTTCCTGCTCCAGGCGGGCGCGCACAAAGGCCGTCTTGCGGCGCGAACCCAGACAGCCCAGGTAGGCAGGCTTGGCACGCATGGCCTGAATCACCACGTCGATATCGGACTTGTGACCCGCCGTGGCGACGACCACCAAGTCGCGCGGACCGATGGGACACAGCTCGCTCAGGTTCTTGTAATCGACCAGGCGACGATCGTAGACACCGGGCACCCATTCGGGCGTCAACGTGCCGGGGCGGTCATCGCAGGCCACGACGGCAAAGCCCGCCGCCGTGAGCACGCGCGCCGTCGCGGCGCCCACGTGTCCGCAGCCAAAGATGTAGGTCAGGCCCTCGGGGCAGAGCGTCTCGACGTGCGCCGCGGGAATCTCGGAGGCGGCGTTAGTGTAGGTGACGTTACTCCCCTCCTCCACCAGTGAAAGCCCGGGGCAGCCCGCAATGGTATGGCGCGATGCCTCGCCATGGTACTCGGCCACATCGCCTTCGAGCGCGTTTGCGATAAACGGTTCAAAGTCGATGACGAAGTCGCCGATGCGTCGATATGCCAAGACGTCGGCAGCCGACTGGAACAACGGTGCCTTGGTCGCGTCCAGGTGCAAATAGCACAGGCAGATGGCTCCGCCGCAGATCATGCCGGTATCGGAGTTCTCGCCGCCCATGGTGTAGCGGACCAGACGCGACTGTCCCGCGCTCAGGAGCTCGCGTGCCTCGTCCAGCGCAAAGAGCTCGATCTTACCGCCGCCGATGGTGCCCGCCTGGCTACCGTCGGCAAAGACGACCATCCAGGCGCCCACGCCGCGCGGCGACGACCCCGCCGTGCCGGCCACGACCACCAGCTCGCACGTCTCGCCAGCACGCAGGGCGGCAAGCGCCGCATTCACAACATCGAGCTTTTCCATTGCAATTTCCTATCCCTGGAATACACCGGTGAGCATGGCGAGTGCCTCGAGCACACCGCCGCCGACCGACGTCGCCTTGTCCGAAATGTAGTTGATATAGCTGGCATCGCCGCGCGGATCGACATCGGCGCATTTAAAGCCCTCAGTCACCTGCACGCCGTTCGCCAAAAGCCCGCGCAGACAGCCATCGATCTGCGTGCACATGGGCGAATCGCCCGCGTAGCCAATCACGTCTCCGGCGCTCACGATGTCGCCGATCGCGCGGTCGGACCGAAACACGCCGGCGGCGGGGCTGTGGATAACGCGCTCTCTGCCATAGCCAGCGATAATGCCCGGCACGCCCGTGTTGGGTTGGGACGAACCCTGGGTAATGACACGGCCCAGGAAATGCCCGCGCATGGTTTCGACCACGGCGTCGCAGTCAACCGGCGCGGTAAAGCCCGGCCCCACGGCGATGACGGCAGGCGCCATGCCGCGCGTGGTACCCAGGTTGCGCTTAGCCAGAATCGCGTCGACCACGGCAGCGGGTTTCAGCTCGCCGAGCATCTTGGCCTGGGGGTCCACCACCACGGCGACATCCCCCGCTTGGGTAATCTCGAGCGCCTCAGCCGGCGTCTGCGCCAAGCGGGCGCGAATGCCCTCGACCTCGACCTCGCCCAAGCGAATGGCCTCGCAAAAACTGATTGTGCGACGGATGCACGTGGGGACCGCGATATCGGCCATGACAACCGACGCGCCGGCGCGCACCAAGCGAGCGGCGACGCCCGTGGCGATATCGCCGGCGCCGCGAACATAAACGAGCATTCCCGGGGCACCTCCCTGTGCTACGGTTTGAGCAGAGCAAAAGCGGTTCGACCGCTACTCTGATGATTATTTATTATCACAGTATTATACGGCGGTGAACAGATGGAAACGGTTAGCGGCAATCTTGCCTCGGCGCTCAGGATCGAGCCGGGCATTACCGCGATTATCGGCAGCGGCGGCAAGTCGACCTTGCTAAAGACGCTGGGTCTTGAGCTTATGCGCGCTGGCGGCCGCGTGCTCCTCTGCACCACCACGCGCATGTTTCCCGTCGCCGGCGTCCCGTGGGACGGGTCGAATCGTCGCCTGGGTGCCGCACCTTGGAAGCCGGGTGCCGCGCATGTTCCCGGCTGCACCTGTGAGGCGTGCGCGGGACTTGCCCGCGGGAGTATTTGCCAGGCGGGTGTCTTAGACCCGGAAACAGGCAAGCTCTCCGCACCCGCCGAGCCACTCAACGAGCTGGCACAGCGCTTTGACTACGTGTTGGCCGAGGCGGACGGCAGCAAGCGGCTCCCGCTCAAGGCGCACGCCCCGTGGGAGCCGGTAATTCCCTCTGGCACGGCCAACATCGTCTGGATCGTCGGCGCCTCGGGATTCGGCAAGCCCGTCGCCGAGGTTGTCCACCGCCCCGAGCTCTTCTGCGAGCGCTGCGGCTGCGAGCTCACTGACATCGCCACGCCCGAGCGCGTCGCCATGGTGCTCAATGCCGAGCTGCAGATGCTGAACCTCAACAATGCCCGCATCATGCTCAACCAAGTCGACACGCTTGCCGACCCAACGATGGCAGGTCGCTTCGAGACAGCCCTCGGCCGCCCCGTCGTCGCCAGCAGCCTCAAGTAGCCGGCCCCATCTCGTCAGTTGCGGTGAAATACGGACTGTTTGGCCGCCAAACGGCCGCAAACAGTCCGTATTTCACCGCAACTGCGGAGGGGACACGGCATCTTTGCTGCTAGCGAGGCACGTAGCGACCGGGCTGGGCTCCGGTAGGCTCGCCGTCGCGTGCCGCCAGTACGCCGTTCACAAACACGGCCTTGGCGCGGCCATGTGCCTCAAAGCCCTCGAGCGGCGTGTAGTCCACGGCCTGATGCTGTGTCGCGGCGCTGATCGTCCAACGCGCGCAAGGATCCCACACGCACACGTCGGCATCGGCACCCTCGGCAAGACAGCCCTTGCGCGGGTACATGCCAAACACGCGCGCCGGGTTCTCGCTCATCAGGCGGCAGAGGTCCTCGGGGCCCAGTTGCCCCTCAAAGCTCGTGGCGATCGCGACGGGACGATGCTCCACGCCGGGCCCGCCGTTGGGAATCGCGCGGAAATCGTCGCGCCCGCGGTCCTTTTGCCCGTGCAGGTTAAAGCTGCAATGATCGGTTGCAATAGTATCGATCTCGCCAGCCACAAGCGCCTCGCGCAACGCGGCACGGTCACCGGCATGGCGCAGCGGCGGGCTCATCACGTACTTGGCGCCCGCAAAGCCGTCCTCGCCCTGCTCCAGATAGCAGGTGTCGTCGAGCATCAGATACTGGGGGCATGTCTCGACATAGATGTTCTTCTGCCCGCGCGCCTTGGCAGCGCGAATGGCCTCGAGCCCCAGCTTAGTCGAAAGGTGCACCACGTTGACCGGAGCGTCCCCGGCCAAGTGCGCCAGATACAGCAGACGGCTCACGGCCTCACCCTCGCACACGTCCGGACGGCTGAGCGCATGCCCCTCGGGTCCATGAATCCCCTGCTCGTACACGCGCTTCTGCAGTTCATTCACCAACGTGCCGTTCTCGCAATGCACGCACAAGATACCGCCCAGGCGCTTGAGCTCCTCCAGCACCTCGAGTGTCTCGGCATCGTCCAAGCGCAGGTGGTCGTAGGCAAAGTAGGTCTTAAACGACGATACGCCCGCCTCGCGCATAGCCGAAAGATCGGCGCGATTGCGCTCATTCCACTCGGCGAGTGCCATATGAAAGGCGTAGTTTGCCGTGCAGGTGCCGTCGGCGCGGCGATGCCACTCGGCAAGGGCATCGGGCATGGTCACGCCGCGATCGGCCGTCGCGTAGTCCACGATGGTCGTCGTACCGCCGCAGGCAGCCGCGCGCGTGCCGGTCTCAAAGCTATCCGCTGTCCAATCCATGCCGGTCCAGCACTGCATGTGCGTGTGGCCGTCGATAAAGCCGGGAAACACCCAGCAGCCCGTGGCATCCTCGACGGTATCGCCCTCGGCCGGCTCAATCGCCGCGGCGATCCGCGCGATCTTATCGCCATCCATGGCAAGATCGGCACGGCGAAGCCCCTGTGGCGTCACGAGCGCGCCGTTTTTGATGATGATCATGTTGCTCCTTATCGATTCATACAGTTGGCCACGCGATCAAAATACGAGCAGGCCGCGATATGCTCCGCTATGCGTCGCTGTCCCTTGACGGTATCGACGTCCCACAGCTCGTAGGCACGCGCTTCGACCAGCGTAACGTCGACGCGACCTTTGAGAATCGAGCCCCCGCCGTCCTTGCCCTCAAGACACATAAGTGCATCGAACAGTTCCGCCGGAAAGAGCACCGGACTCGAAGGCTCACCGTTGCACGCAAGACGCACCGGATGTTTGCGGCCACGCTCGTCAAATGCACGAACCATAGCCTCAAAAGAATCCGAACTCACGAGCGGCTGGTCGCCCGGCAAAAAGAGGCAACCTTTCCAGTTGCGTTCGACTCCCCACGAAAGGCCCGCACGGACGCTTTCGCTGCGCAGTTTGCCATCGTGCAGCACGCACGGGCAATGCTTGTCCTCGCAAATCTGAGCGACCTCGGGCCAACGCGTCGAAACCACGACGTCAAAGCCCCGGGGAACCGAATCGATGGTCCGGGCAATCAGCGGCTCGCCATAGGTATCGGCAAGCATCTTGTTAGAGCCAAACCGCTTGCCCTCGCCCGAAGCCATAATGACGCATCCAAGTCTCATGGTGATACCTCCCCTGAAACCATCGTACCCATAACTCGCGCCGCGGGCATCCACATCGAAAGCGCTTATCCCGCACGCCCGCGATGCAAAAAAGGGCACCCCGCCGGTTGGCAGAGCGCCTCCTTTACATGGCTTACCTCAACCCGGCTTTAGGCCTGGAGCCAACGGGCGGTGTTGCGCTCGTCGAGGGCCTTGAGGGTAGCGGCGGGATCGGCAACCTTCTGCAGGAACATCATGGCTGCGATGGCGTACGGCTTGTAGCTGGCCTCCTTGTACATGCCCACGCGGTGCATGTCGAAGACGTCGGCGTTAACCTCGCCGTGCTCGCAGGAGACACCGGAGATGTCGGCGGGCAGCGGGTGCATAAAGATGGTGTCCTGGCCGTTGGCAGTCTTCTCCATGAGCTCGGTCGTGGAGCACCAGTCCTGATGGGTGGCGTTCTGGGCGAGCAGCTCCTTCTCGAGCGCTGCGATGCCGGCGTCGTCGCCCTCGGCGTACAGGTTGGTACGCTTCTCCATGGCGGCAAACGGAGCCCAGCTCTTGGGGATCACGATGTCGGCGCCCTCGAAGGCCTCGGCCATGGTGTTGACCTGCTTAAAGGTGGTGCCGGACTCGGCGGCATAGCCCTTGGCGCGCTCGACGACCTCGGGCATGAGGTCGTAGCCCTCGGGGTGAGCCAGGGTGACGTCCATGCCAAAGCGGGGCAGCAGGCTGATCAGCGACTGCGGGCAGGACAGCGGCTTGCCGTAAGAGGGCGAATAGGCCCAGGTGACGGCAACCTTCTTGCCCTTGAGGTTCTCGAGGCCGCCAAACTCGTTGATGAGGTAGAGCATGTCGGCAGAGGACTGCGTGGGGTGATCGGAGTCGGACTGCAGGGAGATGAGCGTGGGACGGTGATCCAGAACGCCGTCCTCGTAAGCCTGCTGGACAGACTCGGAGACCTCGGCCATGTAGGCGTCGCCCTTGCCGATGTACATGTCGTCGCGGATGCCGATGACGTCGGCCATGAAGGAGATCATGGTAGCGGTCTCGCGGACGGTCTCGCCGTGGGCGATCTGGGACTTCTTCTCGTCCAGGTCCTGCAGCTCAAGGCCGAGCAGGTTGGCGGCCTTAGAGAAGGAGAAGCGCGTACGAGTGGAGTTGTCACGGAACAGGGAGACGGCCAGGCCCGAGTCGAAGATCTTGGACGAAACGTTGTTCTCACGCAGCTCGCGCAGGGCGTCGGCGACGATGTAGAGAGCCTTGAGCTCATCGGTGGTCTTGTCCCAGGTGTGCAGGAAGTCGCTGCCGTACATACCCTTAAAGTCGAGTCCGTTCAGCTGCTCGACGAGCTCGGTAAACTTGGCGTCCATGTAAATGTCCTTTCTAAAGGTGAAACGATCGCAATGAGTAGATGCGCTCCGGCATGCGCGTGTGGCTAGAACATGCAGAGCGCTATGACGAGGACCCGCCACCGTCGAGGAAGCATGGGAGATAACGACCGCGGGCCCCAAGTCAACAGGGGGTGCCGGGGACACGAACGGCCCCCGGCTCAACAGGATCGAAGAATGGGACTAATCGATCTTGTTGTTGGTCAGACCGGCGCGGAACACGGTGGCATCGCCATCGGCCTGACTCGGATCGTAGAGGTTCAGGGCAGCCACATACATGGCGGCAGCGGTGACCAGGTCGTCCTTGTAGGTGACCTCGTTGGGAGCGTGAGCCTGAGACTCGGCACCCGGGCCAAAGCCCACGCAGGGGATGCCGTAGCGGCCCTGGATGGAAACGCAGTTCGTGGAGAAGGTCCACTTGTCGCACAGCGGGCGACCGGTGCGCTTGTCCATGCTGGGCTCGCAGCCGATGCGCTCGTCACCGAACATGGCCTTGTGGGCGTCGACGAGGGCCTTGACGTGCGGAGCGGTCTCCTTGTTGATCCACGTGGGGAAGTAAGCCTCGGTCTCGTAGACCTCGCCGGTCCAGGACGGACGGTCGTACATGTACATAGAGACCTTCACGTCGTCGCCGTACTTCTTGGCGGCCGGCAGGTTGCGGATCTCGTCCAGGCAGGACTCCCAGGTCTCACCAGCGGTCATGCGACGGTCGATGGAGATGGCGCAGGAGTCAGCGACAGCGCAGCGGCTGGGGCTGGTGTAGAAGATCTGGCTGACGGTGCAGGTGCCGCGGCCCAGGAAGCGGGCGTCCTCGAAGTGCTCGGGGTTGTACTTGGGGTCGAGCATCTTGACGAGGCCCTTGATGTCGGTCGACTCGTCGCAGCCGTTGTTGTTGAGGGCGCGGACGTCGGCGATGATGTCGGCCATCTTGTAGATGGCGTTGTCGCCGCGGTCGGGAGCGGAGCCGTGGCAGGAGGTGCCGTGAACGTCGACGCGGATCTCCATGCGGCCGCGGTGACCGCGATAGATGCCGCCGTCGGTAGGCTCGGTGGAAATGACGAACTCGGGCTTAATGCCGTCCTTGTTGTAGATGTACTGCCAGCACATGCCGTCGCAGTCCTCTTCCTGGACGGTGCCGACGACCATGATCTTGTAGCCCTCGGGGATGAGGCCCATGTCCTTCATCATCTTGGCAGCGTAGGTAGCAGAAGCCATGCCACCCTCCTGGTCGGAGCCGCCGCGGCCGTAGATGATCTCGTCGGTCTCGTAGCCCTCATAGGGATCGGCATCCCAGTTATCGATGTTGCCGATGCCGACGGTGTCGATGTGGGAGTCGATGGCGATGATCTTGTCGCCCTCGCCCATAAAGCCCATAACGTTGCCCAGGCCGTCGACCTTGACCTCGTCATAGCCAAGGCTCTCCATCTCGGCCTTGATGCAGGCGACAACCTCGCCCTCCTCGCAAGACTCAGAGGGATGCGAGATCATAGCGCGCAGGAAGCGAGTCATATCAGCACGATGAGACTCAGCAGCAGCCTTGATAGCGTCGAAATCGAGTTCTTTAGCCATTGTTCATAACCTTTCAAACGAAGGAATCTACCTGTGAGGTGGCGGAGCGATACCTATTTACTCCGCCCCAACGATTAGCAAGTGGGGTATTCGCCTTCCCAGACGATGCGACGGTACTGATCCGGATCCGTGTCGCCCTCGGTGGAGAAGCAGAGCACGGAGCTCGTCTTGTCCAGGCCGATGAGCTCCTTGAGCTCGGCGTACTCGGGATCGAGCATGAGGGTCTCGACCAGGCCGGTGGTCACCGCGCCGGACTCGCCGGAAATGACGCGCGGGTCGCCCTTCTCGGGGGCGCCCAGGGTGCGCATGCCGCGAGCGGTGACCCAGTCGGGGCAGGACACAAAGGCAGTGACGTGGTTGCGCAGGATATCCCAGCCCAGGATGTTGGGCTCGCCGCAGCACAGGCCGGCCATGATGGAGGGCATGTCGCCGTCCACGATGCGCGGGTCGCCGTCGCCGGCGGCAGCGCCCTTGTACAGGCAGGCGGCAGGAGCGCACTCGACCACGACAAAGGTGGGCGGGTTATCGGGATACAGATTGGTGAAGTAGCCCACCACGGCGCCGGCGAGCGAACCCACGCCAGCCTGGACAAACACGTGCGTCGGGCGGTTGATGGCCATCTCGCGCAGCTGCTCGGCAGCCTCAGAAGCCATGGTGCCGTAACCCTCCATGATCCAGGACGGGATCTTCTCGTAGCCCTCCCAGGCGGTGTCCTGAACGATGACGCCGCGCTCGCAGGCGTCGGCCTCGGCGGCGGCCATGCGCACGCACTCGTCGTAGTTGACCTCTTCGATGGTCACCGTGGCGCCCTCGGCGGCGATGTTATCGAAGCGGGGCTTGGTGGAACCCTTGGGCATGTGCACGACGGCCTTCTGGCCGAGCTTGTTGGCAGCCCATGCCACGCCGCGGCCATGGTTGCCGTCGGTGGCGGTAAAGAAGGTGGCCTGGCCAAAGTCCTTGGCAAGCTGATCGGAGGTCAGGTAATCGAAGGTGCACTCGGCAACGTCCTTGCCGGTCTCGTCGGCAATGTAGTTGGCCATGGCAAACGAGCCGCCCAGGACCTTAAAGGCGTTGAGGCCAAAGCGATAGCTCTCGTCCTTAACGCACAGGTTGGACAGGCCCAGGCGCGCGGCCTGGCCGTCCAGGCGGGCAAGCGGAGTGACGGTGTACTGGGGGAACGACTGGTGGAAGGCACGGGCCTTCTTCACGTGGTCGAGGCTCATGATTCCCAAGTGCTTGTCATCGCTCTTGGGCATCGTGTTGCCCGCCCACTGGATCTTATCGGCCATACGGTGAACTCCTTAAGTCCTCTCTTGCCGGCCCCCGCATACGCGTTTCAGCCCATTCCCATTCATGCGACTGAACTTTTATGTGGATGCCAAACAAAAAGTTTGTTAGCACTGTTCTATCACACTTTTTGATTGGCAAACCTAACAAATTGTTTGTTGCCGTAATCGGTACCTTTTCGCCGACGAACGGTTACATAACGCAGCAACGCTTTCGTTATTTGCGAACAGGTGTGGTTTATGGCAAAGTATGCCCAAACTAATTTTTAGGAAGGCACCCATGACCCCGTCACAGATTGAGTTTTACAAGCGCCTCGCACACGGTCTGGCGCTCCAATTTGGCCCCAACTGCGAAGTCGTCGTCCACGATCTGGAGACCGAGGACGTGGACCACTCCATCGTAGTGATCGAAAACGGCCACGTCAGCGGGCGCAAACTGGGTGACGGCCCCAGCCATATTGTGTTTGAGTCCATGCACGAGGGCACCACCGACGTGCACGACCGCGAGCCATACCTCACCAAAACCACCGATGGCAAGCTGCTCAAGTCCTCTACCATCTTTATCCGCAACGACGAGGGCAAGCCCGTCGGCATTTTGGGCATCAACTTTGACATTACGCTTATGAAGGCTTTTGAGCGTTCGCTCGATGCCTTTACCGGCACCGGCGGCACGGGCTATACCGAGCCCGAGCCCATTACCAAGAACATCGGCGACCTGCTCGAGGACCTGCTGCACGAGTGCGAGCAGTTTGTGGGCAAGCCCGCGGCACTCATGACCAAAGACGAGCGCATTCGTGCCATTGGCTACCTCGACCGTCGCGGTGCCTTCCTCATTTCCAAGTCGAGCGAGCGCGCCTGCGAGTTCTTTGGCATCTCCAAGTACAGCTTCTATAGCTACCTCAATGAGGCCAAGGCGGCGGCCGGCGACAAGTAAGCGCTCGCCTGGATTGCCCCTCCCCTTTTGGGCGCGAGTTCTGGAAAGCACGAATCCAAGACCGAGCAGCTTGGGAAGTTCCATATAATCGATGTCATTAGTATTTCGAAAGGATGGAACAGAATGGCGTTGAGCAAGGCATCATGCACCGGTCGCGGATTGATTCCGGCAATTGGTGGACATGTGCACCGCATGTTCGATGAGGGTGAAGACGACCTGTTTTCGCTGAGCCTTGACGACGTGATGGATGATCGCCCGTGGACCGCCGACGAACTCATGGGCGGCGGGGCTCGCACGTCAAGCCCCAATCCCGCACTTGCACCTAAGTCCGCATCTGCGCCGACTCCTGCGCAGTCGCCTGTTTCGACGCCCGCGCCTACGCCCGCACCCACTTCGGCGCCCACGCTCGCTCCCCGCCCCGCAAGCGACCCGTCCGAGACGGCGGCATTTCTCGCTGCAGCGACGCAGGGCAAATCGGCCGACAGCACCGTTATGTACAGCGCCCAGCAGTTGCCTGTTCCTGCGGCACGCAAGCCTCCGGTCACAAGGCTCGATGAGCCCGTTGCCCATCAGGTTGTCCACGATTCCTGGGCCGCAGCCGATCTGGATGAGACCTCTACCGGCATGCCGGCGCTCGATGTTCCAGTTAACCCGCTTTTTGCCGCCAACACGAGCGCCGCGGACTATGAGGGCAGTGCGGCATATTCCGATTATTCCGATGGCCATGCTGGCACCGGTCGCATCGAGACCGAGGATTATGGCACCGCATCGAGCGATTATCTCAACGATCCGTACGCTGCCACGCCTGCACCGGAATATGACCCGGAGGCCGCGTCCGCGCCGGCGTATACCAAAAGCACGGGCGAAGAGCGCTTCGCCGATTATTACGCCGAGGAAAAGGCACTGCGTTTCTCGGAATTTCCGCAGGCAGTCAAGGTTGCCTTTATCGCCATTATCATTGCCCTGCTCGGTGTCATTGCGTTTGAAGGATTCCAGCTGTTCCGCGGCCCCACCCAAGCGGAGTCGGAAACCCAGCAAAAAGAGGACGATAACCAGTACCTGGACATCAACACCCTCAAGGGCGACCCCAACGACGGAGACGACGAGTAGCGAGGGCTGAAGGCAGCCGCAGGATCCCGCATCCAGCATCGGCTTCTAAGTGCTGTTTTGTCATCCAACTACACTTTTCCGAAGTTTTAAGGTGCCTATTTCGACACTTTTCCGGATTTTATACTCTGTCCCTCCAGATGCGCTTTACGGTGCAGGTGCTCGAGGAAGAGCTCTGCGACGCCGACGACCCGCACGTACTGCAGATCAAGCTGCTCGGAGACGATTCGCGTGAGCCGTCGAGTTGGATGCTGTTTGCCGACGGCGCGTGCATCGTGGACGGATCCGGTGCCTTTGCCCGTGAGTGCTTCTGCGAGGGAGCCGAGGTGTTTTTGGACCTGTGCCGAGATGCCGTCGGGGCTGCCGAGCTGCGCCAGTGGAGCCAGAGGGAGTACGAACTGCTGAGCGCCGCGCGTGGGGTTGCGGGGATGTAGGCAGACGCAGGCGGCGTGCAGCCGTTGCACGCCGCCGCTCAGGCCACGCGATGTCAAAAGACTGACACTTGTGTATGCCTTTTGACAGTCCGAAAGCGCTAGCGAAGTTCATTGATGCCGCGGCTAGATGCGCAGCAGTAAAGAGATGCTGAATACAAATCGCACCCATCTCCAATGGATCCAACACGTCAAAATAAGCACAGATACCCGAGCGCTTATGCTACATGGAAGCACAGAGAGGCCCGCGTTCCGAACCACCACAGCTCGGAACGCGGGCCCCAGCAACTAATTCTTTTCGGATAATCCCAATCCAGTAATCTCCTGATAGCGCCGCTTCAACGTATACGCATCGGGAAGCCTAGAGATCCTCTGATGAATCAACTCATTAAAATCCGCCAGATTTCCGATTACGACATCGATGCCGCCAGCAGCGTTGAGCAAATCGACGTACGTCATAAAGCGAAACTCGAACGGAATGCCCTCGATTTCCTTTGTGCATCCATCATGAAAGTCAATCAGTCTCGAAACGTCATGGGCAACGTACGTGACTCTAACGGTCATGTCGTAGGGTTCGTTGCGCAACTTCGCCTCGTGCTCGTGGTAGCGCACAGTTTCATGCAGGGAGTTAATGTGCGCCTGAATGTACTCATCCCGCAGACCGCCACCGTGTGCCTCATAGGCCTCGATATGTGCACGATTTGAAAGGTCCAAGTATTCAACATCGCCATATTTGCGCCCCGAAGCGTTCGTCTCGTTCACGGAAGAGCCGAGACCCCTTGCGAACCAGCCCTCTTCCGGATGAATGCAGCGGGTAAGGAAATCTACCAGCCTCTGATCGAGAACGCCCTTGGTTAAACTGTTTGAGATCCCCACGCGCTTGACAAAAGCCTTGATGGAATCGACGCCGATCGGCTCCAAAGGCGTCTTCGTTTGACGAGAATCGGCAATGAGAATCAAATAACAACGAATAATGTGAGCAACGCGTCTTCTCGTCGTGTAGGGCAACTCTGCCAGAATGCTAAAGACATCGGCAAGCAGAATCGAGCCGTTCCCAGTCTGCCGGGAGAGTTTCGTTTCGGCCCATGCTTCGTCAAGTGAATAGACGGACTTGGCGTTGTTGAGGTATGGATTCTCCTGAGTGGGATGATACATGGAGTTCCAAAGCGCCTTTACATTGCTCGAACGGGGCGTGCATTCGTAAATCGCCCTGCCGGGGAATCTGTCAACCATCTCAAGCGTAAGCAACTCAAAGTAGAGCATAAACTGGTACGGCTCAAAAGGAATGAGGCCCAAGTCGATAACATCGTCGGCAAGCGTATCGCATCTCGAGAACGATCCGAGAAGGCCTCGGAAAGTTTCTCCAGCGACGTCAGGTTCGATATCACCAAACAGGGCGGCGACGTCTGAAACGTCAGTTTCATGTATTCCGGCTATCCTCTCAGAGCCGAAGGGCGGGTCAATACCGATAGAACTGATTACAGCATTGATGGCGTCGAAAGTGGCGGCAGGAACGTTAAGAATGCCTCTAATCCTATCGAGACCGAGGTGCTGCTCCACGACAAGGGTACGAATGAGCGGAGCACAGCCAATCAAAGCGATTGCATGACTCCTTGCCATGAACTGCTTCTCCTCGAGTTTTTCTTCGAGCTTGAAGTAGCCGTTCGCGAGCTCTTCCATTTCATGGTCGACGCCAACCGCGGCGCTAATGACGTCCTTCAATTCCTTTGAGGGACTATCGTAGTTCTCAAGCCAAAAGCTCCACATCTCGCTGAAGCGATCGGAGATCTCTTCAGCGGGAATCCTGGATTCCTCAGGGCCGTTCTCGTAATAGTCCGCAACCTGAATCGCGGCGCTTTCCATCGAGTTCGGATCTATAGGCAGGGACGCCGCCAGAAGCGCTTCGCATATTTCAGAAATGTTTGCACTGCTACTCATTTACACGCTCCCATAAAGGTTGAGGCTCATAAGCGATAAGGCCATCAAGATCGTCGCTTACCGCACTGAAGGTTAATCCGCAGGCACAAAGCACTTGAGAAAGCTCAGAGACAGTTATGCGCTTGGAGCCGCTTTCCAGTTTCGAAATCGACGCTTGCTGGCATCCCGTTGCCTCAGCGAGCGCCGCCTGTGACATCCCGGAGCGTCTCCGCCATTTAGCGATAAGTCTCCCGAGAGAAAGATTGAAGTCTTCCATAAACGCCCCCTTCCGGCAGCAACCCATGCTTGTATATGATATCATCTCATGAGCTCATTCCATATTGGAATGAGCTCTACTATTCAGGAGGATTGCTTTAATGAAGCGTTTCGTCAGCCTTTATTCGGGAGCGGGCGGTCTCGACCTCGGCTTCATCGCCGCCGGGTTCACCCCCGTATTTGCGAACGATATCAACCCGGACGCCATGAAAACCTACGCTGCCGCGATGGACGCGATCTCGAAGAAGACCGGCAAAACACTGAGCCACAGGATAGTCACGGGAGATATTAGGGAGGTTGAGGAACTGCCCGGAAGGGGTTCGGCGGAGCTAGTCATTGGAGGACCGCCCTGTCAGGGCTTCTCGGTCGCGGGGAAGATGGACCCGAACGACCCCCGCTCGCGTCACGTCTTCGACTTCCTCGGCATGGTCGAGAGGGTCCAGCCCCAAGCGTTCGTGATGGAGAACGTCAAGGCACTCGCCAAGAACAAACGCTGGGCTGGAACTATTGCCGACATCCGCAAGAAGGCGGAAGAGATTGGCTACAAAACCAACCTTGAGGTACTGAACAGTGCCAATTACGGCGTCCCGCAGACCAGAGAGCGCATGTTCCTTGTCGGGATCAAGGACCCCTGCATCGAGTACAACTACCCACAGCCGACAGTCAAGGAATGGGTGGGTGTGGCCGACGCCCTGCGCGGGCTGCCTCCTCTCGGCGAGCCGGGCAATGATCAGACTTGCAAGGCGAAGGTAACTACGGCAAAAAGCCCCGTGCTCCGCCCGTCGCCGTTTGCAGGCATGCTGTTCAACGGCCAAGGCCGCCCGATGGACATGGACAAGCCCGCGCCGACGCTTCCCGCCTCAATGGGCGGGAACAGAACGCCGATTGTCGATCAAGAGACGCTCGAAACCGGAGCGACCCAATGGGTCGAAAAATACCACGAAGAGCTTCAGAAAGGCGGGAAAGTAGCCGATAGCGTTCCTCCTCGCCTTCGCCGCATCTCGGTCCAGGAAGCCGCCACCATACAGACCTTCCCGAGGGATATGCCTTGGTATGGTTCGCAATGCTCCCGCTATCGGCAAATTGGAAACGCCGTTCCTCCCAAGATGGCCTTTGCGGTTGCGCAATCTGTCGCAGAAGCCCTTGGCATGGATATAGACGCAAACCCCTCTCTGCTTGACGAGCTAGGTTAGACAATAAGGGCCCGCAATGTGGCTACCGCCCCAAAACTTTGCCGAGGGTTTCATCCAAGCTCTCCCGCTCGAGGTCTGCAAGGTCCAGTCGATAACTCAAATCGCGAATGCGATCCGGAACGTCCTTGAGAAAGTTGTTAGTCCTGGCAGAATAGCATCGTATATCACGAACAAGATAAGCAGTTTTTAGCCCCTTTTCATCTGCCCTGAGAAGCTGCTACAGGTTTATGAAGCCGGTCGTTCAACAACATGTCCCGCAAAAGAGCATACGGCCTTTAATTTGCATCAGATTCTAAACGTCACGCATGAGAAATCAGCGAGGCCCCAAGTTAAAGCGAGAGCCGAACTCACTCACGGCACGCTACAGCCGTGAACCCTCCAAGCCCGCCAGCCGTTCAGATGTTCCAAATGATATACAGCTTGAAACCTGGCGACTTGAATCGAAGGTCATTCCTGGGACTATCGGTAGGCAGCCTATCTGCATGCGTTGATCTATCAAATTGGCCTTGATGCCAAGGTATATCCAACACTCGCCCACCGTTCTCAGCACATCTCCTTACCTCCCCTCCGCCTTCAGCTTCAGCAGCAGATCGCTCAGCTCGGGGCACCTGCTGGAGAGGCGCGTCTGGGCTCGCTCGCCCATCCCCCATCGCTGGCGGATCTCCTGGGCACGCGGGCTCACGCGGTAGTCCCCGTCCATCATCTGCTTGAGCAGCTTGGCGGTCACGCGCGCATCGGCCAGGGCACTATGGGCGTAGCCCGTCGACTCGTCGAACTCGATGCCAAACCACGTTGCCGCGTCACTCAAAGAGACGCACCCGTGGCTGCCCACGTCCATGATCGAGGTGTAAAACGCCTGCAGGTCGGGCCCAGTCCGTAGGAAATGCGGCAAGGTCGATATGCTTTGCCTGGCACTCGGCCATAAGCTGTTGATGATCCGCTCCGCTCCAGCAAACTATCTGGGCGGAGTAGCGGCCGATCCAATCGCTGAGCCTTTTGATCACCACGTAGAGCGGATCGGCCATCGCGATGTCCACAGCCGATATCCCCGTGAGCTCGCGGACGGGAAACGCAACGCCTTCGGTAAATTCCGTCTGCACAAACTGCGAGAACTCGCCCATAACGTTGCCGTGGTAATCGAGCTTGACGGCGCCGACCTCGATAATCTCGTTGCGCAGTCCACGGCGCTGGCGCTGCTTTGGCACCGGCGCAAACTCAAAGTCCAGCACAATCTGGCGCGCAAAGTTCGTCGTATCGATAGCCGAGATACCCGGCGTCTTTTCAACTGACACGGTTAGGGCCTTTCTCCGTTGCCTGCCGCTTGCTACATAGGCGGCTACATTGCCGTAAGGATAGGTGGCCGCGCGGACATGAAAGCTGGGCGCAATACCATGCGCCAGGCACACGCCATGCAGACGGCCCCAAGAGAGTTGCCCGCTCTATTCAAATGCATGAAAAAGACGATATGAGAAAGCCATTGGGGGCCGCCTCCCCCGCGGCGCAGCTTCTTTCCGCGGGCTCGGGGTGCCACAATGGGCTTTGAGTATCGGCCCGTGCGGTAGCCCTTACCGCACCTGCGGGGAGGAGGCTTCCCAT